>WGCN01000001.1 GCA_015493745.1 Calditrichales bacterium
CCCATGCCCTGGCCGGGCACGGAGGGCACCATCAATGTCTCCTTTTCCCTGTTTGCCGATGACGCCTTTAATGCCGTGGTTGGTCCCAGTTGGCGTTTCGTGGTCGATTTTTCCAAACCGCTGGAAGGAGAGATGGTGATCCCGGCGGGGAATTCCGGCAACCCCATGGGGGAGCACTTTATGGATTTTTATGAGATGTGGAAGAATGGGGAATACTGGCCGGTGAGCCTGGATAAACAGACCACCTACGGCAGGGCGGCCCAGGTGCTGAAACTGCAACCCGCAAAATGATGGATCAGGTATATGCCGTATTTGGCGGCCGTTTTGAGCCGCCCCTGGCCGGCGAACTGATGCAATGCCGGCAGGTTACCGTGCCCGCCGGTACTTTGCTGCATGTGGGGGATGGACGGGTGCATCATATTCCACTGGTTTTAAAGGGGCTGATACGTGTTTCCCGTTCCGATGATACGGGCAAGGAAATATTAATGTATCATATCCACGAGGCGGAAAGTTGCGTTATTTCGCTGACCTCCTGTCTGCGTGAAAACTTTAGCAATATGGATACCCTGACGGTGACGGCCGAAGAGGAAACCACCCTGCTGCTGGTCAGCGACAAGCAGGTGCGTCTGTGGCATGACCGCTATAAAAGCTGGCGCGCTTTTGTAACCGATCTGTATGATTCCCGCCTGGGGGAGATTTTGCATCTGGTGGATGCCGTGGCTTTTAAAAGCGTTGACCGGCGTCTGCTGGACTATCTGCGGCAGCATAAAGATGCCGCCGGTGAAGTGCATATTACCCATCAGGAGCTGGCCTACAGAATAGGCAGCGCCCGCGAAGTGGTGTCACGGCTTTTAAAACAACTGGAACGTGACGGCAAGCTGCAACTGTTCCGCGGGCGTATTCAGGTAAAAAACTAAGCCCGTTTTTCCGGATGTTGCAGGTTCGTGTAAGTACGTTATAGCGGATGGAAAAACGTATGTAATGTAGTATGGATTTCAAGAAGTGAACCTTACATTTACCGGTACGTTTCACATATCGCTTAATGTTATGTCAAAAGAGTACGAAAATTTGCTCTTGAATTAGTGTGTATAGCGCTTTAAATTCGCACTCTGAGTAAAATTAAAAACCCGAGGAGGATGCTTCCGGATCGATTGCTACCATAGGAATTAAAAAGATTAATCTGATTTATGAAAATTCGATTTGCAGAATCGAGACTCCGGCGCATCCACATTTTTCTAAGCCTGTCTCTATTTATACTGATACAGTACGGCTGGGCTCAGACGGGGCTACGCTTGCCCCCGCCGCCCCAAATGGTACAGTTGTTTGATGCCCAGACGGCATTTAACGGGCAATCCGCGCTGAGTTCTCCCTTTTTCACTCCAAAACCTTTGCTGTTCAAACGGTCGGAACAGTTGGACTCTACCAATACCTACCTGTCCATATCGGAGAAAATTGCCGGTACCGAATTTAAATTGCCGCTGGTGGTGGATTTGGATACCTATGTGCGCATGCGGGTGGAGTACAATTTGCGGCACATGCTGCTGGAAAGTGCCCGGGAAAAACTTTTCAATCAAAAAGAGGATGATTTCGGCGCCTTTCAGCTCGATATTCCCTTCCGAATTAAAAACGAAACCTTTACCCGTATTTTCGGGTCGGATAAAATCAGTCTGCGCGTTACCGGTAACATCACCTTTGATCTTTCCGGAAGGACGGAGGATCGCAGCGGATCGGCCATCAACGCCCGGGAAAATCAAAGTACCTTCAGCCCCCGCTTCAGCCAGACCCAGCAGTTTACCGTGGAAGGCCGTATCGGCGAAAAGGTAACCGTTTCCGTGCAACAGAACAGTGAGGCGGTCACCGATATCGAGAATACGCTCCGGCTGCGTTATGACGGGGATGAAGATGAAATCGTGCAAAAAATCGAGGCCGGTAATGTTTCCCTCTCCCTGCCCTCCACCAAGTATGTCATTTTCGGCGGCTCCAACCAGGGGCTGTTCGGTCTCAAATCGCAAATGCAACTGGGTAACCTGAAAATGACCTCCATCGCCTCCCTGGAGAAAGGGCAACAGCAGGAGTTGAAAATTTCGGGTAACTCCAGTTCCTCGACCACCATCATCAAGGATATCGACTATATTCAAAACCGTTACTTTTTTATCGACCGCTTTTACCGTGATGTTTTTGAGGATGAGTTTACCGAAGACCTGCAGCAGTTCCAGTATTTTCCGGGCAAGGATGTTTTTATCATCGAGGTCTGGAAATCGATAAATCCCCAGGGGATTCAGGGGGCGCGTTTCGGTCTGGCGGCCGTCAACCCCGATTCTTTCATGAATATAACCGATATCAGCACCGTCGATTCCAAGGCCGGCGAAGTGCAAAAAGGTTATTTTATTCAACTGGAGGAAAACGAATACAGTTTTGACCGCTTTCACGGTATTTTAACCATCAACCAGCAGTTGGACGCCGCCACCACCCTGGCCGTGGCCTTCCGCTCCACGGACAATACCCTGACTCCCGGCACACTGACCACCGATATCGATCCCTCCGCTCCTTTAATCCTGAAAATGATCAAGGAACGCGATCAGAACCCCACGTCACCCATTTATGCCGATACCTGGGATTTAATGATGAAAAATATCTATTCCCTGGGCGGTACCAATATCGAGAAGGATGGTTTTGAAATACGTCTGGAGTATAACAAAGCGGGCGAGGAACAGACCCATCAGGGCGACGTCTCTTTTCTCAACCTGGTCGGTCTGGATATTCAGGATGAAAACGGCAACCCCATAGAGGGCGGAGATGATAAGGTGGATCTGACCAATCCGGCGATTATCAACCGCGCCCAGGGCATCGTTATGTTTCCTTCCCTGCAGCCTTTTGATCCCCTGAAAAACAGCCGTTTCAACGGCCTGGAAGACAAATACCGCATCAAAATGTACAATGTAACCACCACCCGCGATCGCAGCGATGCCAGCGGTTTTCGCATGCTGGTGACCTCCAAGAGTACCAAGTCTTCCTTCGACTTGGGCTTCTATGTTTTGGAAGGTTCCGAAGTGGTTAACCTGAACGGCCGTAAGCTGGAACGGGATAAGGATTATCTTATCGACTATTTCAGCGGTCAGTTGACTTTGATTTCGGATGAAGCCAAGCGTAGCAGTGCCGATCTGGAAATAAAGTATGAGCGGGCCAATCTTTTTCAACTGGATAAAAAAACCATTTTCGGTACCCGGCTGGAATATGACCTCGGCGATATCGGTTTTGTAGGCTTTACGGCGCTCTATCTGGACAAAACCACTTTGGATACCCGGGTGCGTGTGGGGCAGGAACCCTTTCAAAACTTTGTGTGGGATTTAAACGCCGCCTTTAAATTTAAGCCCCGTTTCATCACCGAAGCGATCGACGCCCTGCCCCTGGTGGAGACCAGCGCCGAATCCAATTTCGATATCGAAGGCGAGTTTGCCCAGGTGTTCCCCGATCCCAATACCCTGGACAGCCCCGGTACCGGCGATAATAACGGCGTGGCCTATATTGACGATTTTGAGTCCAGCAAACGTTCCACTACCCTGGGTATCCGTTATAAAACCTGGACCTATGCCAGTCCGCCGGCCTATATGCCGGAACTGGGCGAGGTGGATGATGTGGAGCTGGACAAAAGCCGCGGTAATTTTACATGGTTCAACCCTTACAATCAGGTGTTGATTAAGGACATCTGGCCGGAGCGGGACGTCAACGCCCAAACCGGGCAAACCACCGATGTGCTGGGCTTTGAGTTTTGGCGGGATGAAGATCAGGACCCCGACAGCGCCTGGGTGGGGGTGATGCGCTCCAATGCCAGTTTCCCCGATCAGCAAAAGACCAAATATATCGAGATGTGGGTCAAGGGTTATCACGGCCGGGTACATATCGATGTGGGTATCATTTCCGAGGACTGGTATTTGCGGGACAAGGTCGTCGATGGAGTGTTTTATCCGGCGGCCGGTTTTTTAAATACCGAGGATAAGAACCTGAGCGGTACCCTGGATGAGGGTGAAGACGTGGGTTTGGATGGGCTGAAATTCGGTACGCCCGGCGCCGATACGGATGATTTATGGAAAGAGCCGCGCCGTAACGTCCGCGACAAACCCGATGGCGTGGATTATACGGGTTTGAACGGTCTGGAGGGCAACGGTAATGCCCGCGGGGCCCGCTATCCGGATACGGAAGACCTGGACGGCGACGGACAGTTGAACACCAGCAACGCCTATTTTGAATACTCCTTTTCCCTGGATACCACCGACGCCGAAGCCCGCAACTATGTGGCCGGTTCCACCCCCAAGGGCTGGCGCCTGTTTCGTATTCCCATACGCCAGTGGAACCGCAAGGTCGGCCTGCCCGATACCACCTTCCAGCAAATTCTCTATTCACGGATATGGCTGGATCAACTGCCCACGGAACCCACGCGTATTCTGATCGCCACCCTGGACTTTGTGGGTAACGAGTGGGAAGAAGAGGGCTATGCCGTGCAGGACATTGGCAATCCGGATGCCGATATCAATTTTGTGCAGGATGACTCCATATTTGTACTGGCCACCTATAACAATGAAGAGAATAAACAGGGCATACCCGGTTATCAGGATCCCTATATCAGTCCGCCGGGGGTTAGCGGCCAGCGTGACCGTATCACGCGAACCCTGTCCAAGGAACAGTCTCTGGCCATGCGGTTACGCTCCTTCCCCATTGACGGGGTGGCCGAGGCCCGCAAGCAGCTCTATTCCAAAATGGAACTGATCAATTACAAGCGCCTTAAACTGTTCCTGTACGGCAGCAGTACCAATACCTATCCCTCCTTTCCGGAAAGGCCGGAGGACGGCGACAGTCCCTTACAGTTTTATTTGCGCTTCGGCGCCGATAAAAATAATTACTATGAATATGGTCAGGATGTTTTTCTGGGTTGGAATAAGCTCAATCAAATCGATCTCAACCTGGAAGACCTGATCAAGGTGAAGAACCTGATGTCGGAATACCGGGATCTGAAAAATGATCAACGGGGCTATTATAAATCCAAGGGGCTGCCCAGTCTTAAGACCATACGCTATTTTGTAATCGGTGTGCGCAACAAATCCGGTGTGAAGTTTAACGGGGAGGTATGGCTGAACGAGCTGCGTCTTGCCGATGTGCGACAGGATAATGCCACGGCCATGCGTTTAAAAACCAATATCAAGCTGGCCGATGTGTTGCGTGTAACCGCCGAGTGGGAAAGCAAGGACGCCGATTTTCATAATGTGGGCAAGCAGTTTGGCCAGGGCAACACCATCGAACGACAAAGCTATTCGGGTAAACTGAACCTGGATAAATTTCTGCCGGCCGAATGGGACATGTCCATTCCCATCGACGCCCGGGCCAGTTTTTCGCGCAATGTGCCTAAATATCTGCCTAAAAGCGATCAGTTGACCGGCTATAAAAACGATACCTTTGCCGATAAGTTGAAATCCTTGTTCGGTTTAAAAGGGCTGCCCAAGGATCTGGAGGATGATATCAGTTCCAGCGAAACCATCGGCGCGGGTACCACCATCTCCAAACGCAGCAAATCCAAAAACTGGTTTTTGCGATACACGCTGGATCAGTTTGTTTTTGATTTCGATTATGCCCGTCAAAACCGCAGCAGTTGGGATATCAAGTTTAACCGCAGCGAAAAGTTTAAGGAAAGTTACCGTTATAAAATCCCCTTTGCCTCGGATAACTTTATCATGCCCTTTAAGTTTGCCAAAACCATTCCGGTACTCAGTTATATACACGATACCAAGTTTTTCTATACGCCCAGCAATATCAACATGAACATGACCGTATCGGACAATAAAACGGAGTCCCTGCGACGTGACTCCACGGCGGTGTTAAAAACCCAGCGCAATACATCCACCCTGCGCACCATCACCGCCGGCTATAAGATGTTCGATAAGCTGAATTTTAATTATAGCCGCAAATATACCACCGACGCCGATTTTGACAGTATCTCGCGCACCCAGTTGTATAAAAATATTGTTACAAAGTTTGATTTCGGCCGCGAAACCGATATCGGACAAACCTTTAAGGCTACTTTTAAACCAAAGCTTGTCTCCTGGCTAAAACCCGATTTTACTTATGACAGTAACTTCCGTTACCAGTTGACCAACAGCTATAAGTATAAGTCGGCCACCAGCCGGGTGTCCAAACGGATAGGGGTGACCCTGAGCCCGGGGAAATTGATGCAAGCCATCTATAAGCCCAAAAGCGGTAAAAAAACGGGCAATAAAAAGCGGCGTCGCCGGCCCCGGAAAAAGAGCAGTGAGGAAACCGGGGAGGGGAAAAAGAAAACCGAGGAGAAATCCTCTTTCGAGTTTCCCAACCCCTTAATGCTGATGTATGATTTCCTCGTGGCCTGGAAAAATGTCAAAATCAACTACAATATCGATAATAACCAGACCGATCAGTTTATAGCCGGTTTGCCGAAATGGGACTATCAATTCGGTTTTACCCGCAACCCCGGTGTGGGGCAGGATACGGCGCTGGTTGCTCAGGGGGTTAACCTGGTGCGCCCCTCTTTTACGCAAAATAAAACCATCCGTACCAGCACCTCCTACAATTTCGGCCGTTCCATCCGCGCTAATTTCAATCATGAGATACGCAGTAACTTTAACTCCACCGATGGCGGCCGTACCAAAACCGGTGGAGAAACCAGTACCTTCTTTTTCACGGGTGATGACCCCTTAGGCAGCTTTAAAGGCAAGGGGAAAGATCTGCGTCTGTTTATACCGGACTGGACGGTACAGATTTCCAACCTTGAAAAGTATCTCTTTTTTAAGGAATTTGCCAATTCGATTACCATTGATCATGGTCATAGCGGAAAATATGATCAAAAGAGCCGTTTGGCCGGTGACGGTGTGACCTTTGAGCCCTATCAGCAAACCTTTAGCGACAATTGGCAACCGCTGATCGGCCTGAACATACGCACCAAATGGGGGGTTTCGGCCACGGCCCGCATGACCAGCAGCCGCAGCTTCTCTTACAGTGTTTCCGGCGGAGCCAGCAAGACACAAAATGAGGCGCTGACCGTATCGATTAACTATCAGAAAAAGACCGGGTTTAAAATCCCTATTCCCGTTTGGCCCTTTAAGGGGCGAACATTTAAAAACGAGATCAACTTTGCGCTGACCTTTGACAGCTCCAAGAACAAATCCTTTATTAAACAGGCCGGTTTGACGGATTTTGTGGAGCAACAGAACAACACCTCCTGGAAGTTGAGACCCTCGGCCACCTATAAGTTCAACACCCGGGTACAGGGCAGTCTGTTTTTTGAGACCGGCGCCACGACCAATAAAATTTCCGGCAAGTACAGTTACAGTGAGTTCGGAATAAACGTTAACATATCCATAAGAGATTAAAATAATATGCCCCGATTTTTACTATTTGCCGGTTTGGCTTTATTATTGGCCTGTAATAACAGCGTGCCGGAGTTTGACGGTCAGCGCAGTTTTGCCTATCTGGAAAAGCAGGTGGCCTTTGGACCGCGGGTACCGGGCAGCGAGGCGCAAAAGGCCTGTGCCGAATGGCTGGTGGATGAACTGGGGCAATATGCCGATCGGGTGGTGGTGCAATCCTTTAACCATAAGGACAAGCATAGCGGCCGGATGATACCGATGAAGAATATTATCGCTTCCTTTAACAATAAGCCGCGGCTTAAACGTATCATGCTGGCCGCCCATTGGGACAGTCGTCCGCGGGCGGATCAGGATAAGCTGGAAAATCAGCATAAGCCCATCCCCGGCGCCAATGACGGCGCCAGCGGTGTGGCCGTGTTGCTGGAAATTGCCCGCGCTCTCAAGAAACAGCCCCTCTCTTACGGTGTGGATATCGTTTTGTTTGACGGTGAGGACTATGGCCGTGAGGGCGAACTGGATGAGTATTTTATCGGCGCGCGCTATTTTGCCGAAAATATCGGTAAGTATCGCCCGCAGTATGGGATCCTGCTGGATATGGTGGGTGATGCGCAGCTATCCCTGCCTGTGGAATATAACTCCGTCCGTGCCGCACCGCATGTGGTTAAAAAGGTATGGGATACGGCCGAAAGACTGGGATACACAGCCTTTGAAAAACGCATGGGCCCGGCGATCAGCGATGATCACATCCCCATGATCGAGGCCGGCATTCCCTTTATCGATATCATTGACTTTGCCTATCCCGATCAGGGGCACGCTTATTGGCACACCCTGCAGGACACCCCCGACAAATGCAGTCCGCAAAGTTTGAAAACCGTGGGCCAGGTGTTGCTGCATGTATTATATGAAGAGGAACAGTAAATGAAAAAATGGCTGGAGCTTGAACTGCCCGCGGAAGCCGGATGGCATGATACCGTCAGCGCCGAGATGTTCGCCCTGGGCTGCACCGGCATCACCGAAAAGGAAGAGCGGCTGTTGGCGGTGTTTGAAGATACGGACAGCCGGACCCTGATCGAAGCGGTGGCCTCGCGTATACGAAGATACCGGCCGGACTTTGAGGCCCGGGCGATAAAAATAAATATCATCCCGGCGGAGAACTGGAACGAAAACTGGAAGGCCCATTTTAAGCCCTTTCGTCTGGGTAAGCACGTCGTGGTGCGTCCGGACTGGGAAAGCGCCACCCTGCGTGAGGGAGATATTGAACTGATCATTACTCCCAAAATGGCCTTTGGCACCGGGCATCATGAAACAACACGGCTTATTCTGCGGTTACTGGAAGCATACGATCTGGAAAATAAAAAAGTTTTGGATGCCGGAACGGGCAGCGGCATTTTGGCCATCTATGCCGCCAGGCGCGGCGCGGCCGGGGTGACGGCTTTCGACAATGATCCGGAGGCGATGGAAAACGCCGCTGAAAACGGTCTGATAAACGGGGTTCAAAATAATATCCGCTGGCTGACGGGGGATATCGGGGTCGTGCCGGCGGAAGCCTATGATCTGATTGTGGCCAATATAAACCGCAATGTATTGCTGGAAATCGCCGGGAAACTGTCCGCCTATGCCGCGCGGGGTGGCACGCTCATTCTTTCCGGTCTGCTGCTCACCGATGAACGAACCGTTTTGACGGCTTACAGGGAGCGGGGCTGGCGTCCTTGCGGCCGTGAGGAAGAGGGCGAATGGCTGGCGTTAAAATTTAAATGGCAGGAGGGGGAGAAATAAACGAATGATTATAAATAAAAAAACCTTCGGGCTGGGGCTGATGCTGCTGTTACTGGGCACAAGCGCCTGCCGGGACGCGGTTAATGAACAGGAACCGGGCCGGCCGGAAATTAAAGCGGTAGAGATGCCTACATCCTGGAATACCAACAGCGTGGAAAAGGTGACCGTGGAGTTACGGGGGGCTCATGGCGACGGGCCTTCTTTTCTCACCGGTGCGGCCTTTAAAGTATTCAATGCCGACAATGCGGTGGTTTTTGAAGGCACTTTACTGGATGACGGGGGATATGACAGCAATTCCGGAGATGTGCTGGCCGGGGACGGTGTCTACCGTAATCGCTATGTTCCCGGGGATATCACATCGCTTACCGGCGTTTACCGCTTTGAATTCCGTTTAAGCGATAAAAACGGAGTGGTTGAAAAAAAGGAGACCGGTCCAGTATTGTTTGCCTTTGACGCCGCGCCGGAAGTTATAAGCATTAGCGTGCCTTCCCTCTTACCTTCCGGATTTAAACCGTTGTTGATCACGGCCAGGGTGACCGACCCCGACTCCCTGGAGGAGATTGAAGAGGTGACGCTGGATGTGTTGAGAAATGGTGTTTCGGTATTGGCGGATGTGTATGTCTTGCAAAGGGAAGGGGCGGTAAGTGATTCGCTGTACAGCCTGCTTATTGACAGCAGCTTCGCCGCCGGCCTGCAGGGCAGTTATACCTTCTCCGTGAACGCTACCGACCGCTTCGGCGTTTCCGGCACCCCGCTGACGCAAAAGGTGCAGCTTGAAAACGAAGGAGGACGCATCATAAAGGTGGATATGCCCGATCAGGTACAGCGCCCGGCCGTGGCCGGGGATTTGACCATCGTACCCATCTATGCCTTTGTGGTCGACCCGCAGGGTAACGGTGATATCGACTCGGTCTACTTTTTTGCCCAAAAACCGGACAGTACCTTTAGTAATAACGGTAACCCGTTCCTGATGGTGGATAACGGCCGTCCCTTTAATATGGACAATCCTTTTGTGGAAGCGGGCGACGTCCGGGCCGATGACGGTATTTACACATTGATGACCCTTATTTCCAGCAGTGCCGAAGCCGGTACCTATGTTTTCACTTTCTATATGCGTGACAAGCTGAACCATCTGACGCCGGTCTACACCGATTCCATTGAGGTATTACCATGAGAGATATAAAAAAAGTTTTTTTGCTGATCTTCGCCGCCGCCGGATTGCTACAGGGTGGGGTGGCCCAGAGCTTTAAGCTGCAGGGCGCGGATAGCCCGTCCTTTTTAGGCAACGCCATTGTGGATCTGGTGGTTCGTGAAAACCGGATTCTGGCCTCTACCGGATTCGGGCTGAATATCAGCAGGGACTATGGTAACAGTTGGCAGAGTTTTACTCCGGGAATCTATCCGGGAAAGGGCGGTGTTTCGGCCATGGGGTTTATGGATGACAATACCCTGTGGATAGCCACGGCCTTTGATACCACCGCCGAGGATCAGAGTTTTTCCGCGGGCGGCGGTTTAAGCTACACGCGGGACGGTGGTATAAGCTGGACCTATATTCCCCAGCCGGTGGATGCGGTGGATGAGACCGAATACGCGCCCACCACCACCAATATTCAGAATATCACCTTTGATATCGCCTTTCATGACAGCACCGTGTGGATAGCCAGCTTTGGCGGTGGTCTGCGCCGTTCCGACGACATGGGGCGCAGCTGGCAGGTGGTTACCCCGGACGGACAGCCCTTTAACAGTTTTAACAATCTGAAGCACCGGGCCTTTTCGGTGATGACGGAAAACGGCAATATCTGGTACGGCTCGGCGGAGGGCATAAGCAAATCCGACGATGGTGGTATAAGCTGGCGGCATTTTACGCACCAAAATCAGGACAGGCCCATATCCGGTAATTTTGTGGTGGCCCTGGCCTGGCAGGAAGCCACGCAAACGGTGTGGGCGGCAACCATCGAGGCGGTGGATGGCGATGAAATACGCGCCGTGAGTAAATCGGAGGATGGCGGCAACAGTTGGGATGTGGTGCTGAAAGGGGTTTTTGCCCACAACTTTGGTTTTGACGGAGAAACGGTTTTTGTCGCGGCCGATTTAGGCTTATATGTTTCCGATGATCGCGGGGAAAACTGGTATGAACTGCCGCCGGTGGTGGACAGCTCCAACGGGGAAAAGGTGCTGGACCGGGAATATTTTTCCGCTGCTTCCCAAAGCGGCAACGGGCTTACCCGCTGGTGGCTGGGTTCCGGGGATGGTTTGGCGTCCACCACAGACCGGGGCAATAGCTGGCGTATAACCCGCTCCTTTGTTTCCACCCGGCAGCGGACATCTCCAAAGGTGTATGCCTATCCTTCGCCGTTTTCACCTCCGCGCAGCGGATATACCCGCTTCCAGTTCGATATTTCCGCCGATACGGCTGTTGAAATAAAAATTTACAACTGGGCCATGGAGCATGTGCGTACGCTGAAAGAGGAGGAGGGAAACTGGTCGGCCGGCAGCCGGGACAGAAGTGTGGAATGGGACGGCCGCGATATCGACGGCCGCATTGTGGATAGCGGGGTCTATTTTTTCCGTGCCGATATCGGAGGCGAGGTAACCTGGGGAAAGGTGGTGGTCATTGATTAATTTATTGCAAAAACAAAAAAGCAGCCTGTTGGCAAGTGCGATGCTTCTGGTGCTGCTGGCGGTTATGACGCTCCCGGCACAAATCAATCATCACGGCGGACGGGCCGGTGCTTTTCTGCGAATCGGTCTGGGCGGGCGCTCCATGGCCATGGGCAATACCGGCGCGGCCATGCCCGGCGGCGCCTATGCCTTTTTCAGCAATCCGGCCCTGACCGGTCTGGAAGGCAAAAAAGTGGCCGCGCTCTCCGGGAATTTTATGTCCCTGGATCGTTATGCCTATTTTGCCGGTTATACCGCTCCCGTGCCACCCAAGGCGGCCGTGGCCCTGGGCTGGCTGACCAGCGGGACGGGCAATTTGCGTTCCTATAACAGCATCGGCCAGGATGTGGGCGGGATTAACCATGCCATGCATGCCATCTACGGTACCTTTATGCGTACCTTTGGCCCCGATCTAAGAGTTGGCGCCAATCTGAAGATGGTCATAGAGAATATCAATGACGGAACCGCCGAGTTTGATTACAGTGCCCTTGGCGTGGGCGGTGATGTGGGGCTCTATTACAGATGGTCGGACAATCTGGGATTGGCCCTGGTGGTGGAAAACATGGGGGTGGATTTGAAAGCCAATACGGAAAAAATATTCAGCCGTGGGGGTAATACCAGTTTCAGCCTGCCGGTGATATATAAGGCGGGCATGTTTTACAATACACCCCTGAGCTGGCTCAACGTTGCTTACGACTTTGTAACCAGCGATCAGAGTGAATTTGAACACCGCCTGGGGGTGGAGGCGCTGTATTCGGAAAACATCGCCTTGCGTATGGGCTTTAACGGAACCCGTTTTACCTATGGCGCGGGAATGGACTTTAAGTTTATGGGAAAAGTCAGCTATCTGGATTATGTGTTTGCTTCATCCGTGGTGGATGAGGGGGCCAGCCATCTGTTTAGCTGGCAATTCTTTTTTTAAGGAATGGAAATGAAAAAAATAATCTTTGTGATATTAATGGTGTCGGCCCTGTGGGCTCAGGATAACAGTGGCTTCTCCATGCTTAAACTACCCGGCGGGGTGCGCATGGCCGGGTTGAACTCCACCGGTACCGCTTTGGGTGGGGATGCCGGAATGATCTATTCCAATCCAGCCGGTGTTTTGCGGGGCTCGGGCTCGTCGGTAATGTTCAACCTGCAACAGGGTTTGCTGGATGCCACCCACAGTTCCGTGGCGGCTGTGTTTAAGAAGGACAAAAGCGCCTGGTTTTTGGATGCGGAATATCTGACCATCCCCGGCATTGAAATCCGCGGCGACGTACCGCTGGATGAACCCCAGGGGATAACCAGTGCCTTTAACCTGGCTTTGGGGGTGGGGTACGCGCGGTATGTCAATAATTGGCAGGTGGCGGTTCGCCTGAAATATCTGTTTGAAAAGTACTATCTGGCCACCGCTCCCGGCTGGGCCGTGGATGTGGGCTTGCAGTACCGGGATGTGGCTCCGGGGACGGATTGGGGCGTCGTCGTACAAAACGCCGGCGTTATGTCGGCCCTGGATAAAGTGGCTACGCCCCTGCCGCTGACCTTGCGCAGCGGATTTACCTATCGTTTGTTTGAAGATATGTTTGCCGACAAGCTGACGTTGCTGCCGGAAATCATCTGGGTGAAGGGGGAGGAGCTATCCTATGCCATGGGGTTGCTGGCCCGGCCGCTGGAGGCGGTAGAGGTTTTGGCCGGCGTGCGCACCCGGCAGGAAACGTTGAGCTGGTCGCTGGGCGCCGGGATCCGCTACAAGGAATTTACCCTGCGCTATGCTTTCAGCCAGCCCTCAAACGGCCTGGCGGGTTTAAATAGTTTTGGACTCATGTTTATTTTTTAGTATACATTCTTAAAAGGAGTATGTAACAGGCCGATATACGTGGTTGTATATCGAGGGAGCCGGGATGAACATCACCATTAAAAAAACCGATATCTTATCCGCCCATGAGCGGCGTGAAGCATGGAGCCGGGATCCGCTGATCCGGCGTTTTTTAAATTTTGGCCGGGAGTCCGTGCAAGCCGGTTTTACCCGTCCTGAATTTATCCACCATTTTGAGATCTATTTGAAAAACCGTCTGGTCGGGGATGTGAAGGTTTTTGGTGATCAGAAGGACCGTAAAAAAAATATAGCGCAGTTGATCGTGGTTCTGGGTGAATCCCGCGGGATGGGCATTGGCAGCAAGGCCGTGGGCATGGTGGTGGAACGGTTTCAGGGCATTTATAAAGCCATATACTGCCGGGTAAATCGCTATAATCTCACAAGCATCCGCATGCTGAGGCGAAACGGATTTGTTTTCAAAAACCTGGTGGGCAATGAGTTTATCCTGGAGCATGAGTATGGCCGGATAAAAAAAAGAGAAAAACTGCTCTGTTAGCATCGTCTTTTTTATTGACAAAATTGTTTGATCTATTTATATTACCGATCTTTACAATAAAACATTGGGGTGTGGCCAAGTGGTTAAGGCAGCGGGTTTTGGTCCCGCCATCCTAGGTTCGAATCCTAGCACCCCAGCTTGTTTTTTTTAATGCAAGCGTTGCTTGCATTTTTTTATGATTTCTAATTTAGGAGCATATAAGAATGTCGGAAGTTATTATTTCCGCTCAGAAACGTGAAACTGCCGGAACATCGATTTCCCGTTCCTTAAGGCGCAATGGTCGTGTGCCCGCTGTTGTATATGGTGCAAATAATGATGCGGTGGCCGTTAGTGTGGACAGGTTGGAGTTGGGGCGTCTATTACGTTCGGATTTCTCGGTTATTACCATCGAACTGGATGGTAAGAAAGAACAGGCTGTGATCAAAGAGGTTCAGGTACATCCCGTGCGCAGTGATGTACTGCATGTGGATTTTATGCGGGTGGCCGCCGGAAGCGAAATCAAAGTTACGGTACCGATCAACTATACCGGTGAGTCCGCGGGTGTTAAACTGGGTGGTCTTCTTTCCATTATGAAGAATGAACTGACCATGCAGGTGCTTCCCAAGAACATGCCGGATACCATAGAGGTGGATATTACCGATATGGAAATAGGCGATGTTGTGCGTGTGGGTGACCTTGACTTGAAGGATGTGACCATTCTTGATGATCCTGCCGTGATGTTGTGTCAGGTGCATGTTACCCGCAAGGCTGCCGAGACTCTCTCCGAAGAGGAAGAAGAAGCTGCCGCCGAAGCCGAAGATGGCGAAGCTCCGGAAGAAGGGTAATTCCATTTTTGCAGTTTGCTCTTTTTGGGTTGGGTAACCCCGGGAAAAAGTATCAAACGACACGTCACAATATCGGTTACCTGTTTTTAGACTATTATGCTGAAAAGTTTGGAATCCCCTTTGTTCCCGGCAAAGGGGATTATTTTTTTTCAGCCCATGAAAAAGATGGTTTTGAAATTGTACTGATAAAGCCGACCACCTATATGAATTTAAGCGGTCGGGCGGTATATCAGGTTTTGGAAGCTATGAGTTTGCCGCTGGAGCGAATGATGGTGGTGTATGATGATTTTCAGCTTCCCTTCGGTACGATACGTTTTAGGAAAAAAGGTTCGGATGGTGGGCACAATGGCATTAAATCCATCATCTATCATTTGGAAAGCGAAACTTTCAGCCGGTTGCGTTTAGGGATAGGCCCTCCCCCGGAAGGCTCGATTATTGACTTTGTACTATCCCCGTTTGACGAGACCTCCATCAAAGACCTGGATGTGATTTTTTCCAGGGCTCTGGAAGGCGTTGATGCCTGGATGGATAAAGGGATCGAGTATGCAATGAATCATTATAATAAGAATGTTTTAGAATAGGAGAAGTCCGTACGATGCAGTATACACTTATGTTTGCGATGGGTAGTGCTGTTCTGGCCCTGCTTTACGGTATGTTTCGTTCTTCCTGGATCAACAAAAAGGAAGTTGGAACCGATCAGATGAAATCTATTTCCGGCCACATACGTGAAGGGGCCCTGGCCTTTTTACGCGCCGAATATAAAGTCCTTATCGTTTTTGTTTTTGTCGTGGCCATTCTTTTGGGGGTGTCCGCGGATCCTGAAAAATCCTCGGCGATGATTGCCGTATCGTTTATCGTTGGCGCCTTTGCCTCGGCCCTGGCCGGTAATATCGGCATGCGGGTGGCCACGGCCGCCAATGTGCGTACGACCAATGCCGCCCGTAAAAGTTTGGGCAAGGCTCTGGAAATCGCTTTTGCCGGTGGTTCCGTCATGGGGCTTGCCGTTGTGGGACTGGGCGTGCTGGGGCTTTCCGGACTGCTGCTTATTTATGAAGATATGTTCGGCATGGATGTGGAAGGTATTAACCGTGTATTGTCGGTGATCACCGGCTTTTCCTTCGGTGCCTCGTCCATTGCTCTTTTTGCCCGCGTTGGCGGGGGGATTTACACCAAGGCCGCCGATGTGGGTGCCGATCTGGTGGGTAAGGTGGAAGCCGGTATCCCGGAAGATCATCCTTTGAACCCGGCCACCATTGCCGATAACGTTGGCGACAATGTGGGCGATGTCGCCGGTATGGGCGCCGACCTGTTTGAATCCTATGTGGGTTCCATTATCGGTACCATGGTTCTGGGGGCGGTGTTTCTGACCTTGCCGGAGTTTCAATCCGTTGGCGGATTGAGCGGTGTTCTGTTGCCTTTGGCCCTGGCCGCCACCGGTATTTTAACTTCCATTGCCGGTACCTTTTTTGTAAGAGTCAAGGAAGGCGGCGATCCGCAAAAAGCCTTAAACATCGGAGAGTTCGGCTCTTCGATTGTCATGGTTATCGCCTCCTATTTTATTATTGAACAGATGCTGCCGACCCAATGGTCCCTGGCCGGAGTGATCTACACCTCCAGCGGTGTTTTTTATGCTACTTTATTCGGTTTGGTCGCCGGCTTGCTGATTGGTTTGATTACCGAATACTATACCGGCACCGGGAAAAAACCGGTGCGTTCCATCGCCGAGCAGTCCATGACCGGTTCCGCTACCAATATTATTGCCGGTTTGGGAGTGGGTATGCTTTCCACGGCGATTCCGATTGTTGTCATAGCCATTGCTATTTTAGGCGCTTATCATTTTGCCGGTTTATACGGAATTGCCATTGCCGCCGTGGGGATGCTTTCCAATACCGGCATACAGTTGGCCGTGGACGCATACGGGCCCATTTCGGATAATGCCGGAGGGATCGCGGAAATGGCAGAACTGCCGGCCGAGGTACGTCAGCGTACCGATAAGCTGGATGCCGTGGGTAACACCACCGCCGCTATCGGCAAGGGTTTTGCCATCGGTTCGGCGGCCTTAACGGCACTGGCCCTGTTTGCCGCCTTTGTCGAGTCCTACAACGCCACCCATGCCGACAAACTTGGCGCCATCAACGTAACCGACCCGAAAGTAATGGCCGCGCTCTTTATCGGGGCGATGATGCCCTTTCTTTTTTCGGCTCTTTCCATGCAGGCGGTCGGTCGTGCTGCGATGTCCATGATTGAAGAGGTCCGCCGTCAGTTTAAAACAATTCCTGAACTTTCCGCTGCCCTGAAGGTTATGCAGAAGAACGAAGGCAAGTCTACTTCCGAGTGGAGTGAAGCCGATCGTAAAACCTTTGAAGCGGCCAATGGTAAAGCCGAATATGGCAAGTGTGTTGAAATTTCAACCTCGGCATCCATCAGGGAAATGATTCTTCCCGGTTTGCTGGCTGTGCTCGTGCCCGCTTTGATGGGCTTTTTAGGCGACGCCACCATGCTGGGCGGTTTGCTGGCCGGTGTAACCTCCTCCGGTGTTTTGATGGCCTTGTTTCAGTCCAATGCCGGCGGCGCCTGGGATAACGCTAAAAAAATGATCGAAGAAGGTATTGTCATAAAAGGCGTAAAATACGGCAAGGGTTCCGCTCCGCATAAAGCGGCCGTTGTCGGTGATACGGTGGGCGATCCGTTCAAAGATACATCGGGTCCCTCGTTAAACATTTTGATTAAACTCATGTCAGTGGTCGCATTGGTTATCGCGCCGCTGTTGTAAACAAATCATCCTATCCCGGCCATAAGGACGGGATCATCAGACCAAAGGAGGCTTATATGGCCATATATGAAACGGTTGTCATTTTAGACAGCCTGCTCCCACCGAAGGAGATCGATGAAGCTGTGGAACGTTTTTCGCAGATCATCACCGAGAATGGCGGAACCATCCGCAAGGTAGATAAATGGGGTAAGCGTCGCCTGGCTTACGAAATCCAGAAAAAGCAGTACGGCTTTTACATCGCGATTGAATTCGAAGGCGAAGGCAATATTCCCAAGGCCTTGCAAAGTGAATACAACTATACCGATTCGGTACTGCGCTATCTGACCTATCGTTATGATAAGCATCAGTTAAGAGCAATGGCTAAGGCGGCCGCACGTCAAAGCGCTCTGGAAATAAGCTCTGCCGCCGTCGCTGAAGAAGCATCCGCGGCCGCACAGGTTGAAGAAAAAGCGGAAGCCGCGGTGGAAACGGAAGTTGTGGAAGAAACCACGACGGAGCCCACCGAGTCTGTAGTTGAAGAAACCACCACCGAGCCTGCCGCGGAGGAAACCCCCGCCGAAGAAACACCTGTTGAAGAGGCCGGTACCGAGGAGGAAAAAAATGATTAAGCAACGCAAAAAAAGAAATTGTCCGTTTACCGAAGCCGGTATCATCTACATCGATTTCAAAGATGAAAAGCTGTTGAAAAAGTATTTGACCGAGCAGGGTAAGATTATTCCCCGTCATACGTCCGGTGCTTCGGCGAAAATGCAGCGTCAACTGGCCCGTGCCGTAAAGCGCGCCCGTCACTTGGCTCTGATCCCGTTTGTAACTGATTTTACCCGCTAAGCTAAACCTGGAAGGAACAAGCATTATGAATGTTTTATTAAGACAAGATTATGAAGGTTTGGGTGAAGCCGGTCAGGAAGTAAAAGTTAAAGACGGCTTTGCCCGGAATTTTCTTATTCCTCAGGGGATAGCCTTTTTGGCCAACAAGCAGAACCGCAAACGTTTTGAAAACGATCAAAAACAAAAGTCCTGGAAACAGGAAAAAGAGAAACATGCCGCGGAGGAACTGGCTAAGAAGCTGGAAAATGTCTCTTGCACCATCTCCGTTCAGGTGGGAGAGGAAGATAAATTGTTTGGTTCCGTAACCTCGCAAAATATCGCCGATTCCCTGAAAGAACAGGGCTTTGAGATTGAAAAGCGTAAAATTCTTTTGGATGAACCCATAAAAGCACTTGGTATTTACACCGTAAATGTTAAATTGCATTCCGATGTGGAAGGATCTGTAAAGGTCTGGGTCGTAAAAGAATAATTTAAAATTAAGCCCTGCCACGGCAGGGCTTTTAATCCTATGCCATACGTTGAAGTCGTATTCAATCTGCCTATCTATCACGCCTTTACCTATCATATTCCCGAAACCTTTAGTTATATATCTCCAGGATATCGTGTTTTAGTCCCCTTTGGAAAAAGAACCCTGACCGGTATTGTGGTGAATGTGCTGGAAAAAACATCTTATTCCAGTGTAAAACCCATTCTGGATGTGCTTGACGACAAGCCCCTTGTCCGTCCGGATACCATGGCGCTTGCCCGCTGGATCAGTGCTTATTATATGGCCCCCCTGGGACAAACCCTGCAACTGGCCATACCCAAGGGGTTGGAAGCCCATGATCAGGAAAATCTTTTCCTGGTGGAAGAAGATCCCGGCGTATCATTACCCGAACGTCAAAAAGAGCTGTATATGCTCATTGGTGAAAATCCGGGAAAAAGTAAAAGCTATTACCGCAAAAAAATGGGAACGGGCTCCTTTTATGCGGTTTTACGGGCCCTGGAAAAAAAGGGATTGGTCTACAGCGTGGAGGAACATAAAAATGCCCGTGTTTCCGCCCTGATACGCAAGTGTGTGTTTATTCCCGGCGACTTGGAAGAGTTGATTGAAAAAGATGAACACTTTAAGCGTTATCTCGAAAAAAAGCCTCATGTGGCCTCCTTTTTGAAACAACATAAAAATGAAGATATCCTGGTCAGCGACTTTTTAAAGGAAACGCGCATGGCCCGGGCCACGCTGCATAAGATGGCCGGTAATAAACTTGTCATGCTGGTGGATAAGGTGATCGAGCGTAAGCCGGAAATAAATTACCATGAGGAGGAGAAGGAGATTTTCCTCACCGCCCAGCAGAAAAATGTGATCGGGGCGGTTTGCCGGGGGCTGGAGGCGGAAGAATACCGCTCGTTTCTGTTATATGGGATCACCGGTTCCGGTAAAACAGTGGTATATATTGAAATACTGAAACGGGTTCTGGCCGCGGGCCGCAAGGCCATTATACTTATCCCCGAGATTGCCCTGACGCCGCAAACGGTAAGCCGTTTTCAAAAAGCCTTTGACCGCAATATTGCCATTTTTCACAGCAAGATGTCTGTCGGGGAACGTTTTGATGCCTGGCAGGCCTGTTACAGCGGGCAGGTATCCATTGTTATCGGACCGCGTTCGGCCCTGTTTGCCCCGATGGAGAATATCGGCCTGATTGTGGTGGATGAAGAGCATGAACAAAGCTATAAACAGACCGACAGCGTACCGGGATATAATGCCCGTGATGTGGCCCTCTATCTGGGACGCATGCACAAGGCTCATGTTGTTCTGGGCTCCGCCACCCCCAGTTTTGAATCCTTTTATAATGCCCGGCGCGGGAAGCATGTTCTGTTGAAAATGATGGAACGGGCCAATAAAATGCCCCTGCCCACCATTCATCTGGTGGATATGCGTAAGGAAAAATCTGCAAAGGGGCGGCCGGTTTTTTCTCGCTTTTTACTGGAGCAGATGGATATAAGGATCACGAGGGGGGAACAGGTTATTTTGTTGCAGAACCGCAGAGGATATGCCTCCTTTCAACAATGTCTGAATTGCGGGTTTATCGTAAAATGTGCCGAGTGTGACGTGACCCTGACCTACCATAGCTATGATCACTCCCTGCGCTGCCACTACTGCGGCTTTAAAACCCCGGCCAGTGCTCATTGCCCCAATTGCGGCAGTAAGGATATTGAATACAAGGGAGCCGGTACCCAGCAACTGCAACAGGAACTGGAACGGATATATCCGGGTATGCCGGTTTTGCGCATGGATCAGGATACCACACGCGGTAAAAACAGTTATGAACGTATTCTGGATGCCTTTCGCCAGGGGAGGGCGCCGGTTTTGTTGGGAACTCAGATGATTTCCAAGGGGTTGGACTTTCCCAATGTCACCCTGGTGGGGGTAATCTCCGCCGATGTGGGGCTGGCCGTACCCGATTTCCGGTCATCGGAGAAGGTTTTTCAACTGCTGGCCCAGGTTGCCGGGCGCTCCGGCCGGGCCGAAAAGGAAGGGGAGGTTGTGGTTCAAAGTTTTCAGACGGATCACTATGCCATTCAGTTTGCCCGCACCCACAATTATGAGGGTTTTTATGAGGAGGAAATTAAACACCGCGAAAATTATAAATATCCGCCCTTTTACCGATTAATAGTGGTAACGGTATCCGCGGCGGATTTTAAGGACGCCATAAACATCTCGCGGCAGATCGGCATCCCTCTGCGCAGGCACCTGAAGCCCTATGCCGGGGTGATAGGGCCGGCTCCAGCCGCCTTGTCCCGTTTGCGGAATATGTATCGCTGGCAAATAACCATAAAAATAGATCCCGCACAGGATGTGTCGGGAAAAAGAACGAAAAGAATTCTTCACGACGTGGTGCAAAGCTACCGGGATAAAAAACATGCCCATGTTAACATATCGATAGATGTTGATCCTTTGTTTGCCGTTTAAGCTTGATCTTTAGATGGTTACGGCTTAAGCTGTATGAAATGAAACCGGAAACATAAAGAACCGATGAGTAAGTATCTCGAAGAGCAGAAAGAAAATATCCAAAGAGTCAACCAGCTTGTGACGGATTTAAGCAAGGCGGGTGAGGTGCGTGAACAATTGGCGCACTATAAGGAAAAATACAACCGGCTTATAAAAAAATATGAAGAGCTGGACAGTGTTTTTCAGTTTCATAAACGGATAGTTCAAAATATTTCGAGTGGAATTATCACCACGGATCAAAAGGGGGATATCACCTTTTTAAATAAATCGGCGCTGGAACTACTTGGTTATGAATCCCGTGAAGTTTTGGGCAAACCGATACATACCCTTTTTGCCGAGCCGCAAAAGGTAAAGGAGATATTTCAACAGATTTTTGAGCAGCATAAAATGTTTGAAAGTCAGGAGATAAACCTGAAATCCTCCGGTGATGAAATCGTGCCCATCGGTTTCAGCACAACCCTGTTTGAGTTTACCAACGGCCAGCAAGGGGTGGTCTTTATATTTCGCGACATCCGGGAGCAGATCAATTTCCGCCGCCAAATGAGCCGTATGGACCGTTTGGCCACCCTGGGTGAACTGGCGGCCGGCCTGGCCCATGAAATCCGCAATCCCCTGGGAGGGATCAAAACCTCTTCAGAGGTATTGCTGGAAACCTTCAGCCCCGGTGACTTCCGGGCCCAACTGGTTTCGCGGGTGGTTAAGGAGATTGACCGCAGTAACGCCCTGCTACAGAGATTTTTCAATTTTGCCAAGCCCAGTCGTCCCAAGCCGGCTTTTCACTCCCTGCCCAATATTGTCGATGGGGTGTTTTTGTTGCTGCGTTCACGCATGCTTAAAAGAAAGGTCAGCTATAAAACAGAATTTGGCAGTGATTCAACGAATATTTATATTGATGAGAGCCAGTTTGAACAGGTTATTTTGAATCTGTTGCTCAATGCCATGGATGCCATGCCGGAAGGTGGTCACATCGAGCTGGTTTCCAGCTATGAACCTCACACCCTGGCGACTGTCGGGCAAAAGGAACCCGGCGCCATTCTGATCCGGGTAAAAGATGACGGCGCGGGTATTCCCCCTGAAAAAATAGAGAATATCTTTTTACCGTTTTACACGACAAAAAGTGATGGTGTGGGCCTGGGGCTTTCCATTTGCATACGTTTGCTGGATGAAAACGCCGGACGGTTGGAGGTGGAATCCGAACTGGGGCGGGGCACCGTGTTTACAATTTATTTACCGTATATAAATCAAACTCAACAGGAGTCATAATGGCCCGACGATTACTCATTGTAGATGATGAGGAAACCTTAACGTTTAGTTTATATCAGAGCTTTATTATATCTAAAAAGGATTATGAAGTGGCCACGGCCGCTTCCGGAGAAGAAGCCCTGAGCCGTATGGCCGAGAAACCGTATGATTTAATTATTACGGATATTTTTATGCCCGGCATAAGCGGGCTGGATCTGCTCAAGGTGGTCAAGGAAAAGTACCCCTCCACGGAAGTTATGGTAATGACGGCTTACGGTTCCAACGATAAAAAGGATGAAGCGGAGGAACTGGGCGCCTGTTATTATGTGGAAAAACCCTTTGAGATGAAAGTATTGAGACAAAAAGTATTTGACCTGTTAGGCTAAAATGGCATTAATCGGAAACTTAAAAGATATAAAACTACCCAGCCTAATACAGTTAAACTGTATGGAGCACAATACGGCCAAGCTGACCATTGAGCGGGCGGGGCGCTTTGGCTTTGTCTATTTTGAGAATGGCCAGGTATCGCACGCGGAATTTGATCCCTATATCGGTGAAGAGGCGGTATATAAGCTTTTAGGGCTGGTGGACGGGCGCTTTAAGGTGGAAAGCGATGTGCGTCCTCCGGTACGAACGATCCATACCAGTTGGAGTAATTTGTTGCTGGAAGGCATGCATAAACTGGATCATGCCCAGGATGACGGTGAAAATATCTATAACAAGATGTTTGAGCGGCTTTTAACCATCCGCGGCGTAAATATGGTGTGGGTATTGGATGCCGAGGGGCAAACCATTTTTTCCACCGATCAAAAGGAAATGGCCCAGACACTGAACGTGGTTTTTATTGCTCTGCAGGCGGAACGCCTGGCCCGGCCATTTAGCAGGCAGCCGGTGCGTTTCATCAGCCTGTTACTGGGAGACAGGCGTCTGATCATAACATCCTATCATCATGAATATATCATGATCGAACTGGATAAAAAGACAAAAAGCGATACGGTTATTCCGCTGATTAGGCGGGCAATAGGGAAGATATAGAGACATGGTAGAACGCTGGCTTCGGGAAATACAAAATTTACCGTCGGTAAAGGGCACTTTTATCACCACCATGCGTGGCGCGGTTCTGGAGTCCTATGGACTGGAGATAGAAGAACAGGATATGCAAAATATGGCCATACGCCTTTTACGCATACATGCCCTGACCTGGGAAGCGGAAAATCCCCTTACGGAAATAGAGCTGTATTGGAAAAATTTGTTTATCGTCGGAAAAATCTCGCAAAACATACTATTGGTTACCGTGTGCGACAGTCCCCAGGTGGTGGCCCTGCTGCGCATCACCATAAATGTAAGCCTTTCGCATATTGTGCAGGAAAAGAAGATTTACAAAAAAGCAAAAAGTCATGTTACCGATCCCAGTCATTTGCTGCGTAAGGGACAACTGGACGAAAACGAAACCAAATTATTAGCAAAAAGATGAGTACATATATACGGTAAAGGAAGACAGGGTTGGCCGGGAGAGCACGAAATTTTATCGCACAACCTCATGTGATCTATAAGAAATCCGAGATTAAGTCTGCAACAGGGTTAAATCTGCGTTCGGCGGAGTGGGCCGTGCTTACTCAAATCAATGGGGAACAGTCCATTCAGGAAATAGCCAATGTACTGGCCATGACCGTGAAGGATGTTGCCCACATCATGTATAACCTTTATACACATGGTGTTATTGACGTCAGTCAGGTGGAGCGTAAAAAACACAACTTTGCCGAGGTGCAATTTTTTGATACCCTGGAAAAAGTGCTGATGACCATTATCGGGCCTGTGGCGACATTTGTTATAGATGACATGATTGAAGATATGGAGCTGGACAAGTCCAAATTTCCGGTGGAACGCATTGCCGAGTTGATAGAACTGATCAGCGATGAAATTAGCGATGAAGCCAAAAAGATCGCTTTCCAATCCGATATGTTGCAATATTTAAAAAAGAAATTGATTTAAGCCACCTAATATGGTTATACTGAAATTAAAGGATAAAGAAACTTAAACATGCGCCTTAGTTTACGTTGGAAAATAAGTGGTATTTTGGTTGTCAGCAATCTGTTGCTGGGTATCATTCTGGTTATAATCATCAATTCAACCGTAGCCCGGCGAATAGAATCGGAATTGATTGAAAGGGGGCGTGCCCTGGGCGCCAACCTGGCACAATCGGCTTCGGAACAGATTTTGAGTGAAGATTCTTTCGGCCTGCGCCAGATGATTACCAAGGCCCTCAGCTTTGAAAGCGTGGAATATATCGTGATCCAGAACAGCGAAAATGAAGTTTTGGCCGAGACCTTTAACGGTCAGATACCGGAAGAGCTGAACGCGTTGCTGTCCGTAACCGACGAGAAGGTGCACGACCTGACGTTGGAAGATGGAAATATTAAATGCCGCGATATTGTTATCCCTGTTGAAGAGGGCTATTTGGGATTCGTACGTGTCGGGATGAAACAAAATTATATTGACCAGGCTGTACAGGAAATCAATGTACTGATTATCTCCATTATCGGCGGAATAACTCTACTTGGCATATTAGTTGTAATCTTTTTAGCCAACAGGATGATCAGTCCGATTATCTATCTGACGGAAAAAGCCAACGAAATCAGTCAGGGCAAGATAAATGAGGCTATAATGGTCAGGACCAATGATGAAATCCAGGATTTGGGCGAAGCGCTGGAACGCTTGCGTGAAAGTGTGAAAATTGCCCTGGAACGATTGAAAAAGAGACACTCAACAAAAATTTAGTTAAATTGCACAATAAATAACTTAGTGGGGTAATTTATGGTACAAACGAGAAAGCTGAAGGACGGCAGCCGTCAGGTAATCCTTAACAGCACGCAATATGAGGGGATCACCCGTGTATTGTCCGAACTGGCAAATAAAACCAAAGCCTCGGCAATTTTGTTTGCCGATATGAGCGGACAGCTTATCAGCCAGCGCGGCAATACGGACAACATGAACACAACGGTACTTTCGGCTCTGGCCGCCAGTGATTTTGCCGCCACCTCGGAGATGGCCAAACTGGTCGGGGAAGAGGCTAAATTTAAGCTTCTGTTCCATGAAGGTGAAAAGCGCAATGTCTATCTGTCCAACGTCGGGGAGGCCTTCTTTCTGGTGGTTGTCTTTGATGTAAGCGTTACCCTGGGCCTTATTCGTATCTATACCAAAAAAGCCATTGAAGATTTAAACGGCATACTGGATGATGATTCCGGCGCCCCGGCTGAAGATGAAAAGCTGATTGATTCTGATTTTAGCAGCCTTTTGGGTGATGCTTTAGATGATACTTTTAAGTAATAGTTGTATATTCAGACATAAAATGAATTAAAGAGGCGGATAATGTTTATAAACTGGGCATTGCAGGAAATCAATCTCAAAATTGTATACTATGGTCCGGGTATGAGTGGCAAAACAACCAATCTGGAATATATCCATTCCAAACTGGATCCCTCATTAACCGGTGATTTGGTTTCGCTCAAAACAAAAGAAGACCGAACCATATTTTTCGACTTCATGCAAATTGAGGTTGGAAAAATCAAGGGTAAAAAACCCAAGTTCAATCTGTATACGGTGCCGGGGCAGGTCTATTATGCTTCCAGCCGTAAGGTGATTTTGAATGGCGTGGACGGTATCGTGTTTGTTGCCGATTCGCAACCCCACCGAATGGAAGCAAACATCGAAACCCTGCTTGACCTGGAAAGTAACCTGAAGGCGGACGGACAATCCCTGGAGAGTTTTCCCTGGGCCATACAGTACAATAAGCGAGATCTTCCCGGTGTGGAATCCCTGGATGTGCTTCAAAAGCGGTTAAACTTTTTTAATGTACCTTCCTTTGAAGGCGTGGCCGTTAAAGGGGATGGTGTTTTTAGCACGCTTAAATCGGTTATTAACCTTGTTGTACAAAATGTACAGGATCAACTTTAGTCATCAAGCTGCCTGAGGGCAGCTTTTTTTATTTGCCATGCATTCCCAACAGGTATCAGTTCCTTGAAAGAAAATAAAAAAGAAGTATTCGCCTGGGTACTCTATGATTTTGCCAATACTTCCTTCAGCGTTATCATGGTTACGGTGGTTTTTGCCGTCTATTTTCGTGATTATATCGTGGGTGAAATTTCGCTAAATATTCCCGGACTGCCCAACAATCCCGGGGATTTTTTATGGAGTATTGCCGGGTCGTTGTCCATGTTTCTTGTGGCCCTGACCAGTCCGATACTCGGAGCGGCGGCCGACTATTCCAACCGTAAAAAGTGGTTCGTCTTTTTCTATTCCTTTTTATGCATCAGCTCGACCATTTTACTTTATTTCCCGGGCGAGGGGATGATTTTTACGGCCATGGCCCTGTTTGTACTGGC
Source organism: Calditrichales bacterium (assembly GCA_015493745.1). Classification (GTDB taxonomy): domain Bacteria; phylum Calditrichota; class Calditrichia; order Calditrichales; family J004; genus J004. Next base: position 27,221 of record WGCN01000001.1, read on the forward strand.
CAATTTCGGTTTTGAAGGTTCCCTGGTTTTCTACAACGCTTTTTTACCTAAAATTGCCCGTCCCGAAAATATCGGCCGTATCTCCGGTTCCGGTTTCGCTTTCGGCTATGTCGGTGCCATTATTAGCCTGTTGATCGCACTCTTTTATGCCAACCTGGCCAGTGACACCGGTGACATTACGGCCATGGCCCCCAGCTTTGTTTGGGCGGCTTTGTTCTTTTTTATTTTTTCTCTCCCTTTTTACTTTTGGGTGGATGAACCACCGATGATTGTTGAACGGAAACATCAGAACTATATCCGTATCGGTATTTTGAGAACGGTCGAGACCATAAAAAAACTACGGCGTTTCCCCCAGTTATTGCGTTTCCTGGGCGCGTACTTTGTCTATATCGACGGGGTGAATACGGTGATGTTTTTCGGAGCTCTGTTTGCAACGCAAACATTGGGTTTTACCATGGTGGAAGTAATCATCTTCTTTGCCATTACCCAATTCGCGGCCATTATCGGCGCCTTTGGTCTGGGCAGTCTGAGTGACCGCATAGGCGCCAAGCCAACGATAAACATTACCCTGGTTATGTGGGTGGTGGTTACGGTGGGCGCTTATTTTTCCTATGATGCTTTCAGTTTTTATATTGTAGGGCTTATCGCCGGGGCGGCCATGGGGGCCTCACAGGCCGCCAGCCGGGTGTTGATGGCTCATTTCATACCCCGGGGTATGGAAGCGGAGTTTTATGGATTCTATGCCCTGATGGGCAAATTCTCCGCCATTCTCGGCCCCTTGGTTTTCGGGCTCATCTCTTCGGTGACCGGTTCGCAGCGCCTGGCGGTTCTCTCCATTTCACTTTTCTTCATCTCCGGCTATATTCTGTTGCAGCGCGTTGATACCCGGGTTAATTACAAGGATGCGCACATTATAAATTCATAGCATGGATTTCCACGCCGTATATGAAAAATATATTGTTATACTTCGCTAAAATAACTAAATTCGCGCTTCTCTGTTTTGTTCTTTGCAGCTTATCCCTGAAGGCGCAAACCGCTACCCGGACGTATGAAGGCTTCCTGGTTTTTCATTATCCCCTGAAACAACAGGCTTTGATGGATGAACTGGTGAAAAAAACAAAGCTACGCCTGGATGGTATTCGAACCTTCTTTGAGACGGATTCCATAGAGCCGGTACAGATATACTTTACCCGGTTTGAAAAAACCTACCAGTCCTTTACCCAAAAAGGTCTGCCGGAATGGAGTCAGGCCGTGGCCATCGCCTCGCGGAGAACGGTGATCATCAAGATGACCACCGCCGACGAGATACAGCGCTTGCCCGAGGTCTTTATTCATGAACTGGTGCATATCTTTCTTTATGACTATGCGCACGCCGATATCCCGGTGTGGATACATGAAGGTATCGCCCAAAAACTGAGTAAAACACAGCTTACGCTTGATGAAAAACTGCGTATAGGCAATGCCCTGGCCGGTAACTATATCATCCCTTTTGAGGAAATGGACAGCCTGCTCACCTTTGGAAAAGTCAAGGCGGATCTGGCCTATTCCCTGGCCTATACGGGTATCGATTACCTGATGCATGAATATGGCCGGGACAAAGTGCGTCGTCTGTTGTATGACTGGGATAATCGCAAGGATTATGACGGAAATTTTTTAGCCGTTTTCGGCAGCGACTATATTGATTTTGAGATAAACTGGTACCGCTGGCTCAATGACCGGTTCCGCTGGATGGTACTTTTAAATGTGGAAAATATTGTCCTGTTTATTTTCGTTCTGTTGCTGGTAGCCGCGTTTTTGGCCGTAAAAAGGCGTAACTATAAAAAGCGTGCCTATTGGGAGGCAATGGAAGAAACGGATGCAGAGGACTTTTAAGGAGAACTCTTGTCATGTATGTGCCTAAAAAAATATTTTTTACCCGGGGGCTGGGAATACACAAAGAAAAACTAACCAGTTTTGAACTGGCCCTGCGTCATGCGGGGATAGCGCCGTTTAATCTTGTGGGGGTTTCCAGTATTTGTCCCGCCGGATGCCGTATTGTATCGGCGGAGGAGGGTTTGAAAGAACTGGTGCCCGGGCAAATAGTTCACGCCGTTTACAGTAAGACAGAGACCAATGAGCCACAACGTCTGATCGCCTCCTCGATCGGTCTGGCGCGTCCCCGGGATGAAAAAGCCTATGGCTATCTGAGCGAACATCACGATTTTGGAGAAACGGCCGAACAATCGGGTAATTACGCCGAGGATTTGGCCGCCGAAATGCTGGCCACCATCCTGGGCGTTGAATTTGATCCCGATTCATCCTGGGATGAAAAACGGCAGATATGGACCATATCGAATAAAATTGTTGAAAGCCGCAACATAACACAGGCCGCGCGCGGTGATGAAAACGGGCGCTGGACAACCGTGGTGACGGCCGCTATCCTGTTACCGTAAGAACCGAGATATGAACACGACTTTTTTAGGGATAGAAGAAAAGTACAGCACTTATGACGAGGCTGCCTGTGTGGTTTTGCCGGTGCCCTATGAGCAAACCACCAGTTATGGTTCCGGAACCGCCAACGGACCGGCCGCCATTTTGGAGGCTTCCGCTTATGTGGAGCTTTATGATGAGGTGTATGGTACCGAGGTTTATAAAAAAGGCATACATACCGACGCGCCTCTGTCATTTACCGGAAAGGTTGAACAGGACTTTGAAAAGATTACCCGCCGGGTTGCCGGGCATCTGCGGCAAAATAAGTTTGTGGTGGCCCTGGGTGGAGAACACTCGGTCAGCTATCCGCTTTACCGTGCCTATCATGAATTTTTTCCGGATATGACCGTCGTCCAGTTTGACGCCCATTCCGATCTGAGGGAAAGTTATGAAGGGAGTATCTACTCCCATGCCTCGGTGATGAAACGGATCTATACTTTGAACCGGCGGCTGTTTCAAATAGGCATACGCTCACAGTGTGCGGAAGAGGCCTCCTTCATAAAACAAGAGGCTATTCATACGCTGTATGCCCATGAAACGCGGAGCGAATGGCCGCAAATTGTATCTAAAATAAGTGGAAACATCTATATATCCTTTGATGTCGATTTTTGGGATCCGGCGATAATGCCGGCCACGGGCACACCGGAACCCGGAGGTTTTTTTTGGGATGAAACCATGCTTTTTTTGGAAGAACTGTTCAGGGCCGGAAATGTTGTGGGATGCGATGTGGTGGAACTCAGTCCGCTAAAGGGGCTGACCCATCCGGATTTCACCGTGGCCAAACTTGTGCATAAGTTAATCACCTTAAAATTAAAAGAGTATACATGAAACGTGTAAAGTTTGTATTTGGCATACACAACCATCAACCGGTTGGTAATTTTGATTTTGTTTTCGAAGAGGCTTACCAGAAGTCCTATTTACCCTTTTTACAGGTTTTGGAAAGGCATCCCAAAATCCGTATCGCCATTCACTTTACCGGTATCCTGCTGGACTGGCTGGAGGAACACCATCCCGAGTTGCTGGAGCTGGTAAAGCGCCTGCGGGAGCGCGGCCAACTGGAAATAATGAGCGGAGGCTATTATGAACCGATCATATCGGTTATTCCGCCCAGGGATCGTCTTGGTCAAATTGAAAAGCTGACCCGCCGTGTAAAAGAGCTTTTCAACTATGACGCCAGTGGCATGTGGCTGGCCGAGCGGGTTTGGGAACCGACGTTGCCGACCACCCTGTCCGAAGCCGGGATAAAATATACCGTGGTTGATGATACCCATTTTAAATATGCCGGGCTGAAAGATGAAGACCTGACGGGATACTACACCAGCGAAGACCTGGGCAATCCCATCAATCTTTTTCCTATCAGCAAGGATTTACGCTATACCATTCCCTTTCAGGATCCCCAGGCCACCATTGATGTGCTGCGCGGTCTGGCAACGGAAGAGGGTGAGAATGTACTGGTTTTTGCCGATGACGGCGAAAAGTTCGGGGTGTGGCCCGATACCTACAAACATGTTTACGAAGATCAATGGCTGGAACGTTTTTTTACCGTTCTGGAACAGAATCTGGACTGGATAGAGATGACTACCTTTGATGAGGTACTCAAGAACACAGCTCCCAAAGGCAGTGTTTACCTGCCAACGGCCTCCTATGCCGAGATGATGCACTGGGCCTTGTTCCGGAAAACCTATAAGGCTTATGAGGATTTTGAACACTACCTTAAAGACCACAATATGTATGATGATGTGGGCATTTTTGTGCGTGGCGGGTTCTGGCGTAATTTTATGACCAAGTATCCGGAAGTAAATATCATGCATAAAAAAATGCTCAGGATCAGCGATAAGCTGTGGCGTTACCGGGAAAAACATCCCCGGGCGATACAGGAGGCCTTTGACGCCTTGTGGGCCGGACAGTGTAACTGCCCCTTTTGGCATGGTGTTTTCGGCGGCCTTTATCTGAGTCATCTGCGTTTTGCTATTTTTCAAAGCCTGATCCGCGCGGAAAAAATTGTCTCCGCATTGCAGCCGGATATACTGGCCCCCTATGAAGAGTCGGATTTTGACAAAGACGGCTTTATAGAGGTCTTGATGGAAACGCCGGTTCATGATCTTTATCTCAAACCCTCCGAAGGGGGGATGGTTATCGAATATGATTTTAAACCCTGTGAAAAAAATCTGGCCGATACCATGAGCCGCCGGGAGGAGGGATATCATCATAACCTGGCCCGGGCCAAGGTGGTTGGCGTCGATGAGATCAATAATGACGGCACCGCCAGTATTCATGATCTTGTTTTGGCCAAGGAACCCGGTTTGGAGAAATATTTAGTTTATGATGATTACGAGCGAAAATCCCTGATCGATCATTTCCTTGACCCGCAAACGACGGTTGATGATTTCTATGCCGGAAATTACCGGGAATGTGGTGATTTTGTTAAGGGCCGCTATGAAATAACGGGCCATGAGGTTGCTGCGGAAACCGTTCAGGTTACCCTCCGGCGTGAAGGTGAGGTAAAGTGTGATGGTCAGACCTGGCCGGTTGTGCTTGAGAAAAAAATTACGCTTTGGCGGGAAAGTGGCCGAATGGATGTCGGGTATCGTATACAAAATAATTCTCCGCAACCCCTTCGATGCCGTTTTGCCGTGGAATTTAACTACGGCTTACAGGCCGGCCATGCCGATGATCGCTACTATTATCTGGAGAGGGGTAAGCCGGAGAACCCCTATCTTGACGCCGTCGGTTTGCTGGAAAATCAGAAGTTCATCGGTTTACGCGATAAGTATATGAAAATAGACGTGCGTTTAAGCACCGGCGGTAGCGGCAGCTATTGGCGTTTACCGGTGGAAACCATATCTTTATCGGAAGCGGGCTTCGAAAAGGTGTATCAAAGCTCTGCCGTGCTGCCTGTTTGGGACATAACTGTTGAAAAGGATGTCGAATTTACCATAACACAAATGGTGGAAAAAATATAAATGCGTAAATATTTCCTGATTTTTCTGTTCTCGTTTTTTACTCTTTTTGCCGCTCATAGCTTATATAAAACCTATCCGCTGTGGCTGTTACCGTCATTTGATCAGGGTACGGCCCGTGAAATCCAGAAAATTAGCGAGGTGGTTGGCATAACCAATGCCTATTATGTGGATTCGCTTGACCTGGACAAAACCGTTACCAGCGGTATTCAGGGTATGTTGGAGTCACTGGACCCGCACAGCCACTATTTTAGCCCCAGAGAGGGGCAGGCCAATGATGAAAGTTTTGACGGGAAATATCAGGGGGTCGGCATTCAGTATGATGTGATTGACGGGAAAATTAATGTTATTACGGTGATACCCAATGCGCCCGCCGAACGGGTCGGGGTGCAAAGCGGTGACCATATTGTGGAAATCGATGGGAAAAGTGTGATCGGCATAGACCCCGCGGATGTGCCTAAGCGTTTAAAAGGGCCGAAGGGAACAACGGTGAAGATCGGAGTCGAACGGAGTGGCTTTGATGAACTGCTCTATTTTACCCTGGAACGGGACGAAATTCCCATTTTTACCATCAATACCTTTTTTATGGCCAATGACAGTACCGGTTATGTTTGGGTAAACCGCTTTGCCTCCACCACATCGGAGGAGCTGGAAAATGCCATGATCACAATGGAGCGTAACGGTATGAAACAGCTGGTGCTGGATCTGCGCGGCAACGGTGGCGGTTTTTTAAAGGAAGCAGTGAAAATGGTGGCCAAATTCATACCGGGACATAAGCTTGTGGTTTACACCAAGGGGCGCCTGCCGGAAACCGACAATGAATATTACACCGATGATTTCGGCCCGACCCATACCCGTGATATTCCTTTAATCCTATTGATCAATGAGGCCAGCGCCAGTGCCTCGGAGATAGTTTCCGGCGCCTTGCAGGATTACGACCGGGCCCTGATCGTCGGTCAACACAGTTTTGGCAAGGGGCTGGTTCAGAATGAGTTTGAATTAAATGACGGAGCCCGTTTGCGATTGACGGTGTCAAAATATTATACTCCCAGCGGGCGCCTTATTCAAAGACCCTACAAGGATAAAAGCATTCAGGATTACTATAAGGATGCTTATGATTCCACTTCGGCCGTGTATGACTCGACAAAACGACCGAAGTATCATACATCGGCGGGGCGCGTGGTGTATGGCGGCGGAGGTATTTCCCCTGATGTACCCGTTAAGTTGACAACGATCAGTCTGGAGCCTAAACTGACGCAAAAACTGTATGGTAAACGCATTTTTTATGAGTTTGCCGCTGACTATGTGAACCGGCATAAGGCCATAAAAGACGATTTGGAAGAGTTTCTGACAAATTTTTATTTGACCCGCGCCGAGTGGCAGCGTTTTAAAAAGCGGGCCGCGGAGGCCGATATTTCCGCAACAGACCGACAATGGCGGCATGATAAAGCCTTTTTGGCAAACCGCATCAAGGCGGAAATTGCCCGGAATATTTGGTCTTCCAAAGCCTATTGGCGGGTGATACTTGAGTATGACAATCAACTGGACAGAGCGCTGGCTTTGTTTGAAAAGGCGCGGGAATTCACACAGGCAGCAAAAAGGGCGCCTGAAAAAAGCGATTGACTTTATAAGGTGAAAATAGTATACTTAGGCCTCGAAAGAAATCAAACTCACCTTATATATTCTATAAACATTATTATTTAATTAGGAGTAAGTAGTATGGCAGGATTGGTTGACCTCTTTAATCAGGGTGGTGCGTTTATGTGGCCTATTTTGGTGCTTTTCGCGCTCGGACTGGGATTTGTAATTGAACGGTTTTATACCCTGACCCGTGCATCTGTGAATACACGTAAATTTTTGGCCCGCTTACATAACGCCCTTCAGGAGGGTGGTATTGAAGGCGCCGCGGCTGTATGTGAGCAAACCCCCGGTCCTGTGGCAGCTATTTTACATGCCGGTCTGGCCCGTGCCGATAAAGGCCTTGAAAGTGTGGAAAAATCTATAACCAACGCCGGTTCCATCGAAATGGCTTTCCTGGAGCGTGGTATGGTGGTGCTTTCCACGGTAATTGTTTTGGCGCCGATGCTTGGATTTACCGGAACGGTTGCCGGTATGGTGGATGCTTTCGACGCTATTAAGAAAGCTAATGATATTTCACCCGCCGTTGTGGCCGGTGGTATTTCAAAAGCTTTGTTAACCACTTTGTTCGGACTGGTTGTTGCTATGACGATTCAGGTGTTTTTCAACTACTTCACATCTAAAATTGACAGGTTGATCCTTGATATGGAAGAATCTTCCATTGAACTGATGGACGCTTTAGTTGAACTTGAAAACAAATAAATCACAGCAGAAGGCTTAAATCATTATGATAATTGGCAAGAAAAAAGAAAAAGATGTTGAAATTCCATCGGCATCGCTTGCGGATATCGTTTTTCTGCTTTTGATATTCTTTCTGGTAACAACATCAATAGATACGGAAAAAGGTCTGGATTTGGTTCTGCCACCTCCGGGCGATATTGAGATCAAAATACCACCGAAAAACATTACAAACCTTTTTATCAACGCGGCCGGTCAGGCCATGATTGACAACGAGGTGGTGGATGTAAATCAACTCGCAGGCATTATCAAAGAGAAACTTTTTGAGAACCCTTTGCTTATCGTATCGTTAAAAACACATAAGGATTCGGAATACAATGTTTATGTGCACGTACTCGATCAGCTAAAGAAAGCCGGTGCAAAACGGATATCCCTCGCGGATACAGATAAAGAATAATCAGAGGCACATTCATGGAGTTTAAAAAGAAATCGAATATTAAGCTTGCTATTCCAACGGCCTCAATGCCGGATATTATCTTTATGCTGCTTATATTCTTTATGGTGGCTACGGTTATCCGCCAATATTCCGGATTAAAGGTGGAACTGCCCGATGCGGCTAAAATTCAAAAGCTGGCCGTATCAAAGCGTCATATTTCCACCATCTGGGTAGATAAAAACAGCAATGTGGTTATGGATGATATTCCCGTGAAGAATATTAAGGATTTGCGTAATCTGGCCTATAAAAAACGGGCGGAGGATCCTCAGTTGATCATCTCCATTAAAGCCGATAAATACAGCAAGATGAGCACCATTAATAAGATTCACCAGGAATTGAGAAAAGCGAGCGCTTTAAGAGTGAACTATTCAGCATTACCGGGGGAATTTTAAATGCAAGCATTAAAAACAGACCCGTCGGTTGATCTGAAGTTGAAATATCGCAAAGTGCTTCAGGCTTCTTCGGCCGCCGCACTTTTTTTGTTGACCATACTTTTTTACTCGTTCCAGAAGTATGACAGCACGTTTCAGTTGGAAGAACAACCGGAACTGACCATTCAAACGATTGAAATTCCACCGACGCAACAATTACAGAAACCACCGCCTCCTTCCCGGCCATCCATCCCGGTTGAATCCGAGGATGAGGACCTGTTGGATGACGTAACCATTGAAGAGACCGAAATCGATCTCGCTCAAATAGATGACGCGCCACCGCCTCCGCCCGAAGAGGATGAGGTGTTCGAATTCTTTGCCGTTTCCGAGAAGCCCAAGCTGCTGCACAAGGAAACGCCCAAGTATCCGGATCTGGCCCGTCGCGCCGGAATTGAAGGTCGGGTGACCATCATGGTGACCATCTCCAAAAAAGGTGATGTGATTGATGCCAAGGTGCTAAAATCCATCCCCATGTTGGATGACGCCGCGTTGAATGCCGCTAAAAAATGTAAATTTAAACCGGCCAAGCAACGCGATCGCTTTGTAAAAGTGAAAATGTCCATTCCGTTTGACTTTAGATTAAGAAATTAAAACCATCAGCCCCCGCTTGCGGGGGCTTTTTATATATATGTCTGCTTGTATCATTTTAAATCCTTCATCCGGATATGCCTTTAAGCAAAGACGTATACAAAAATGGCTGGCAGAAAACCTTCCTCCTTCCGTAACCCTGTTTAAAACCGAATACGCCGGACATGCCGCCCTGTTGGCACAACAAGCCCGGGAAGAAAGATATGACCGTGTTATTGCCATCGGGGGTGATGGTACGGTAAATGAAGTCGCCTCCCAACTGGTGCATGCCGGTACCGCCCTGGGGATAATACCGGCCGGGTCCGGGAACGGTCTGGCCCGCAGCCTCAATCTTCCGCTATCCGTGGGAAAAGCCTTTGACACGGCTCTCTCCGGCAAAACACGTATGATAGATGTCGGCCGGGCCGGTGAACGTTATTTCTTTGCCGTTTGCGGGGTGGGACTGGATGCGGTTATCGGTTTAAGGTTCCAGCGTCTAAAGACCCGTGGTATCATACCCTATTTCTATTTTGGGCTGCGTGAATTCCTAAAATACGACTATCCCACATTTACAGTGATAAGTGATGACCAAAAAATGACCGTGGCTCCATTGACCCTGGTCGTATCCAATGGGATGGAATTTGGCAACGGAGCGCGGATTGCCCCGCAGGCGCTGATGGATGACGGCCTGTTCGATATTTGCATCTTGGAGCGGATGTCTTTTTTGCACACGGCACGGGCCCTGCCTAAATTGTTCAACGGTGATATCGTTAACGAAAAAAGTTATAACAGTTTCAGATGCCGCTCTTTGGAAATCGTACCCGAAAGGGAAAATTTTTTGTATCATGTGGATGGAGAACCCTTCCGTAAACAGGGCGCTCTGAAGATAACCATGCACCCCAAGGCCCTAAAGGTGATTGTATGACGGAAAGTAAAATGCTTCAGCAAATTGCACAAAAGACGGAAAAGAGGGAAGACGGACTGATGGCCGCCTACGCCACCCGAAACAGCGAGGCCGTACGGAGGAGCGCGGAACCTGTGCCCCGTTATCGTCCGCCCTTTGCCATAGACCGCGACCGCATAATGTATTCCGGAGCCTTCCGCCGCTACACGGGTAAAACGCAGGTGGTCTATTTTGCCTCCTTACTGGATGAGCAACTGACCAGCCGCAGCCTGCATACCATCAGTGTGGCGCAAATAGCCAAGACCATAGGGCGCATGCTGTCGCTTAATCAGGACTTAATCGAGGCCATTGCCCTGGGGCATGATCTGGGCCACCCACCCTTTGGACATGACGGGGAAAAATTTCTCAGCAAACAAAGCCGGGAACGCGGCCTGGGACTTTTTCATCATAATATTCAAAGCCTGCGCACGGTGGATGTTATTACCAAGGGAGGGCAGGGACTCAATTTAACCTTTCAGACCCGCGACGGAATTATCTCCCACAACGGCGAGGTAAATGACAGCATTCTGGAGCCGTTTCCGGAAAAAAATGAAACGCATATCCGTGAGTATATCGAGGCCATGGAGGCCGGCGAAAAAGTGGATACCCGGCCGCAAACCATGGAGGGCTGCGTGGTGCGCATCACCGATACCATTGCCTATATTGGTCAGGATATTGAGGATGCCATACGCATCGGGCTGGTGAAAAGAGAGAGTCTGCCGGAACCGGCCACGTCGGTACTGGGGAATTCCAATGGAACCATCATTGAGACCCTGGTTAACGATGTGGTAACCATGAGCTATGGGAAGAAATATGTACGCTTTAGTGAAAAGATTGCCGGAGCCCTGTTTGAATTGAAGGATTTTAACTATAAATTCATTTACGGCAGTCCCCGCCTGAAAACAAATCATGTTAAAATTGAAAACGGATTCAGGCTGCTGTTTGCTCATTTTATGGATGATTTGGAAAACAGCCGCCGGGATAGTGAAATCTTTACGCACTTTCTGGATACGAAAAATGAAAAATATCTTACGGAAAATAAACCGGAGCTGTTGGTGCGTGATTTTATCGCCGGCATGACCGACCGCTATTTTACGCAGTTGTTAAAAAAGATTGTGATACCCGATATCTCCGGGTTTGAGCTTACAAAGGGATAATTAAGGAGCAACATCATGGATAATGAAAACTTCGGTCGTTTGCGGAAATATATTGACGGACAGGAAAAGGAACTTATCCGTGTGATGAAGGCTCTGGTTTCCATAAAGGCGCTCGGCCCGCTGAATGGCGGTACGGGAGAAGCGGAAAAGGGAGCCTGGCTGATGGATTATCTAAAAAAAAGTGGTTTTGGCGATGTGAAAAATTATCCCGCGCCCGACTCCTCCGTACCCGCGGGAGAGCGGCCCAATATCGTGGCCAGGATTCCGGGAAAGCGGACGGACAAAAGTATCTGGATTATGAGCCATATGGATGTTGTTCCCGAAGGCGATCTGGAAAAATGGGAAACGCCTCCGTATGAAGCGGTGGTAAAAGACGGGAAAATCTTTGGCCGGGGAACGGAGGATAATCATCAGGGGCTGGTGGCCTCGCTGTTAGCGGCAAAGGCTTTTATCGATTTGAATATTGTGCCCGAATATAATCTTAACCTGGTTTTTGTTTCCGATGAGGAAACCAACAGCATCTATGGCCTGGAGTATCTGGTGGAGCACCATGCCGATCTCTTCCGTAAAGAGGATATTTACATCATTCCCGATGCCGGGGAGCCGGACAGCACCATGATTGAGATCGCGGAAAAGTCCATCCTGTGGCTACGCTTTGTCACCAAAGGTAAACAGGTTCATGCCAGTACACCGGAACGTGGCGTGAATGCCTTTAAGGCTGCTTCACATTTTATCGTTAAACTGGGGGACTTATATACGCGATTTGCCGACAGTGATCCGGTATTCGATCCCCCCATAAGTACCTTTGAACCTACACAGCGGGAAGCCAATGTTCCCAATGTAAATACCATTCCCGGCGATGACGTCTTTTATCTGGATTGCCGCATTCTGCCACACTATAATTTGGATGAGATTCAAAATGTCATTCGTGAAATGATGGCGGAAATCGAACAGGAATTCGGCGTACGGATAACGATGGAAGAGGTGCAGAGGGAAGAAGCCGCTCCGGCAACGGCCGTGGATGCGCCGGTTGTGGGGCTGCTGGCCCGTGCCATACGGGAAGTTTATAAGGTACAGGCCGGGCCGGTGGGTATCGGCGGGGGAACGGTGGCCGCGGTTTTCAGACGGGCCGGTTTTGATGCCGCCGTGTGGTCAACCCTGGATGATATGGCCCATCAGCCTAACGAATATTGCCGTATTTCCAATGTTTTGAAAGATGCCCAGGTGTTTGCCCATGTGGCCAGCCATACCATAGAATAATTTGCCTGAGCCGGTGGCTGTTTTTAAATTGCACGCTATAAAGCGGGAGTAATTCAGAGGCCAGAATGCCAGCTTCCCAAGCTGGACGTCGCGGGTTCGAATCCCGTCTCCCGCTCTTTTTAATAAAAAGCTTTTCTCAAATAATCAATTCCTCTCCCCTGCCGATAGCCTTATTTCCTGAGCTGTTTTCCATCTTGTGTATTCGAATTCAGGTGATTCGAGTCACAGTATTATTGGCATATAATGCCGTAATTGGATGTTCCAACGATTTCTATTGCTAACCCAGGAGGAGCTATGTACGCTAACTTCAAGATAAAAGTGGCTGTATTGTTTGTATTTATATGTACAGCCGGTCTTGTATTTGGACAAATTGTTCAACAAATCCCCAATGGGGGAACGGTAAACTGGCAGGATCAGATCATCAAAGGCACGGGTATCGGGGCGCCGAACCCCAAGGTCCCTTTTGCCGCTCAGCGTGCCGGGGCCATACGGGCCGCCAAGCTGGACGCGCTTCGTCAACTCCTGGAAACGGTCAAGGGCATGAACCTGACCGCGGAAACCACCGTGCGCAACGCCATGGTGGAGAATGACGTCATTCAAACCCGGGTGTCGGGTATTGTTAAGAATTTTCGTGAAACGGATATACGCTATCTCAGCGATGGCAGCGTGGAAGTGGATGTGGAAATTCCCCTGAGCGGTATTTTACTGGATGCCCTGTTGCCGCAACAAATTGGCGGGCAGACTCCCGCACAGGTTCAATATGGCGTGGCGCCGCAACCGGCCTATGCCAACGCCGTCTACAGCGGGTTGATCATCGACGCCCGCGGACTGGGACTGCGTCCGGCCATGGCTCCGCGTATTCTTGATGAAAATGGTAATGAGATTTACGGCACCGGTTTTGTCAGCCGTGACTATGCCGTGCAAATCGGGGTTGTGGGCTATGAAAAAAATATCGCCCGCGCCAAAAGCAACGAGCGGGTAAAAGATAATCCCATGGTTGTAAAGGCCCTCTCGGTATCCGGTACCAATAAAACCGATATCGTGGTTTCCAATGCCGACGCGGCAAATATCCTGGCCGCCGGTAAGAATCTCAATTTTATGGAACAGTGTAAAGTTATGTTTATACTTGATTAGTGAAGGAGAAAATCATGAAAATTTCCACAAAGAATATATTTATTTTTCTCGCCCTGGCCCTGTTTCTGGCAAGCTGTTCCGGACCGAAAGAGCGCAAGGCCGCTTCCACGCTGGATACGCCGGAATACCATTATACCCAGGGACAAAAATTTTTAAAGAACGGCGATCTGGCCAATGCGGAGCGTGAATTTAAATTGGCCAAGAGCCTGAAGGATAAATTTGCCCCGGCCTTTGAAGGTCTGGCGGTGGTGGCCCTGGAACGCAATCAGCTTAAAAAAGCGGAAAAACTGATCGATCAGGCATTAAGCCGTGATGACGACTGGACCCCGGCACAGGTGGCCCAGGGACGCCTATTGATGCTCCGGGAAAAATATGACGATGCCGTGGATGAGTTTCAGGATGCCATTGACGATGTGGATGACTCCGGGACGGTTAAAGATAAAAAAGCGGTTAAGATGGACGCCTGGTACTGGATGGGCGAGACCTATAAACGTTGGGGCAAATACAACAAAGCCCAAAATGCTTTTCAGAATATTCTGAAGCTGGACAATACCGATACCCGCGCCGGACTGGCCATAAAGGAACTGGCCGAGTATTTTGCCGCCGTGGCCGGACAATCACCGGAATTGCAAAAAATTGCCCGCCAGAAAGAAGTCACCAGGGCCGATATCGCCGTTCTGTTTGTGACGGAACTGCCCCTGGATAAAATATTTCGCAAGTCGCCCAACAGGCAGGCTGTCAAGTTCAGCGCGCCGGGTCAGAGCGTTATGGGCAAGCCGCAGGTACAAAACGCCTCGGATCTGGGAATTAAGGATGTGCCGGACAGCCACTGGGCAAAATCCTTTATTAAAAAAGCGGTGGAAAGCGGTATCATGCAGCTTTATCCCGACGGTACGTTTAAGCCGGATGCCAAAGTAAACCGTGCCGAGCTGGCCATGCTGATACAAAACTTTATGGTCAAGGCCTATGATGATCCCTCGATCGAAACCAAACATTTTGGCGATGCCAGTCCCTTTGCCGATGTGCTGAACACCAGTCCGATTTTTAACGCGGTGATGGTTGTTTCCACGCGCGGGGTTATGCCCGGTAAGGATGACGGCACTTTTCAGCCCCTGGGCCCGGTATCCGGCGCGGAGTCTCTGAATATCATTCGTAATTTAAAAGCAAAGTTCTAAAACCATGAAAAAGACAATCCTATTCAATTTTCTTTTGCTGGCCGGATTGTTATGGGCGCAGCAGCCGGCTCCGCAGGTACGGCAGGTGACCGCCACCGGCTATGGGGCCATACTGGCCGGAGATAAGGTAAAAGCCCGTGAGGATGCCGTAAACGACGCCCTGCGCAAGGCAGTGGAACAGGTGGTGGGCATGGTAATCGACGCCAACACCGTTTCCGAAAACTATATGGTTATCGAAGATAAGATATACAGCCGCACCAGCGGATATGTGCAAAGCTATCATGTGCTTTCGGAAAACGAACAGCCCGATAACTCCCTGGAGGTAACCATACAGGCCGTGGTTAAGCAGGGGGATTTGAAAAGTGACTTACAGGGCATTCTTACCGTGCTAAAGCGTGAAGGCATGCCGCGCATGATGGTGCTGATCCGTGAGGAGAATGCCGGCAGCATGGGCATGGCCTCGGGGCTGAACAGCGCCG
Organism: Calditrichales bacterium; assembly: GCA_015493745.1. Classification (GTDB taxonomy): domain Bacteria; phylum Calditrichota; class Calditrichia; order Calditrichales; family J004; genus J004. The sequence continues at coordinate 42,608 of WGCN01000001.1, forward strand.
AGAATGCCATTATGAACACCATGATGCAATATGGCTTTCCCTTTGTGGACGCCGGAACCATGAAGAGCAATCTGAATGCCGCTTCCGTGGCCGCGGCCATGAACGGCGATACGCAGGCGGCGGCGGCCATTGCCAGGCAAAGCGGCGCCGAGGTGTTGCTGATAGGCAATGCCCGTTCCAGCGTAACCCAGTTGCCGGTTATGCGCAGCTCGGGGATGAAAAGCTGCAATGCCAATTTGAATATCCGCGCCGTGCGGGCCGATGACGCGGTAATTATCGCCACCACCGCCCAACATGCCGTTGTTCCGCATATTGATGAGTTTACCGGCGGCGCCAGGGCCCTGGCCAAGGCTGCCGAAAAGGCCGGTGAGGAGTTGAAGGCAAAGATCATCGAAAAGTATCGCGGCAATCAGTTCTCCGCCCGGCAAATCCAACTGATGGTTACCAACATCACCAGTTTTAGTCAGCTTAATACGCTCAAGAACAGCCTGCCCTATTATATACGTGGCGTGAAAAATATTTATCAGCGTAATTTCGGCGGCGGCATGGCTTTGTTTGATATTGAGATCACACAAAAAGCGGAAAGCGTTGCCGCCGAACTGGACGCCAAGGAGATTGAAGGTATTAATCTGGATATCATCGGTGTTACCCAAAATAAGCTGACAGCAAAAATACGGTAAGTTTTACGCAGGCAATTCCCCGAGGATTTGCCGAAACGGGTATTAAAATGAATAAAAAACTAATCTCGCTGATAAGCGGTACTCTATTGTTAACCGCCATGGTGGTTGGCGCTTACAGCTACTGGGATGCGCCGAAACCCGTGGCTAAAATATCGTTTCCCCTGGGCAATGTACTGGTGTTGCCCAGCGGTAAAACAAAATTGGTCAAGGCCGGCTTCAATCGTCCCCTGTATAACGGAGACAAGATAAAAACACAGCCCTCGGCCCGTTGTGAAATAAAATATAACGACGGTTCCATCGTGCGCATAGACGAACGCTCGATCTATACCATAGAAAGAGCTGAAATAAAAAAGAAAGAGAAAAAGGTAGAGTCCTTTCTTTCCGTGGGCCGCATCTGGGCCAACATAAAAAAGCTGGCTCAAAATACCGATCAGTGGCTGTTGCGCGGTCCTTCCGCCGTGGTGGCCGTGCGTGGCACGGTATACCGCATGGACGCCGCCGAGGATAAATCTTCACGCATCCTGGTTTATGAAGGCAGCGTAAATGTTGCGCCTCCCGGTTGGCAGCCGGGCCAACAGCAACAGCAGGGCGGCCAAAAGCCTTCCGGCCCACCGCAACGGGTGCAGGGCCCCACGCAGGTTAAAGGTCCCTCCGTTGTTTCGCTAAAGGAATGGATAGAGATCGTTAAAGCGCAGCAGCAGATTGTGGTTAAGCCGGACGGCAGCTTTCAGAAAAGCGATTTTGACGCCGTTGCCGATGCCAAAAGCAGCTGGGTGCAATGGAATCTGGAACGGGATAAGCTGATAAAGTAGAGAATAATAAAATAGGCCGTGGAAAGCATCTGTTTCTTTCCCCGGCCCTTTCCCGATGTTGGTGGCAAAATTGCTCTTTTCCCCAAACCGGTGATTCACTTTCCGGGGCTCCCTTTTCCCACGATTAAAATTGTGACTTAACTTAAAAATACATACGCTGAGATATAAGGCGCGGAGCCGGAGTCCGGTTCATCGGTTTCCCACACCCCTGTTCAAACCATGTCTGCCCCGCTATCAGCCCACTCTTTTATGCAGGTGATTGGGATAATGTAACCTTAAGTGCATCCTTCCGCTAATAAAGGTTTTATACCAGTACACTTTTATGATATCGTTTATAAAAAACCAGCTTCCGGCATAGGCCCATACGAATAGGGCCCATTTCCAACCGATGGCCGGGACGAAAATACCGTAAACCGCGATCAGGGTACCCACAATACCCGTTAAGATGGTAGCTGAGAAAAATAACAGGGAGGGATAGGGTTTTCTCCAGAACCAGTCGGTGGTACGGGTATTATAGATGGTGCCATGCCCGGCCACCACCAGTTTTGTAAATATGATGGCCTGTATCATATCCTGCGACAGCTTGGTGTGTTTTTCCAGAATGAAAAAAATCAAAAAGGAAGATATGACGCCCAAAATGCCTAACAGGGTGGAGAGGCCGAATAGTTCACTATTGTCCCAGCGTACCGGTTTTTTATCAATCCGGGTATTGTCATAGGCGATGGTTAAAATGGGAATATCGTTTAGCAAAGCCAGGATGATGATCATGATGGCCGTGACCGGGTAAAAATTGAACACCAGAATGGAGAAGGTCATAAACAGAATGATACGGATGGTTTCGGCGATGCGGTAGATGGCATAACTTTTCATACGCTCAAAGATGACCCGGGCCTGTTTAATGGCGTCCACAACCACGGAAATGCCCGGTGCCAGCAGCACCAGATCCGCGGCGGCACGGGCGGCATCCGTCGCTCCGGATACCGCTATCCCGGCATCCGCCTTTTTCAGGGCGGGCGCGTCGTTAACGCCGTCCCCGGTCATGGCCACGATATGTCCGGCCTTCTGCAACTTGTCGACGATAAAGTATTTGTCTTCGGGAAAAACCTGGGCAAAGCCATCGGCCTTTTCAATCAAATGAAGGATATCCGATTCATGTTTTGCGTTATAGGCCTGTGCTAACCGGCCGCCGGGATTTTGTTTTATTTCCGTGACCACGCTTGGTTCTGTTGCAATAGGGGAGCCGGTAAGCTCCACGGGGTCATCGGCGGTCAGGGCGTCCGTAGGCAGAATATGATCGTTTAAACCCAGTTTCAGGGAAATCTGCCTGGCGATGGCAATATTGTCGCCGGTGACCATTTTAACCTGTACACCCAGTTCCCGGGCCTCGGCCAGTGTTTGCCCGGCATCGTCACGGGGCGGGTCAAACAGGGGTATGATCCCGGCATATTGATAATCCCCGTCATCCGTTTTAACGGCGACGCCCAGGGTGCGGTAGCCGGAACGGGCCATTTCATCGACGATCTCGTCAACAGCATGGCCACTATCCGGGCGGCATTGCTTTTTGATTACCTGCGGCGCACCTTTTATGACGCTTATTTTTTTATTCCCCTTTTCCAGTACGGCCTCGGTCTGTTTGCTTACCGGGTCAAAGGGCCGGAAACTGAGCTGACGATACTCTTTTGTCTTGTCATAGATGTTGTTTTCCTTCAGGTATTTAAAGATGGGGGTTTCAATGGGGTCGTTATTCTCTTCGCTGGAGGCCAGGGCGGCATAGAGCATCAACTGTTCCTTGTCAAAGCCGGGAAATGGGTGAGGGGCGGATACGGTCATCTCGTTTTTGGTCAGGGTTCCCGTTTTATCGGAGCAAAGCACATCGATACCGGCCAGTTCTTCTATGGCAGCCAAACGGCTGACAATGGCCTGTTTTTTGGCCAGGTTCATCGCTCCCACGGCCATGGTCACCGTTAATACGGCCGGCAGGGCCACGGGGATGGCGGCGACGGTAAGCACCAGGGTGAAACGCAGAATCTCGATCATATTCTCACCGCGATAAACAGCATTGAGCAGAATAACGGCGGCCATCAACAGGGTTGTGGCGATCAGGAAATTGCCCACCTTGATGATCATTTTTTGAAAATGGCTATGTTCCTCTTTTTCGGCCCGGGCCACCAGCGACACCGTTTTCCCAAAATAAGTATTTATACCGCTGGCGAAAACAACAGCCAGCATCTCGCCCTGTTTGCAGACGGCATTGGCGTAGGCCACGTCGCCGGGCTTTTTGGTTACCGGCAACGATTCTCCGGTAAGGGCCGACTGGTCGATTTGTAAATAATTGCCATCCACCAGCATAACGTCGGCCGGAAGAATTTCACCGATTTTGATCTTTATAATATCTCCCGGAACCAGGTTTTGCGCGGGAAGG
>WGCN01000002.1 GCA_015493745.1 Calditrichales bacterium
ACAAACGGTAAATATATGAACCGCTGGCCACGGATCGGCCAGACTGGTCAACCCCCGTCCACTGATAGTTATAATTGCCCGGCTGTTGCATACCATCCTGCAGGGTGATGATCTTGCGGCCGGTCATGTCAAAAATCTCCAGGCGCACATAACCTGCCTGAGGCATGGAATAGCTGATCTGAGTTTCGGGATTGAAAGGATTGGGATAATTCTGGTTCAAATGCAGCGTTTGCGGCGCTACCGGGTTTTCATCTCCCAAAGCGGTGGACTTGTCATACTCCAGCATGAGCAGGGTCGGCTTGTCCAGCGCCAGACTGGAGGAAGAGACGATCATATCGCCCAGCCCGTCATTATCCACATCACCGGGAAAAAGCTTAGCCACGCGGAAAATGCCCTGATCCGTGCCCGGCGTGACGTCATCGGTGGTATCGTCCATAAAGATGGTATAGGTGCTGAAGGAGGCGATATCCAGGGGATTGCCGCCGTTATACTCCCAGTCGTGCACCGACTCGTCATAGTTTCCGGCAAAATAGAGGTCGGGCTTGCCGTCGCCATCCATGTCGCCGCTGCGGATCTGACGCAGCCCCTTATCATAAAACCCCATATAGTTGAAATTGGAAAAGGTGATCTTGCTGATATCGCTGCCGCCGGCAATACCCCACACCGTGCCCCCGCTGGTGGTGGCGTACATTTCGTTTACACCATCGTTATCAAAGTTGGCGGCCACCAGACCCTGATTGGAAAACTCGTCATTCAGGCTGACATAAAAGGCGGTTTGCAGGGCATATTCATCCTCGTTGCCCGTATTTTCGTAAGCGATAACCCGGTAGTAATCCCAGGCCACGGTCCATATTTCCTGCAGTTCATCATTATCCAGATCGGTGGTATAAATGGTATAGCCGCTCCAACCGGTGGTCAGCGAGTCATCCATTTCCACCTTCCAGGAAGGCAGGGCAAAGCTTTTGTTTTGCAGCTCAAAGATCATCAGGTGGCTGGTTCCGGCTGCCCCCCACGGGCCGTCCATCACCGAAACAACAACCTCCTGATTATCATCGGAGTCAAGATTGGCCGCTACAATCTGACCGGCCTCAAACACGCCGTGCTTTAAACCCAAATCCCAGGTGACCGTGGGTGTGGTGGGAAAGGCGGCGGAGTCGGCGTCCCACTCAAAAACCTGCAGGGCGTCACCCCCGGCACGGGCATCGGCCAGCACGATGATCTCCGGATTGCCGTCGCCATCCAGATCGCCCACCGTTACCGAAGAGAAATTGTCGTTGGCCGTATCCAGTTCGGCAAAATGATACCACCACATCAGCTCTATCGTGTTATCCGCCGTGGCTTCGTAATGATAAGCGCCGTTTAAAAAAGCACCGCTCCAGGAACTGGAAGCAACAAAATCCGACATGCCGTCCTGATCAAAATCATACGGGCCCACCATGTTCCACAGAGGACCGCTTGGATAAAAGGCCCCTTCGGCCCAGGTGGTGTTTTGCCAAACCTTTTTAAATTGATTCTCCTGAGCGCTTACCTGGCTCAAAAGTAGAAAGAGCAAAACATATAAAACCTTACGTAGTGGTAAAAAAAGACGCATGTGTCATCCTCCTTTGGATAAATGCTGGTGGGCTAATATGTGCCGAATATAAACAAGCGGTATTGGGAATGTCAAGAAAAAATCAATTTTAATATTTTTTATTAATTTAATTTAATTTTTTTTCTTGCACCGCCGGATTTCCCTTATTAGTTTGCCAACGACAAATCATACCATTCCATTATAAATGATCAGGGATATAATTTCAGTGATTACCCCAATCCATAAATATCTGTCCGGTTTGTTGAGCATCATTGCCCTGCCGTTGATGCTCCTGGCCGGGACCAACGGCAAAATATCCGGCGTGATTACCGACAGCGAAACCGGCACGCCCCTTACCGGCGTCAATGTACAGGTGGAGGGCACGCTGATGGGCGCCACCACCGACAATGACGGTTATTATGTGATCCTCAATGTGCCGGTCGGGCAATATACCCTTACCGCCAGCATGGTGGGCTATCGCAGCGTACGTAAAAACGGAGTGCGTGTCTCCAGCGATTTCACCACGGCCGCTAACTTTGTTTTAAGCCCTTCGGTGCTGGAATCGGATGAAGCCATCGAGGTGGTGGCCCAAAAGCCGATGATCCGCCGCGACCAGACGGCCAGCGTGGCCGAATTCAGCGGCAGGGAGATGCGTGAAATGCCCGTGGAGACCTACGGCGATGTTTTAAAGCTGCAGGCCGGGGTTACCGTCGGTGCCGACGGCGCCCTGCATGTGCGCGGCGGCCGGGCCAATGAAATTACCTATATGGTGGATGGTATCTCGGTAATGGATGAATACTCGGGGCTGCCCTCCGTGGCCGTGGAGAATAACGCCATCGAGGAGATCAGCCTGGTCAGCGGCGCCTTTAATGCCGAGTACGGCAAGGCCATGTCCGGCGTGGTCAACATCGTCACCCGGGAAGGCGGCGAAAGCTGGGACTATTCCGCCCGCAGCTATCTGGGGGATTACCTTAGCGGCAACAGCCCGGTTTTTATGAATATCAACAGCGTTAACCCTCTTTCCAGCTACAATGTGGAACTCAATGCCGGCGGCCCCCTCCCTTTCGGCATCCGGCTCTTTTCATCGGCCCGTTATTACTATAACGAAGGCTGGCTTTACGGACGCCGCGACTTTATCCCCTCCGATTCCACCGATCTTAACAGCCCCGATCCGGCCAACTGGTACATCCGGCAATCGGGAGACAGCGCCATTGTGCCCATGAACGATTCACGGCGCATCAGCTACAACCTAAAGCTTTCCCGCCGCCTTGGCGCCCTGAAGCTTTCCTATAAACTGTTATGGAACCGGGCCGATTACAGCGAATATTTTCATCAATTCAAATATACCCCGGACGGTAATTACCGTCAGTTTCAACAGGGGCTGGCCCAAACGCTTAACCTGAACTATTCCATCAGTAAAGATGCCTTTGGCGAGGTCAACATCGGCTGGCGTGACAATAACTACCGTTATTCCGTTTTTGAAGACCCGCTCGACTCCCGCTACGTGCATCCCAATCGGCTCAACATTCCCGAGTACCGTTTTTTTACCGGAGGCACGGGCATGTATTACTTAAAGCGCCGCTCCCAAACCTATTCCCTGAACAGCAGCCTGAGCTGGCAGGTGAACAGCACCCACCTGCTCAAGGCCGGATTCGAGGTGGAGCAGCACAACCTTTATCTTCGGGAGTTTTTCATCCGCCCGGCGCGGGACGCCAACGGGCTGGAACTCCGCCCCTTTAAACCGGAGATTCCCCCCACCACAGACCTGGGCAGTAACGAATATGACCGGAGCCCCCTGGAAGCCTCCGCTTTCATCCAGGATAAAATCGAACTGCAATCGGTGGTTATCAATGCCGGGCTGCGTTTCGACTACTTTAATGCCAACAGTGACATCCCCGTAAATCCGGGCAACCCCAAAGACGGCCCCAAAACCAGAGCCTCCGCCAAGTATCTGCTCAGCCCGCGTTTGGGTCTGGCCTACCCCCTGACGGCCGACGGCATTCTGCACTTTTCTTTCGGGCAGTTTTTTCAAATGCCGCAATATCGCTATCTTTACGCCAATCCCGGCTTTAAGGTGGCCCCGGGCGCCCTGCGCACCACCATGGGCAACAGTGATCTCAAGCCGCAGCAAACCACCATTTACGAACTGGGCTTTCAGCAACAGTTCGCCCCCGACCTGGCCGGGGATTTCACCCTTTATGTCAAGGATATCCGTAATCTGATCGGTCAGGAATTTTTCCGGCTCGATAATGACGTGAGCAGCAAATATGTACGCTATACCAACCGGGATTTTGGCCGGGTAAGCGGCATTTCCATGTTTCTGGAAAAGCGCATGACTTCCTTTTGGGGCGCCACGCTTAACTACACCTATCAACTGGCCCGGGGCAACGCTTCCGATCCCAACGCCCTCTTTTTCGATCTGCTGGCCAACCCTCCGCGCCAGTCACCCAAAAGGCTGGTCAACCTGAACTGGGATCAGCGCCACACGTTGAACGGCACCCTGACCGTCGGCGATCCCGGTGTGTGGAACATCAGCCTGATCGGCAGCTACGGCAGCGGCCTGCCCTATACCCCGTCTTTGCAAAACCAGCGCACTTCCTTCGAAAACTCGGGACGCAAGCCGGCCACTCTCAACTTTGACCTGCGCGCCACCTACGGGTTTTCCTTTATGGGCAAAACCCTGTCGCTGTATGCCCTGGTATACAATGTATTTGACCGTTTAAATGAAAAGTTTGTATATGAGGACACCGGCCGCGCCGGCTACACCCTGCAGGGGCAGTTTGTCGGCAATACCGGTCTCTATTCCAAGGAAGATTATCTGAACCGGCCGGATTTCTATTCCGAACCGCGCCGTATTGTTATCGGTTTGCAACTGCAATAAAGCGACGGTCTTATGAATACAGTAAAAAAATGTTTCAGGAAACGTAACACCCATGATTAAGCAAAAACACCCGGCAATGACCCTGATGCTGCTGGCCCTCATTTTTATGAGCGGCAGCCTGTGGGCCCAAAAGAAAAACGCGGACACCTTTTTTGACCATTACAAACGCTCGCTCTATAAGCAGGCCGGTCAGCAGGACAGGCGACAGGGCATTCACAGCGGCAACCTGATCCGCACCCTCTTTTACAACTACGGTTCCATCGGCTTCCCCTATACCACCCCGGCCGTGGAATGGCCCAAGGGCAGCAACCATAACTATATCTTTGAATTCGGCGTTATCGCCGCCGCCGAGGTGGTCGACGTCTATGGCGACACCATCCATATAGTGGACGACGGCATCATCGGCGGTATCGCCGGCGAGGGGGGCGATATCTCCTTTAGTGGCGAGGTATGGGGCTGGCAGCCCCTGCCCGGATATGCCGCCGAAGGACAAAATAATGTGGCCATGAGCGACCGCCCGGAAACTTGGCCCTCGCAATGGCCCAACCGCCCGGCGGACTGGGCCGGAAGCTGGATCGGTGAATATGGCAAGGGGCTGGCCATTGCCGATCAGGAGAGTTACTTTGTGATGGATGACCGCGATAACAGGGAGTTTGCCTATTTTCCCGACTCCCGCGATTCCACCCGGCGCGGGCTGGGACTGCGCGTGGAAGTGCGCGGCTACCAGTGGGCCCATACCCTGGCCGAGGACTGTATCTTCCTCATTTACGAAATCACCAACGAGGGCGACAAGGATCTGGACAAGGTGGTTTTCGGCATGTATGGCGACGCCGACGTGGGCGGCGCCGAGGACTGGAACGATGACGATTCCTTTTTTGACGTCAGCCGCGACATGGTCTACCAGTGGGATCATGATAACCGCGGCATCTGGGGCGGCGCGGTCGGCTACTTCGGCTTTAAATATCTGGAAAGTCCCGGCAACCCCTTTGACGGTATCGATAACGACGGTGACGGACTGATCGATGAACGCCGCGACGACGGCATTGACAACGATGGTGACTGGAACCCCGAACGCGATGACGTGGGCGCCGACGGTCTGCCCGACACGGGGGATGAGGGCGAAGGCGACGGCCAACCCACCGCCGGCGAACCCAATTTCGACGAAACCGATATAGACGAATCCGACCAGATCGGCCTGACCAGTTTCAACTCCTTTGTCTGGCCCAGCGTGCGCGTTTCCGATGATGAGGAGATGTGGCAACGGCTTAAACCCGGCAGCTTTCCCCAACCGGCACAGAATGTGGATATCGTCTTTTTATACGGCTCCGGCTACTTCCCGCTTAAGGCCGGGCAAACCCAGCGCTTCTCCATCGCCCTGCTACTGGGGGAGGACAGGGAAGACCTTTTTCGCAATGCCGACGTGGTGCAAAAGATTTACAACTCCAACTACCGCTTTGCCAAGGCGCCGGAAAAACCCACCGTTACCGCCGTGCCCGGCGACGGCAAAGTCACACTTTATTGGGATAATAAGGCGGAGTTTTCCCTGGACCCCATCTCCGGTGAGGATTTTGAGGGTTACCGCATCTACCGCTCCACCGATCCCGGTTTTAACGAGGCGCGCACCATCACCGACGGCCAGGGCAACCTAACCCTTTATGAGCCGATCGCCCAGTTCGATCTTAAAAACGGCATCAAGGGCTACCAGCCCCTGGACTACAACGGTATTAAATACTATCTGGGCAACGACAGCGGTCTGAAACACAGCTGGACGGACAGCTCGGTGGTCAACGGTCTGACCTATTATTATGCGGTGGTCTCCTATGACCGGGGAGATACCCTGGCACTGATCCCGCCCACCGAATGCACCAAGGTGATCGACATCGATGAAGCGGGCAATCTGGTCACCGACATCAACACGGTAATCGTCACCCCTTCCGCCCCACCGGCGGACTACACCCCTCCCGAAATATCCGGGGCGGTGGAACGCCTGGCCGGTGTGGGCACGGGACGCATCACTCCCGTCATCATCGATCCCTTTAAGGTAGAAGACGGCGCCCGTTATGAAGTTACCTTCAGCGACAGCCTGGGCAGCCCGCTGGCCTACCGCGTGCAACGCATCGACGGCGCCCTTCCCGAGATTAATATCCGTCACTCCACCCTTTTCAACAATGAGGAGGCCAACCCGGTGTTCGACGGTATCCACCTTTATGTGGCCGGGGACTCCCTTCAACTGGACGCACAAAACAGCCGCTGGATAAACGGCAGTTCCAATTATACCGCGACAGGCGATCTGTTCCATAACGGCACCCCCTACGCCGCCGACTATGAGATTCGCTTTGGCGCCAACAGAACGGATGACGTCTTTAACCTGCCCGTGCCCTTTGAGGTGTGGAACATCACCGAGGACAAGGCGGCCCGTTTCGGTCTGATCGACAACGACGCCGACGGCGCCTGGTCTTCCGGCGATGACGTGGTCATGCTTATCGGAGAGAG
>WGCN01000003.1 GCA_015493745.1 Calditrichales bacterium
AAATAAGTGTTTCTCTTCTTACCGCCACCCCCGGATAAATCCGGAGGTTACTGTTCTTACCGTACACGACTCCTTGTCAAGAGAACGGGCCGCAGATAGGGCCCGACAAGCCCAACATGGGAATCATCCAGCCCGGATAAACCTGGTTTGTAAAAAATCACAAAAAGTGAAATTTTGACACGTATCAATTGCACAAAGTTACCGGGCCCTTATTTTTAGGGCTTTTTCATAAGGAGAAGTTATGTTGAATCGAATGTTATTAATTTTATTAGTGAGCAGTAGTCTTTCTTTCCTCTTTAGCCAGTCCAATATTAATCATTTAAGACAAAAAGTTTTTTATATAAATGAAAGCGGCATTACCGACCAATCAGAAGACATCCGCGCCGAAATCGGCGACTCAAGCGCCAGCAACCTTGCCTACGGCGGGATGAAAAAGATCGTCCAGCATGATGGTACATTCTACCACATATTTTATCAGGGAAATGAAAATGGCGATTCCGATGTTTATTTACGCACTTCCCGGGATGGCATAACCTGGTCGGAAAAGGTAACGGTCAATGACGATGATTCCCTCGGCGTAAATCAAATCGCCCCCCTGCTGGCCATTTACGGCACCGGCGCTGAACAACGCATGGTGGCCATCTGGTCGGATTACCGCACCACCAATCCGCAAATCCGCGCGGCCGTCAGCACCGACAGGGGACAAACCTGGGGATCGTCCGTGGCAATAAGCAGCCATGATAACAGCAGTTCCATATACGGCAGTGTTGCCGTGGACAGCGTGGGCACCTTTTATGTTGCCTGGATGCGCAGCAGAGGCTCCGGCGGCTGGGGCGAGGTTTTTTTCAGCAGAAGCGAAGACGGCGGCTTAAACTGGTCGGCGCCTATTGTGGCCGATCCGGGCGGATACTATAGCCTGTATCCGCAAATTGTGGCCCGTAAGGACGGTGAAGTTTTTCTGGTTCTTGATGATGATCAGTATTATAAACGCAACATCGTGCTGACCTACAGCGGCGACAGAGGTAAAACATGGCAGGTACGTACCCAGCCGACCCAATATCCCACTAACGATAAAACATATGTACCGTCATTTACAATGTGGAATGACAATATTTATATCCTCTTTAAAACATATGTGCAAAGTGCGACGCCCCAATCGCAGATTTCATTTGTAAAAAGTGAAGACAGCGGCCAAAGCTGGACTCCCGTGGATCAGGTTAATGACTCCGTTCTTATTGAAGACCCCAATGTACCCGCCTACAGTCGCTTTTACCCGTGTATTACGGCGGCGCATGACGGACAGAGGCTTTACAGCGTCTGGGCGGACGGACGGGAAAATCCCAAAAAACTGGAATTCAATGTATTTTTCAGTTACTCCCTGGATGGCGGCCAAAGCTGGAGTACGGATGTAATGGTGAATGAAGATACGTCGGGCACCAGCCAAATGTATCCCTCCGTGGCCGTTAAGGAAGGCCCGGAGATGGATACGGTGCTGGTGGTCTGGCAGGATGACCGTCCCCTAACCACCACCGGCTGGGCAGAATCAGCCGTACTCCCGGAAAAACTCAATTTATCTCAAAATTATCCCAATCCCTTTAACCCGTCAACACGTATCCGCTTTAGTTTGTCGCAAACGGAATATGTTTCCCTGAAAATATATGATGTTCTGGGCCGGCAGATCAGAAGCCTTTTAAACCGTTCTCTGACCGCGGGAGCACACACCGTTACCTGGAACGGCAAGGATGATGCCGGACGGAGCGTCTCCGCGGGCGTTTATTTTTATCAAATGGAAGCGGGCACGCAAACGATGCGCCGGAAAATGGTTTTATTGAAGTAGATTTTTATCTGCATGATTTAACCATTCTAAGCCAACCTTAATTTAACCGGTATTCCTCCGGGTCATGGCAACCGCACCCGGAGGAACAGTACCGGAGGAGCATTTTAAAAGTAGTAACACCCCGCCTTACTTTTCCCAAACATAAGGTCGGGGGATGCCCAGACCTATCAGTGAAAGGATTCTTCACTGCGTTCGGAATGCGGTTAAAAAAAATCCCGGCCGAAGCCGGGATCGATAAAAGCAGGAGGGTTCTATTTCACCAACAACAGCTTGCGGCTTTGCACAAAGGCCCTGCCCGCCCGCAGGCGGTAGATATAAGCGCCGCTGGCCAGGCCCGAGCCGTCAAAGGCCACGTCATAACGGCC
>WGCN01000004.1 GCA_015493745.1 Calditrichales bacterium
CCTTTTCCTCGGGATCGGCCTGCAAATCGGGCTCGCCCCAACCGACACACGTTTTAATGGCCATGGGTCGCAGCGAGGAAGAGGCCCATTGTTCGGTGCGCTTTTCCCTGGATACCGGCACCAGCACCGAAGCTATCGATACCACCCTGAGCGAATTGAAAAAGGTACTGGAGGAAATTGAAAGTACCATTCGCTTTTTACCCTGTAAGTAAATATGACCAACATGAAAACCGTTCTCAAAAAACTTCCCGTCATCGGCGTGATGGGTTCAGGCAGGGAAGCTCATGAAAAGTATGCGATTCCCCTGGGTCAATGGATTGCCCGCCACGGTTATCATTTGCTGACCGGGGGTGGCGGTGGGGTGATGGAAGCGGTGGCCCGGGCCTTTATCTCCGTGAAGCCACGCGCCGGTCTTTCCATCGGTATCATCCCGGGCCGGCCGGGAAAAAGTGATTATCACCCCCCGGCAGGCTATCCCAATCCCTATATAGAGCTGCCCGTTTACACCCACCTGCCCGACTCCGGCCGGAAAGGCACACATCCTCTGTCCCGTAATCACATAAACATATTGAGCAGTGATCTGCTTGTTTTTCTACCGGGGGGCGCCGGAACCCACAGTGAGCTTGAACTGGCCCGCCGCTATGGCAAACCTCATATCTGTTTTGGCACAACGTCCATAAAAGCGGCACATCATGCTTTAAGCCATGAGGAGCTTTTTCGCCTCATCCCCAAACTGCTCCCGGCCGGATAATTTCTGATCTGCCGGAAATATGCCTGCCGATTTTAAGATGAATCGGGGTTTATATTTTGCTATATTCCCTGCTTCTAAAAAAGTAAAACATCAACCAAAGTACGGGAAAAACCTATGTCACTCACCTTGCTAAAAAACAGTATGGCGGTTCTGCTGCTGGGACTGCTGTTCTCCTGCGCCCAACAGACACTCAGCACTTTCGAAATGTTAAAGATCGCCGGCAGGGAAAAACTACCCACGCAGAAGGATTATCCGCAGGCGGGCGGCGTTTTTCTTTATCAGAAGATGGATACGCGGCTCGTTTTTGATAAGCAATGGCGCGCCGGCGGTGAGGAACGCTACCACCAGGCTCTGCTCTATTTTGACGACCGGGCTGACGCTTTTTTAAACCCGACCTTTACGCTCGGCTTTAAGGAAAGGCTGGTCGATTTCAGCGCGCGTATCATCAAACCCAATGGCGAGACCGTCGCCCTGACGGAAAAAAACATCCGCTCCCTGGACGACCCCGAAAGACCGGAAACATATAACGGTACGCGCAGATACGGCTTTACCTTTGTGGATGTAACACCCGGCTCCATTCTGGAATACCGTTATAAGATAAAACGTTTCCGGCGCCCTTTTTTCAATCAGGTCTGGCGCATCCAGGAAACCCTGCCCAAGCTTTACAGCAGCTACTCCATTGAGTTTCCCGCCAAATTCATTTCAAAAAAGCGGGGTTGGACCTTTACCCCGGTCAACATCCGCCTGGGCGATGCGGTTATAAAACGCCATACCCGTAAGAACGACCGCATGGAATTCAAAACCCTCTCCTACAACTGGGAGTTGCGCGATATTCCGGCCCTGCGCCTGGAACCGGCCATGCCGCCCTATGACGAAGCGGCGCAATATTTGCGCATCGACTATAAGCTGAGCGACTGGAATAAACTCAGCGGGCGTTATTGGGAAATGCTCAAGCCCTTTTTTCCGCCCGCCGGAAACGCATCGTTAAAAAAACTGGCCATGGAAGCGGCCGGAGACGCGCAAACAAGCGTGCAAAAAATAGAAAATATTTTATCCTTCCTGAGGAACAGGTATCGCTACATCGGGGAAGAGATGGATGGCTACCTGCTGCCTCCGCGCGATGTGGCGGAACTCCTTAAACAGTCTTCGGTAAACAGCAGGGATATGACCGTTTTGACCGTTAACCTGTTACGCGCCCTGGGCCTGGAGGCCCGGCCCGCCCTGGTAAAAACCGCGGACCGGGGGCGCCGTACGGAAACGGTGCTGGCCTTCGACTTTAACCGGATGATTACCCTGACGCGGGATGACAAGGGACGCGCCATCTGGCTGGACCCCGCCTGCGCAGTCTGCCCGCCGGGCGAGGTCTCCCCGGCGCTGGAAGGTACCCGCCCGCTGGTATTTTTGGATAACGGCAAAAGCAGCCTGGAAAAGATCCCCCTGTCCCGCGCCCGTCAAAACCGTATAACGCGGGAAGCCTCCCTCAATGCGGACGGCGACGGTAACGTGGCGGGAACGGTTACACTGCTGTTCCGGGGGAACTGTAACCTGCGCCTGCGGAACATTCTTGCCGAAGCGGGCGCCGGAGAGCGCGAAAAAGTTATCCGCGGCCTGCTGCGCGATGATCTGCCCGGGGCGCGTCTGGAGGAGATAAACAGCGGTGAACCACGCCGGGCAGCCGACAGCCTGCGCCTATCCTTTAAGCTGACATTTAAGGCCAACACCGAAAGCGACGGGCAGTTTATAC
>WGCN01000005.1 GCA_015493745.1 Calditrichales bacterium
CAATGGCCAACACGGATCCGGAAGGATTATACCGGGCATCTCGGGCGAATTGTCCCTCCGGCGTTATATAGCGGCTGACGATTTGTCCCCTTTCCGCTAAATCGGAAAGGGTTCTCTCCGTAGCCCAAAAGCGTCCCTCTCCGTTGGAAACGGGAATGATATAGTCTTCATCCGGGTTAACAAGCTGAGTCCAGGGTGATAATGAGGAGACAATGCGGGTGTGGACATAACCGGAATGGTGCCTCTTCAAGCGATTAAAAGTCAATGTCGGGGCATCCTCCGGCAACCGCTCCAAAACGCGGCCATAGGGCAAAAGCCCCAAACGGATTAAGGCCTGAAAACCGTTACAAACCCCCAGAATCAGGCCATCGTTTTTTTGCAGCAAAATATCCACGGCATCACGCACGGCAGGGTTACGGAATACCGCAGCAATAAATTTCCCGGAACCTTCGGGTTCATCTCCGGCGCTAAACCCGCCGGGGATCATTATTATCTGACTGGAGACAATCTTACCGGCCAACTCCCGTAAGGACTGTTGTAACAGTTGTGGGGTTCTGTTCTTAAAAATAAAAATCTCCGCCTCGGCTCCGGCCCGTTCCCAGGCATGGGCGGAATCAAACTCACAATTGGTACCCGGAAACACGGGGATGATCACTTTGGGCTTCTTCACGGATATCCGGCATTTTCGCTGCCCGCACCGTCCGGGCACCTCTATCTCCGGGTCATTGGCGGCATTGTAAGCGGTAGGAAAGACCTCTTCCAAAGGCTCTTCAAAATCCTGGTTGAGTTTTTCCAAAGCCAGGCGCATGGAGCCGACCCTGATCTGTGGCACCGGCAGGGTTTTACCAATTACTTTTAGGGACAATTGTTTGTCTTTTAAAAAAGAGAGCATCTTTTCATCAATCTCAAGCAAAAGCGCCCCATACTGTGGCGTAAAGGCCCCGGAACCGTCATGGGTCACTTCAAAACCGACCCGGTTGCCGAAGGCCATCTTTACCAGGGCAGCGGCATATCCCCCGTAACCCACGGCCTGCGCGGCATAAATTTTTCCCATCCGGCTTAATTCATTTACGGCTTTATAAGCCGCGTAACTCTCCCCGGGGTTTACCAGGGACTTTTCATCCCGCCGACCATACACCAGAACAATCAGATGCCCCGCGCCCTTGAGATCATTGCTGATAACCCCGGAAACCGGCATGGGAGCCAGGGCAAACGAGACCAAAGTCGGCGGCACATCCAGTTGCTTAAAGGAGCCGGACATACTGTCCTTGCCACCAATGGCGGCCCTGCCGAAAGCCATTTGTGCCGTATACGCCCCCAATAAGGCCGCATACGGTTTGCCCCACTTTTCGGGCGAGTCCCCCAGTTTTTCAAAATATTCCTGAAAGGTAAAATAGATATTATCCACATCAACACCGGCGGCAACCAACCGGGCCACGGAATCCAAAACAGCATAAAAACCGCCGTGAAAAGGTGACCATTGCGAAAGAAAAGGATCAAAACCCCAGCTCATGGCGGTGGCGGTATCACTCTCGGCAAAAGGCAGCCGGGAAACCATCGCCTCCACCGGAGTGCCCAGGTATTTCCCCCCCCAGGCATTCAACACATTTAAGGCGCCAATGGAGTTGTCAAACTGCTCTACCAATCCACGTTGACTGCAAACATTAAGATCGCGAAGCAGCTCCCGCCAGCTTTCCGGATTTGCGATATCCCCGGCATGACGATCGGCCCGGAAATAATCCTGTTTTTCATCCGGCGCCTTTATTTTTACCCGGCTTTCACGGCGAAGGCCGTTACTGTCCAGGAACTCCCGGTCGATATCGACAATAAGCCGGCCTTTCCATTTCATCCGCAAACGCCTGTGAGGCGTAACCCGGGCGATCCTGACAGCTTCCACATTCTCCGCTTCCGCCAGGGATCGCAGCGCATCATAATCCCCGGCCTCAATAACCACGGCCATCCTCTCCTGGGATTCCGACAAGGCCAGCTCGGTACCGTCCAAACCGTTGTATTTTTTCGGCAGAGCGTCAAGGTCGATTTCCAAACCGTCGGCCAGCTCTCCCACGGCCACGGAAACTCCGCCCGCACCGAAGTCGTTTGCCTTTTTCACCAGCCTGCTGAATTGCGGGTTGGCAAACAGCCTCTGTAGCTTGCGCTCCTCGGGCGCATTCCCCTTTTGAACTTCGGCGCTGTTTTCCAGGGCCTTATCATCATGGGCCCGGGATGATCCGGTCGCCCCGCCGATGCCGTCCCGCCCGGTGGCGCCACCGATCAGTATCACATAATCTCCCGGAGCCGGTTTTTCCCGGCGGACCTGCTTAGCCGGAACCGCTCCGACCACGGCCCCTATTTCCATGCGTTTGGCCACATAGCCCGGATGATAAATTTCCCTCACCAGTCCGGTGTTCAGGCCAATCTGGTTACCGTAGGAGCTGTACCCCCTGGCGGCCAGGGTGGTTATGGTGCGTTGAGGCAGCTTGCCGGGTAGGGTGTTTTTCAATGCGGCGCGCGGATCGCCGCTGCCGGTTAACCGCATGGCCTGATAGACATAAGCCCTTCCCGACAGGGGATCCCGGATGGCGCCTCCCAAACAGGTGGCGGCTCCGCCAAAAGGTTCAATCTCCGTCGGATGGTTGTGTGTTTCATTTTTAAACAGTATCAGCCAATCTTCCCGGCCATGCGGGGTTCCGATATTCACGCGTATGGTGCAGGCATTGATCTCATCGCTTATTTCCAGTTCCGGCAGTTTACCGCTCTTGTGCAATTCCTTCATACAGATGGTGGCCAGATCCATCAGACAGTCGGCGCGGCCGCTGCTCCCATACACCTTCCTTCGTGATTCCAGATAGTGCCGATAGGCTTGTTTGATAGGCTCCGCATAGCGGGCATCCTCAATCTCAACGGATTTTATTTCCGTTAGGAATGTGGTATGTCTGCAATGATCGGACCAATAAGTATCCAGCATTTTTAATTCGGTAACGGTGGGGTCCCGTTGTTCCCTGTCTTTAAAATAATCGCGACAGAACTCCAAATCCTCCAGGGTCATCACCAGGCTTAGTTCCCTTTGAAAGTGAATCAGCCCGTCCTTCCCCGCGGCGGTAAAACCGGACAACACGGCCACGCTTTGGGGCTCGGCACAGGATGATCTTAATTCCCGGGGCTTCCCCAACTCCGCCTTTCGCGAATCCACGGGATTGATACAATATTTCTCGATTTTTTTTATATCATCGGGGGTGAGCGCTCCGAAAACAGCAATTACTTTTGCACTGACCACTTTGGGTTCGTGTTCATTATCCAGAATACGGATACATTGCTCGGCGGAATCCGCCCGTTGATCAAATTGTCCCGGCAGATAGGAAACCGCTAACAAAAACACCCCGTTCATTTCGGGCAGGTTCTCTTCATATACGTTATCCTGCACCGGATCGGAGAAGATCGTATCGCGAGCACGGGTATAAACGGCCTCTTTAATATCCTCGATATCGTAACGATAGAAAAGACGTACATTCGTTACACGGGATAATTGCAGAAAGCCCTGAAAATCATGTAAAAGATTTTTGGCTTCGAGATCAAAGCCGCTTTTTTTTTCAATAAAGATGCGATATATGCTGGACATGGCGCCTCACCTTTAGATGGAAGACGCCAATTTAAAAGGTTGCGGTCTTTTAAAAAAGAGATACGAAAAATTAATTCCTGGAATAGGGTGATTTTACATGCGGAAAGCTGACTATGAATTCCGTTCCTTCACCGGGGGTGCTAATCAGCTTCAGGCGGCCCTCATAATTTTCCACCAGGGACTTAACCATATAAAGCCCCAGACCGGTTCCCGTAGGTCCCTCATCCACACTGCCCGCTTTCGGTTTGGTGGTAAAAAAGGGATCGAAGATTTTCCCCTGTACCTCCTTTGAGATACCCGGACCGTTATCCCTGATAGAGAAACAGGCCCGCTGATCCTGCAGATAGGATCGTATGATAACGGTAGCGTTTTCCTGACTATACATGGCATCAAGGGCATTTCTTAGCAGGTTCTGGAAGATTTGGTTCACTTCACCGGGAACAACCTTTACGTAAAGCAGATCATCACACAACTCAATAATCTTTTTGGTCTTGTGCTTGAACTGAAAGTCGGCCTGGAAAAATTGTATTTCCTGTTGCAACAGCTCATTAAGATTTACGATACGGGCATCCACTTCGGAATCACTGCGCACCTTGGCCATTAAATTATTAACCATTTTAAGCATTTGCTGGTTGGCATTATGAAACTTTTGATAATACTTCACCGAAAAATCTATGAACTTTTTCCACTCGGTAACAACTTCGGGCCCGGGGTTATCATCCAGCGGCAGCAGTTCATACTTCATTTCCAACAATTGTACTCCATTGGAAATAATGGTAATGGGGTTTTTAAGATTATGGACGATTCCCTGGCTAAAGAGACTGAAAGCCGCGCTTCTTTCCGCGGTGATCAGGCTTTTGGTTCGCGCCTCCAGCAGTTGTTCCAGATTTTTATTATACTCCTCTACCTGTTCCATGGCCGCCTTCAGCTTGAGATGTGTTTTAACCCGGGCCAGCACCTCGGCGCTCTCAAAAGGTTTGGCGATATAGTCGGCTCCGCCGGCCTCAAAGCCTTCCAGCTTGTCTTCCGTAGCGGTTTTGGCCGAAATAAACAGGACCGGAATATGGGCCGTCTGTTCATTTTCCTTGATTTTCCGGCAGACCGTAATGCCATCCATTCCCGGCATCATCACATCCAGCAGCAACAGATCCGGATTTACGGATTCCACCATCTTTAGCGCCGCCGGACCGCTGTCGGCCACGGCAATATCATAGCCGGCATCGGATAATATTTTACCCAGAACCTGAATATTCTCGCTTATATCATCCACAATCAAAATCAAGTTATTCATTTCTACTTCCCGTTTTTATCTGTTAAAAGATGAAACTGTTTATTTAAAAAGCCCATGTCAAACTGTTCAACAGCATTGCTCATTCTTTCATACCATTTTTCCAGTTCGGGCCGGTTATAATGATGGGTCAGCTCTTCAATACGCACCAACGTCTCCTTAATTTCGCTCAGCACGGGGCTATGTATGTGTTTCTCAAATCTATCCCGCAGCTCTGCCAATCCGGGGAACATCTTTAGATCGGGAACACTCTCCTCATTACTTTCCTTACTCACATCACCCGTATCATGGTTTGAGTATTGTTGCAGCATCCCGGTAAGTACCGGAAAATCAACCGGTTTTAACAGGTAGTCATCAAAACCCGCTTGACGCGCCTTTTCCACATGCATGGCATCATTGCTGGCTGAAAAGGCAATGACAGGCACTTGTTCAAATTCTTTTATGGATTTAAACATCTTTAGCCCTTCAAAGCCATCGATCTCCGGCATGTTTATATCCATAAGAATTAAATCCGGCCGTGTTTTGCGGGCCAGGGCCAACCCTTTTTTTACCGATGTCGCTCCCAGCACCTTTATGCCTTTTCCCTCATAATAGTGGCGCAGAAGGGTGATATTCTGTTCCGTATCATCGATAACCATAAAGGAGTTACATAACGGGTGGGTACTTTCTTCATGCTTCTCGCCGGATATGTTTTTTTCATCTTTTTGAAGGATCTTAATATCCTTGAGATGCAAGGATACTTCCGTTCCCTGCCCTTCAATACTTTGAATATCCAGATGCCCGCCCATTTCACCGGCAATCAGACGGCAGAGAACCAAACCGATACCCAATCCCTCATAATTTGTATTTGTAGCGGAAGAGGCTTTTTTGAAATAGGCCCTAATGTTTTTAAGTAAACCGGCCGGAATACCCGAACCGTTATCGACAATCACAAAAGTAAGATTGGTGCGTTCCTTTCTGATCGGGCCAATTTTTACCTCAAACATGATACGTCCGTTCTCAGTATATCTTATGGCATTGTCAAAAAGGTGAAACAGAATACGCCGGATATGGTGAAGATCGATATACAGCAGTGGATTCTCTTTGGGGATAATTTTATCGAAAATAATATTTCTGTCCTGAAGTCTTTTACCTATCCCCTTCCAGCAACTGTTAAATATCTGATGTAAACGTACTTCTTTTTCTTCCAGAGCCATGACTCCGGCTTCCAGCTTGCTCAGGGCGATCAGATCGTCAATCAGTGCGGAAAGGTTATTGGCCGACTTAATGATATGTCCGATATAGGCCAGGGAGGCGCTGTTTTCCTTGTTTTTTTCCTCGGCCAGGATTTGGGCAAATCCGAGAATGGCGTTAAGCGGAGTGCGTAGCTCATGGCTGACATTGGCCAAAAAACCACTGCGGGTGGCATTGGCTTTTTCCACCAGTCCCAGGGCATCTTGCAAGGATTGATTTTTTTCTTCCAGCGCAATATGGGCTCTGTGTAAATCGGCGGTACGCTCTTTTACCAAATCCTCGAGCTGGGAATAAAATTCAAAATATTTTTGAGTGGCCTCTTCTTTTTCCCGGCGGGTTAATTCCAGCTCGTTTTCAAGATGGCGTATGCGCCTTTCCAGAAGCAGGGTTTTGTCATCCTTGACAGTAAGCTCCATCTTATAAGGCACCTTTCTCCAACATTTCGGCTATTTCCAGTTGTCCCTCCTGAATAATCAGGTTTAAGGCATCCTGCTCCAGTCCCAGAGCATCCAGGCAACGGGTGTAGAGATCATCATCAAACAGAGTGGCGCGGTAATAGCCGATCTGGGCAAAGTGACACTGAATCGCCGAAATATACATGATGGCGGCCATCTCAAAATACTCTTCCGGTGCTTCGAACGGGTTGGCATGATAGGCGATACAGTTTACAATTTCATCCGGCAGGTGCCAGTTCAGGGCAATCTCTTTGCCCAGCAGCGCATGATCAAACCCAAACACTTTTCGCTCGATCTTCGTTAGATGATGCCCCTGAACATTGGCAATATGCAAAACCTTTGTGAAGGCTTTTCTCAAAAACTGTTCCTCGGCAATCAGACCGATTTTATGCAGCAACCCGGCGGAATAGATGCTGTCGCCCTGTTTACCGAATTCACGCCGGTAAATCATTTTGGCAAAATGGGCCGTGGCCACGCTATAGGCCCACAGCTCGGAACGGCGGTATCCCTCAATGGCTTCATCCTTATCGAACAGTTCACACGCTTTTTGACGCAGGGCCAGCTCCCTGACGGTATTAAAACCCACCCACACGATGGCTTTGCCGACATCGTCTATCTGGGTTTGAGCGGCATAAAAGGAGGAATTGGATACGCGTAATATTTTGGCCGTCAGGGGGGGATCAATGCTGATAATTTCCTTTAAATCCTTGGCTGTGGATTTCGGATCATTGATCAGGCGTATAATACTGCCGACAACGGATTTTATGGAAGATATATCAGAATCATTTATCGCGCTGATAATACGCTCGATACGTTCGGTTGGGCGATCCGTCTGAACTGCTGTTTCCATGATATTCTCCTGTTGCTAATAGAAAGAATATCGGAACCCGGAGCACCGACCTTTAAAGGCGTCGTCATTGTGAAAAGAATCAGCGCCTTTTACAAAGCCTTAAGCTCACGAAGCGTCTTTATCTCGATAGGTATGCCCTCTATTTCGGCCGCTATTTTCTCCCGCACGGCATCGGGGTGGTTTTTTACACCGATAATAATACCCGTGACACCGTGTACATTGCCGATACCAATGGACACAACATTGCTCAAAGCCAGCCATTCATGTTCATGGGCCCGCTTTACCCGCTTGGCCCGTTCCAGCGCCTGGGAGGCCTTCATCCGGGCAGCCCTATGTTCAACAGCTCAAAGACATTTTGAATCCGGTTGATAATGGTGGAATTGGAACTACCGGCAAAAAGCAGACCGACGATTTCGTTGTTGCCGTTTAATATGGCACTGCCGCTGTCCCCGCCGGCACTCATATTGCCGGCCATAAGCTGATCCACAAATGTGGCCGTTTTCCCCGCCCCGTAACTTACCCGTGACGTCACATCTATTTGAAGAATTTGCCCCTCGGTGAAGGCGGTGGTCCGGCCGCTCTTTTTGACATCCATACCCAAAAGGCCCTCGGCCACATCGCTGATGGTGCCGATCTCCATAATTTCCGTTGACAGATCATCCTGGTTTATAGGTTTGGCAATGGCCGCATCCACCAGGTTTTCCGCCGCCCGGGGGGTATAGACCGCTTTTAAACGGGACTTACGCCCGGCCATGGCCGACATGGCGTTTAAAATATTGGCCGAGGCATTGGCAATGGAGCATCCGCTGCCCCCGCCTCCGTTGCCGGGATCCGAACCGTTATCAAACTCTATGGGAACAAAGTCGCTGAGCCGGGCCAAAACATCATTTTGACGGCTGCCGCCATCCGTCGGTCCGGGTTGCAAAATATCATCGCCAAGAGTGGCGTCATTGCTGTTGGCCATCACATGGTTATTGGAAAGGATATATTTTTCACCATCCTTCATCACCGTGCAACCGAGGGTTCCGGCGGTGATGGCAAAATGGCCCAGACTTATCCCACCCACCGCGGGACGGTGACGGGCTTTGTGGTTTTGAAAAATCGAGAGGGGACCGGTGGTGTATACATCGGTAGGTAAACCGTCAAACTCCGGCGGAATACGCTCCGCCAGGCTCAGGCTGCGCATATCCTGCTTGTGCTCCACGGAGCAAACCAAACAGAGTGTATCGGTTTTCCGGCCATCTACATATTTATAACCGATTCCCGTGGCGACAACATTTCTCTTCTCCATAAGCGTTTGCCTGACATCCTTGATCAGAGTTTGTGCTTCTTGAATTGACAAGGCCATTACGCTTTTCTCCTGTTAAATGAAAGATTTTTCGTCAGGTAAAACAGAATCCCGGGGACGGATTAAAAATAAACATATCCCGTTTATATTAATGTTTATGGCACAGTGGAAAGAAGCAATTCATCCTGTCGGTCAATCTCGGCGGAATATTTTTCCATCAGCCCTGGATCGTAAAGGGAAGCAACCCGTAAATGGTTCAGCGCTTCCTTGTGGTTCCGGGTGCGATAAGCTTTGTAGGCCCGCAAATGTCCACGGGCCAGCATTTCCTTATCCGTGGGTGTGGGATGTTCAAAGGTCCCCTGCAGGGCGGGTATGGTCAGCGTAACCCCCTGGATCATAAAGTCCGGATTTTTAATCTTATCATGATTGGCTTCATATAACAACGGCCATAAATAACCATTGTCATAATAGCGCCTGGCCAGCCGCCACAGGCTCTCGCCATGCCGGGTCAGATGGCTGCGCAGGGCCCGTTTTTCAGGAGCAGCCTGCTTGTCGGGCGGTTTAGTAACCGCCTTCTCTTTGATTTTCTTCTCAACGGTCTTTTCCGGCGCGGACGGGGCTTCCATCGATGTTTGCTGAGCCTGTAACGGAGGGGAATCCTGTTGCCTAACCGGATTCTCATCCAGGGGCCAATAGTTCATATAGGCAAAAACAAGCAACAGTATTAATAAAATGGTGGCATAGAGCCCTTTGCGGGAGGTTTGCTCCTCTTCCTGCAAATAGGAGGGAGGGGGAGGTGAAATACTTTTCTTCTTTTCGGGCTTTTGCACCAAAGTCGGCGCGTAAACCGTTTCTTTCTTCTTTTTGATTTCCGTCAGGTTTTCCGTTTTTTCCACCTTGGCCTCAATGGCGCCATCCACAAAGGAATCATTTAAAAACCGGTTGAAGGAATCCAGTTCCTTCTCTTTTTCCACGGATTTTTCCGGCACAGACAGCGGTTTTAAATGCTTGAACTGTTTATTGATCAGCTCCCTTAAACGCTTTTCCGGCTTAAAATAGACCTTGCGGTGGGCCGGGATGATGATCTCCTGGCCACTGGCCGGAGATCGCCCTCTTCTTTCGGCAATATCCCGCAGACGAAAAATACCAAGCCCCGTCAGATGAACAACACCATCTTCCAAAAGGCCCTCACGGATCACGGCGGCCATCTCCCTCACAAAAACACGGCTGATATTTTGTGAGAACCCGCTGCGAGCGGAGATATCATGAATCAAACTCTTGAAGGATATTTTTTCAGCCATACACCATCTCCTTATTGTACCGCTTCTTTAAATGCCCGGGCGGGCTTAAAGAAAGCGACCATCTTTCGGGGAATGGACATCTTTTTTTTGTGATGCGGATTATATCCCTGCCGCTCCTTTCGCTCCACGGTTCCGAACGTGCCCAGTTGCGGAATCGTAAAACTTTTCTGGCTTGCCAAATGATCGGTAATAACGCCCACGCTGTGCCGATAAAGGGTGCGCGTCTCCTTTTCCGGTCTGTTCATTCTTTGGGATATGCGTTTCAGGACTTCACGGGTATTCATAGTTCTCTCATTTTATAAGAATTTCATTATAATTCATATCAAGCGGGTTGTCAAATATTAATTAAAGGTACCCGCTCACCTGCCGGGTAAAACCGGATATTGAAAGATTCGGTAATTATTCGGGAATTAACAGCCCGGCGACTTTTTTTTTGATCGACTGTCTTTTACCGCAGATATGCACTTATGGTACGGAGTACTCCTATACGGAGCCGGAAAAATCTGTATCCGCTTTTCAATGGCAACATCAAAAAGGAAAACGGAAAGCGAGGTCTTCATGGCTAAACATATCGTAGTTATCGGCGCCGGTCCCGCCGGCATGGAAGCAGCCCGCTCCGCCGCCCGGCATGGCGCGCGGGTTACACTCATCGGTACCGAGGAACCCGGAGGTCGCGCAACCTGGCACAGCCTGCTGCCCAGCAAAAAATGGCTGATGCGCGCACAAACCCAAACCGCGGCCAGGGACACGGATTTCAGCACCTTGTTGCAGGACATCCGACAGGCCAAAAAAAGCTGGGCCGCCCACAATGTCCGGGAGCTGGGTCAGCTGGGAGTGCGCATTCTTACGGGACGCGCCAAATATATGCATGCCGGGCGTATTGATGTGTTTAACGAAAAGCATGAAAAGCTGGAGGAACTCTGCCCCGATGCCTCCATCATTTCCAGCGGCTCCGTTCCCGTCTTCCCCGATCCTCTCAAGCCCGATGGCCGGCGCGTGATTGCTCCCCGCTTTATGAGTTCCCTGAACAAGCTGCCGGCCTCCATGGCTGTTGTGGGCGGAGGCGTTAGCGGTACGGAGTTTGCCTACCTTTTTGCCTCCCTGGGGGTAAGGGTCGATTGGTTTATAGATTCATTCGGCCTGCTACCCGGTTTTGATACGGAGATAAGTAGCATGCTGAAAACAAGCCTGGAGAGCAAGGGGATAACGCTGCACGAACCCGTAAGTGTGAAAAATATCATACGCCGGGAAGACCGTGTCATCATACAAACCGATCGCGAAACAGAGCTAACATCGGAAATGGCCTTTGTAGCCATCGGACGTACCGCTGATGTAAACCATTTGGGTCTAAGTGTACTGGAAAAAACACCTTCCGGCGTGGTAACCCTGAAAACAGACGCCTACGGACGTACACAATTTGAATCCATCTATGCCGTCGGGGATGTGGTCAGTCCCCAAAAAAGCGCCAACCGGGCCATGGCCCAGGCGTACATTGCCGGGGCTCATGCCGCCGGCGCACAGACCGTTCCTTTCGATGACAACAAGATCATAGCCGCCGTATACACCGATCCTGCCCTGGCTCAGGTGGGCACGCTAAAAGGCCGGGATATCCGTACCTGGCTGCTTCCCTATTCCCATGCCGTCATGAGCCATATCTGTAATAGCGAGGGCTGGGTTAAAATAGCCCTGAACGGGCAGGGGGATCTTTGCGGCGCGGCCGCTCTTGGCCCGGAAGCGGCCGAGGTTATCACACCGGCCATATTAATCATGCAGGGCGCCATGTCGCCCGAAAGTTGCAAAGCCCTTTTTCCGGCCAATCCCACATACGGTGAAATCTTTTTTGAGGCCCTCCGCCATATTCCGGTCTAATCCCGGGGGCTTCCCCTTAAAGAGGCCCTCTATACAATAAGCCCGTCATTACGGCGGGTCTTTTTTAATATTTCTTTTTTTCCATAAGCCGGGCATTGCTTCTGAGCAAAAAACTTCCTATTATCAGCCGCTTTATTTTACCGTAAACAGAAATATCGGGTACCGCAATGAAATCCATTTTATCAAAAAAAGTCATCCGTGACTATATCGCCATCTTTATCGGAGCGATACTCATGGGTATATCCATATCGGTGTTTTTAATCGATGCCAAGGTGGTGCCCGGGGGTATTTCCGCCGTGGCCATGGCTATCCATTATCTCAGCAATGAAACCATTCCGGTCGGCTTATCCCTGTGGCTGATGAACATTCCCCTTTTTTTATGGGGCGTCAGGGAACTGGGCAGTACCTTTGCCGCCCGCACGGTTTTCGGTTTCAGCGTCAGCGCCTTCAGTATCGACCTTTTTCGTGGCGCCGTGCCGGGGCTGGAATTCATTCAATGGAATAAGAGTGCCGCCATTCTCGATTTGTTGCATCATGATTTCTTTTTTCTTACCGTTATCGGCGCCGTTTTGCTGGGTGTGGGCATGGGGCTGGTGTTACGGCACCGTGGCACCATTGGCGGCGCCGATGTAATCACCGCCATCCTGCACAAGAGATATGGCATCAAACCGGGGCAATCGATCATCTTCCTCAACGTGGTCATCATCTCCGCGGCCACGGTGGTGATTGAGCTAAAGAATCTTTCTCCGGAAAGACCGGCCCTCTCTTTGGCTTTTTATGCCTTTTTGCTTACTTTTATTCTATCACGCATCGTGGATATGTTGCTGGATGGTTTTGACTATGCCCGCTCGGCCCTGATTATATCGGATAAGTGTGAGCAAATCGGTCAGGCCATTCTCAACGACATGAATCGCGGCGCCACCGCCCTGAAAGGCCGCGGACTCTATCACAACACGGATCGCGATATCCTGATGACGGTAATTACACGCCGGGAACTTCCGGCCTTGCAGGAAAAAATTCAGCAGATCGATCCGAATGCTTTTGTTATCATCAGCACGGTACATGAAGTGCTGGGTGAGGGCTTTAAACGCAGAACGTAGGATGTGCCATGAAACAGTACAACATGATTTTGGATGTGGCCAGCAGTATCGCCACCGCCATTATAGCCATACTATTGCCTTTGGAAATGGTGATTAAAATTAACCCAAACCATGTCCTCTACATTTATAGCGTAACGTCCCTGATCCTGGCTCTTGATTTCATCCGCAACCTGCAAAGTTATAAACAACAAAAGGCCGAAGATGAGCCTTCGCATGTATTTCAAAAACATCATACCCCCGCTTATCTGGCCGTTGACCTGTTGGGCACCCTGCCCTTTGGTCTGTTTTCTTTTTCTCCCTATCTGGGTATGGTGCAACTGGTTAAAATGATTCGCATCGCCCAGTATCAAAGCTACTGGAATCGGCAAACGGTGCGTTACAGCGACTATCAACGTCTGGGCTTTTTTCTTTTTTGGATTGCCATTGTCACCCATTGGCTGGCCTGCGGATGGCTGGGATTGCATCGTTTTGACGCCATAAGCGATGGCTTAACCCTCTATATCCGTTCCCTATATTGGAGCGTGGTAACCCTGACCACCGTGGGCTATGGCGATATCGTACCCACGAACAACCTGGAAACGCTCTATTCCATGATGGTCATGATTGTCGGTGTGGGGGTTTACGGCTATGTCATCGGTAACGTCACTCATATCCTGGCTTCCCGCGATCCGGCCAAGGTTGCTTTTCAAAACAACATGGAACAGTTAAAGGCCTTTGTGCGCTACCGCGATCTGCCCCATGAGCTGCAAAACAAGATCCGGGACTATTATGCCTATCTCTGGCAAAAACGGATGGGCCATTCCGAATCCGAATTTCTCGAGGGCTTGCCCAAATCACTGAGAGCGGATGTTGAGCGTCATCTTAAGCGGAAAATACTGGATAAAATCCCCCTGTTTAAGGATGCGGATGATAACTTCCTCGATGCCATAGCCTTTCGTTTAAAACCGGTTTTGGCCACACCGGGCGATTATATTATCCGCGAGGGGGAAGAAGGCAATGAAATGTATATCGTCATCAAAGGCAAGCTGCAGGGCTATCAGAATGCGCATCCGGAAAAGACCTTTGTTTTACGTGAAGGCACTTTTTTCGGTGAGATTGCCTTAATTCACAAGGAACCGCGGACGGCCAACATTATGGCCCTGAGCTACTGCGATCTTTATGTGCTGGAGCGGGAAACTTTTGAATTTGTACTGGAACAGTACCCGGCCATTGCCGAACGTATCCGTAAAACCGCCGAGGAAAGAATAAAGCGCAACCGTTAAAGCAGAAAACGTCTTTTGGTTTCTTTTTTGACCCTGGGATCAATTGAACAAGCGGAACAACTGCCATGATCCACTTCCGTGAACTGTTTAATGATTCCCCTGACGGCAAACCAGGCGGCCAGGATTACAATAAGTCCGACAACAAGATATTCATTATTCCATTCCATTGCTACCCCCACAGTTGTCCGATATGATACACGGTAAAAGAGGCCAGGTAAGCCATTGTGGTCATGTAAACTATCATGATCAACGGCCAGCGCCAGCTGTTGGTTTCCCTTTTCACGATAGCGACGGTGGCCATGCATTGCATGGCCAACACATAATAGACCAGCAGGGAGAGTGCCGTCCATATGGTATAAAGCGGTTTACCCGTCTGCGGATCCTTGTCATTCACCAGGGCCTGTCTCAGGTCCACCGACCCTTCGTCCGCGTCTTCCAGATTGTAAATCGTGGCCAGGGTACTTACCATAACTTCGCGGGCGGCAAAAGAGGTAATCAGTCCGATACCGATTTTCCAGTCGAATCCCAGGGGTTTTATCAACGGCTCCAGGGTTTTGCCAAAACGACCGGCATAGGTTTGTTCAATGGGGGCCTTGGTAAAGCCGTCATCCGACGGTGTTTCGTTTCGGGGAAAGGAGGCCAGAAACCACAGGACAATGGTTACGGCAAGAATTATTTTCCCGGCATCGGTAACAAAAAGTTTGGCGCGCTCATACATTTGCAGGCTGGTCCAACGCAGGGACGGGCGCCGGTATGGCGGCAATTCCATCACAAAGGATGATGGGGTTCCACCGCGCTTTAATACTTTTTTAAACACATAAGCGGAGCCTGCCGCGGCCGCAATCCCCAGCAAATACAATGAAAGCAGGGTTAAAGCGCTATAGGAAACGATACCCAGGATACGCCCCTCGGGGATAAAAGCGCCGATGATCAAAACATACACCGGCAAACGCGCGCTGCAACTCATAAAGGGAGCGATCAGAATGGTGATCAGCCTCTCCTTCCAGTCATGAACCGTGCGCGTGGCCATAATACCGGGAATGGCACAGGCAAAGGAAGAAAGGAGAGGAATAACACTGCGCCCGGACAGACCCGCGCCGCGCATAACCCGATCCATCATAAAGGCCACCCGGGACATATAACCGGTATCTTCCAAAATACCCAGAAAAAAGAACAAAGCCAGAATCTGCGGCAGAAAAACCAAAACGGCCCCCACCCCGGCAATGATCCCGTCCACGATCAAACTTTGCAACAGTCCCGCCGGGATGATATGCACAACCCATTGCCCCAGGAGACTCATGCCCGCTTCGATCCAGTTCATGGGCACTTCGGCGTAGGAAAATATGGTCTGAAAAATTCCGGCAAAAATGAGCAAAAATATAAGCGGGCCGAAAACGGAATGGGTAAGTATTTTATCCAATTTTACCGAGATATCGGGAGATACCTCATCACTGCGTGTTACACAACTAGCGAGCAGACGATCGATCCAACGGTAGCGGAGACGGGCCTCGGCCATATGCCAGTTAAAATCCAGGGATTCCAGTTGTTTACGGGCTCCGGCTATCAGGGATTTAAAATGCGGGATATCCAATTTATCGCGCCACTCTTCCAACCAGTATTTTAAGGCATCATCGCTGGAAATAAAGCGGAGGCTTAAAGAATGCACATAACCTGGGCCATAGGCGGTCTTCTCGCGGAGATAATCACCAACAGGCGCCAGGGCTGTTTTAAATTTCTCTTCAACTTCAAGATGGCGGGCCCCGCGCGCCGCCTCTGCTATTTTCAGACTTATGATTTCCCGCTTAAGCTCATCAATACCCTTGCCTTTTTTGGCAACAACCGGGATGACCTTTACGCCCAATTCATTTTGCAGGCAATCCCGGTCAATTTTAAGCCCGTTTCTCTTGGCCACATCCATCATGTTTAAGACTAAAATGACCGGCTTGCCGATATCCATAATTTGTGTAAGAAGGTAAAGATTACGGTTTAAATTGGAAGCATCGGCCACCAGGACGATGATATCTATGGTGACGATATCTTGCTTTTGGTTGGTAAGAATATCACTGGCAATTTTATCATCGAGGGATTTGGGAACCAGGCTGTATAAGCCAGGCAGGTCGATGATTTCGACCTCCGTGTTCCCGGAAAGAAAGGAGCCGGTTTTCTTCTCAACGGTCACGCCGGGATAGTTTCCCACTTTTTGGTGCAATCCCGTCAGGCTGTTAAAAACGGATGTCTTGCCGGTATTCGGATTGCCTACAAGAGCAATGGTAAGCTTACGCCCGGTTGAAGAGGGTGTAGCGGACTGTTGTTTCATGAACGGCGCCGCGATCAGTTTACGCGTATACAACGGGCCCGGGAACGGCGCAGGGAAAGATGGTAACCCCGCACATCAATTTCAATGGGATCGCCCAAAGGAGCGCACTTGACAAACGTTACCGTCGTCCCTTCCATTATTCCCAGTTCCATCAGATAATCCATATCCGCATCGTTTTCGGTAAAACTTTTGATGACGGCCGTTTCACCGGGCTTCAGATCATTGAGTGTTCTCATAAGTCATTTACGCTTGTTATATATGTTTAACTTATTGTAGCATAAGCTAATTTAATAATTGAACACACAGAAATCTACCCCCCTTACATCTTTTTTTAAGACAATCGTGTATTTAATCTCTTTGTTGACTTTTTTTTATCTTTTGCCCGGATTCCGTAAAGGGGGAAAACGGAAGTTGTTTACAAATTCTCCTTCAGATAGTTGCTCATCATGGTATATAAATGCCAATAGCTGTTGGGTGCGTACAAAGCATGATTCAGACCGGGATAGACCATGAGATCAAACTGCTTCGGAACGCGCTGCAATCTACCGACCAATTGCATGGTATTTTGAAAATGGACATTGTCATCCGCCGTACCGTGTACAATTAACAGCTTTCCTTTTAGATTCTTATAATAATTCAAGGTATTGGCCGCCTCATACCCCGCCTTGTTCTCCCCCGGCAGACCCATATACCGTTCCGTCCAGATGGTATCATACAGGCGGAAATCGGTAACCGGAGCCACGGCGATGCCCACCTTAAAATAGTCCGCCCCGCGGAACATACAGTTCAGGGTCAGATAACCGCCGCCGCTCCAGCCCCAGATGGCGATACGCTCCTTATCCACATAAGGCAGCCCGGCCAGATATTTGGCCCCCTCGATGTGGTCTTTCACGGCATATTGGGACAAATCGCCATAGGCCAGATTTTTAAAGGCTTTTCCCCGGCCGCCCGTTCCGCGGTTATCGAGGGTAAATACAATATAGCCCTGCGCGGCCAGCCAGGAAAACCAGACTTCCCGCGAACGTCCCCAACGGTTAACAACTATTTGCGATGCCGGACCGCCATACCCATAGATCACCACGGGATATTTCTTTTGCGGATCGAAACCGGCCGGTAAAAATGTACGGGTATTCAGTCTCACGCCGTCGCTGGTTGTGAACTGTCCGAATTGGGGAAAGATGAAATCGTAGGCAGCCAGGTCGAGATCGTTTTCAACCAGGGCGGCTACCAGCGTACCATCGGCCGTTTTAAGCAGACTTTGATTGGGAACGCGGGCCGAAGACCAATGGTCGATAAAGTATTTGAAGTCCGGAGAAAAGTCGGCGCTATGCACCCCGGCGGCCGGAGTCAGCAACTCAATGTTGCCCGTAGCCGTTTCCAGGCGATAAATATTCCACTCGATGTCACGCTCTTTATTGCCCCGGAAATAAATATAGCCCCCGTTGCTCCCGTAAACATCCGAAACTTCCCAGCTCCCCCTGGTTATTTGCCGCATTTGTCCGCTTTGGGCATCGACCATATAGATATGATTATAGCCCGACCGCTCGCTGGTCCAGATAAAATGATTTTCATCCACAAAGAAAAAATTATCATGGATATCCACCCAGGCCGGGTCTTCCTCTACCATCAACACCCGCGATTGCCCATTCCCGGGCCGGGCCTGCAACAGCTCCATCTTGTTTTGATGGCGGTTGAGCCTTTGCATCAACAGCACATCTTTATTCATCCACGAGATGCGCGGGATATAGATATCCGTTTCGTCGCCGATATCCATCCATTGTGTCCCTCCGTCCGCCAGGGTAACCACGCCGATTTTCACAAAGGCATTGTGCTGCCCCGCCTTGGGATAGCGGATGGTCTCCACCTTTCCGTTCAAGGGCTCGAAATCAATCCAGCTAAAGGTGGGTTCGGGCGACTGATCCAAACGCCAGAAGGCAATGCGCTTGCTGTCCGGCGACCAGCGCCAGCCGTCGGAGATGGCAAATTCCTCCTCATATACCCAGTCAAAAGCACCGTTGATAATATTTTCATTCCCGTCCCGGGTCAATTGAACGGTCTTGCCGCTGGAGGTATTATAGGCATATATGTTGTTTTCCTTGACAAAACCCACCCATTGCTTATCCGGAGAAATTTTGGCATTGGCAACAAAGGGGTCTCCCTTGATCAGCGAATGAAAGGTTTTGGCAGCCACATCATAGATAAAATATTGCGCCTGGGTGGAATGGCGCCAAATACGTTTTACATTGGCTTTGAATAATATTTTTTTTCCATTGGCCACCCATTGGTAAGAGCTGAAATTGAGGGTTTTCTCTTCACCGGGCCGGATCAAGGTTGCGCCGTCAATCAACAGACGCTCTTCCTTTTTGACAGGATCATATATATAGACGGAGCGGCTGTTTTCGCCCGTGGATTTTAAATAAGTTAAGCCCCGTCCGTCGGGCAGCCATTGTACGGCGCGGATATAATCCAGGGAAAATTCCCGTGAATGGAAAATGGTTTCCAGGGTCAGTTCTTTACTTTGCGGAGCTGCCGCCGCAACCGGCATAGAGCCGATAAGGATGAGCAAAAGACTAAGGTATTTCATAAAGCATTCTCCTGATGATATGGGAGTGCTAAAATACAATAGTGCTCTTATCGGTTCAAACTCCGGGATTGTTTTTTGTAAATTAAACAAAATTCCCCGTGCCCGGGAACGGATCCGGCAAGGTTTTAGGGTCTGATGAATAAGGGAGAAACCTTTAATGGACCGCCCGGGTAAAGGCTTGTAAGCGACCCAGCATATCGCGATAATCCCGGTTATGCGGGGCCTGGGCACACAGTGCTTCAAAAACCTGTGTGGCTTCCGGAAAGCGCTGCTGCTTGATATAAATTTTCCCCAGCGTATCCAGCATGTAAAAATTGGTCGTGTCCTTTTGAAAAAGCGAACCGGCCAGCTTTTCCGCGTCCTGCCAGCGCTCGGCGGCCAGGGCGGCATCCAGGGTCTTGCGCCACAACTCGGGGGAGGTGTTGCCCCCGTTGATCATTTCCGCCAGCAGCAAAAAGGCCTCGTCGTTCCTTCCGGCGCGGGCCAGCACCTCCGCCTCGGTATAGTTTAGCTTCTCTTCCTCAAAAACAACATCGGTGGCTATGTGCCATCCGGCGGAGCGGATCAAGCGGTTCTTCTCACGTACTTTTCGCAGCCAGTTCAGGGCGGCATCCCACTCTTTTCCGCCGCGGGCCAGTTGAAACAACATAAAATACCCCCCAACCTGATTCTCCTCCAGGTCAACGGACTCCATGGCCATGCGCCGGGCCTCCTCCGGCAGGCCGCATTTGGAATAGGTTTCGCTGAGCACATTGTAGAGTGAGGCTTTCATCTCCTTCTCAAACTGATCCAGGTTCAGGGCCTTAAGAAGATGTCTCAGGGCGTCCGTATGCCGCCCCACCAGATTATAATGCTGACCCAGGGTAAAATGGGCATAGGCGTTGTCGGGATTTTCATCCGCCATACGTTCCAGCAGCTTTTGATTGCGTGCTTTCTTGGCCGTGTCCGTTTCGGCGTCCAGGGCGTAACCCAAATGCTCCAGCGTTATGGCCGATTTACGTCTTTCCCCCCTGCCTCCGCTAAAGACAACCTGCTCATGGATGCGTCCCGTAAAGCGGATCCCCTTATTATTGTTAAACAGGCGATAGGCCGTGGAGATATAAGCCCCGGCGTCATCCAGGGTATGATTGTTAATCTGTATCTGATAGATTACCGCCTGCTTTTCCCGGCGCAGGCTGTCACGTAGCAATTGTACCGATTCCGGTTTTAAACGTTCGTCGGCGTCCAGCCATAAAATCCATTCGCCCCGCGCATAGCGGATGGAGGCGTTGCGGGCGGCGGAGAAATCGTCACACCACTCAAAATGATGTATCTCCGCGTTAAAGGCCCGGGCAATATCCATGCTGCCATCGGTGGAGCCGGTGTCGACCACCACAATCTGGCCGGCCACATCCCGGATGCTCTCCAGACAGTCCTTTAAGAACCGTTCCTCGTTTTTTATGATCATGCAGACCGTAAGATCGGTTTTTTTCATAGTACCTCTTTTTAATGCAGGGAGCGCAGATCGCTGTGCTGTTCCAGGGCGTGGATAAGATTTTCCATATCGCTCAGATCGATACTGTGGCTTTCCCTGTTTTCCCTCAGCTTCAGAAAATAGGCCAGCGATTGCTCGATGCGGCCGCTGTACATACCGCCCACGCCGGCCACATACATGGCCACATAATTGTAGGGGTTAAAGCGCAAACACCCCTCGGCATACTCCACCGCGGACTCATAGGCGCTGTTGGAAAGTTCGATCTGGGCCAGGCGCAGGTAAATCATCTCCTTAATCTCATTGCCGATATTTCCGCCCGGGTTGCGCAGGGCCTTTTTCAGAAACTCCGCCGCGTGACTAAAATCATTCAGCGCCTTATAGGTTTCACCCAGCTTAAACAACACATAGGCGTCGTCCGGGCGTTCCCGCAGCTCGGAACTGAGCATTTGCAGATTGCGCCGGGCGCGTTGTTCATTGTTCTTTTCATAGCCGTAATGATGGATAATGATATTGGCATCCACGATCTCCCCGCCCTGTTCCAAAATGGAGGGACCGATCTGTTCATGCACTTTGTTTCGGTAACGAATGGAGGGTTTGTTCCTGAAAAAGCGAATTTGCCGTTCATCCAGATAGCGCACCATGTCCCCGGCTGGTTGATGGTTGCGTAAAACCACGGCCAGCCCCTCGGCGGACTGATCGAGCACCAGGCGCAGGGTTTCCCTGTCCAGCGATTCCAGTTCCTCATCGGCGTCCAGATGCAGTATCCAGGGATGGCGGGCCTCTTTCAGCGCCAGATTGCGCATGGTGGCAAAGTCCCCTTTCCATTCAAAGCGCAACACTTTGGCGCCGTAATCCCGGGCAATCTCCATGGTGCGGTCTTTGGAACCGGTATCGACAATGATGATTTCATCCACCAGTTCCCTTACGCTGTCCAGACAGCGGGGCAGGTTTTTCTCCTCATCACGGGTGATCATACACAGGGAGATGGAAACTCCGGCCGGTGTGGATTCCTTTTCCGGTTCATAACGGCACCAGGAAACCAGCGCGGGATAGTTTTTCACAATATGGTCGCGCAACGCTTCCTCATCGATCCGTGCCTTTTGAAACAGTTGCCGCCTGCGGGCCATTATCTTCAATATCTCTTCCACCGGAAGAACTTCCACGGCCGTCCACAGCCACAGGGCGGCCACTTCCAGCTTATCCTCGTCGCTAAAGGAGATATGCGGGGCACTGATGCCCTGCTGAATATTGCGTTTGAGTATGTCATGGGCTGCGGCCGGATCGTTATCATCTATCAGTACCCGGCTCAGGGCCAGGGCCAGACGGCCGTCCTTCCAAAAACTTTTGGCGCCGATTTGCCGGGCACCGGATTTAAATATCTCCAGGCTCTCCGCCGTGCCATGCTCCCGGGCCCATTCACCGTACAAGGCCCATATGCCGATGACCGACTCACGCATCGGCGGGTTTTTATCCAGAATAAGACGCACGCTCTTGTTCAGCTCCAGACCATAGATATCCATCTCATCCAGGGCCTTATAAGTCAACAGCAGCTTATAGCGGTAGTGGAAGTTATCTTCCTCCCGGGCCACCGCCTTTTCCAAAATGGGCCGGTTGCGTTGCAACTTTAGCCGGGGATCGGTATAGCCGCTGTGTTCCAGAAAGACGCCCGGCAGATTGGCCCAGGCCTTGCCACTGTGATTTTTTTCGGCGTAGGCCTGAATGCTGTCCATGGGATGCTCGTGGATGATGCCCCGGTAACGGAAGCCCGGCTTGTTGCGAAACAGAAGCATGCGGTGCAGGGAGGCGTATTTTTTTCCCGGCGCCACCGAACGTTCATCCACAAAATAGGCCAGGTAGGTGGTGTTTTTCAGAATCTCCCGCAGATCGATATGGGCGTCCACATGCAGAACATGGTCGGCATCCAGATTGAGCAGCCAGCGGCCGCTACATTTGGATATGGCAAAATTGCGGGCCGCGGAAAAATCATCGTTCCATTCATAGGTATAAACCCTGTCCGTAAAACGGCGGGCGATATCCTGCGTGCCGTCGGAAGAACCGGTATCGACAATGACCATCTCATCCACATGAGGACGGGCGGCTTCCAGGGTTTTCTCCAGCCGCAGGGCCTCGTTCTTAACAATCATGCAAAGAGAAATAAGCGGTTTTTCCATCTGGCGGAATCCTTTTAATAAAGTGAATCAGGGTGTGGCTACGCCCTGGCGCTGTTGAATTTCCTCCAGCATCTCCCGGGCGGATGCGTTATCGGCATCTATTTCCAGCACGCGGCGGAAGAAATTTTCAGCCTGCGTCCATCGTTCCACTTCGGCATAAAAGCCGCCGATGATAAGCAAACTCTCCACATCGTCCGGATGTTGGCTCAATATTTTATTAAATACGCTAATACCGTTTTCATAATCGCCCGATTCGATCAGTGCCAGGCCATAATTCCGCTGTGCTTCCACAAAGCCGTTATCCGCCTCAATGGCCCGGGCAAAATATTTTAAAGCCTGATCCGTCATTCCGTCCTGAAAGTTGAGAATACCCATCTGGTTAAGCGCGGGGGCAAAATCCGGCCATTGCTCAATCAACTTGTTCAGCAGCATCATGGCCCGCAACTGCTGCTCCTTGCGTATGGCACACAGCACCTCGCCAAACAGGGCCCGCGGCGAGGGATTGATACCGGCGCTTTGTTTAAACAGGGTCTCGGCCTCGCTTTCATCAAAATCATTCAGCAGATCGAAGGCCTGCTCTAAAAGCCGGTCGGCCTGCTCCTTCTCCGGGGTCGCCCCGCCGTCCATTTCATATAACAGCGTCCGGGCCTCCTCGTGTTCGGGCTCCACGGTTATGATCTGTTCCAGATAAACGCGGGCTTCGTCCAGGCGCTCCACCTCCAGGTTTACCCGGGCCATGATCATCAACGCCACCACATCCCGCGGATGGGAACGCAGCCAGTCGCTGATCACCCGCACGCCCCGCTCATAGTCGCCCAGAGATATCAGAGCCTGGCTCAAATTGTGATGCGCCTCGGAATAGGAGGGATCGATTTTTGCCGCCGCTTCAAAGCTGTCCACCGCGTGATTCCATTCCCCCTTTTGGGCGAATATCATTCCCAACTGATTGCGCACAACGGCGTTATCGGGAAAGTGCATGCGGGCGCGTAGAAGCACGCCGGTGGCCTCATCAAGTTTTCCGGCATGGAAATGGCAGAAACTTAGTCCCAGCAGGGCTTCTCCGGAAAGGGGATTCTCGGCCAGTACCTGTTCATAAAGCTCAGCGGCCCGCTGCGCCTCTCCCCGCTCAAGCAGGCGCGAGGCCTGTTCAACTTTCGCGGGATGGACTTCATGCAGAGGATTTTTAATTTCCCGCAGTTCGTCATAGTCCACATCCGGCCACTTTTTGCAGAAGATCTTTTCATTTTCCTTTAACGAGGCCAGCAGATCGATATTATTGGCTTTAAAGGAACTGTGGCCGAAGTGATGGATGAATGTGCCGTCATGTACCATCAGGGCATAACCCGCCCGGCGTATTTTCAGGCTGATATCATCATCCTCAAAGTTGCCCAGGCCGTAAATTTCGTCAAAGCCGTTTATGGCCTGGTAAATTTCCCGGTTGGTCAACATGACAAAACCCGCCAGACGCCGGCGCGGCGTAACCTGTCCCCTGTGCAAGGCCCGCCACTGTCCGGCAAAGTCATAAAAACCGTCATTGTCCGTATAGGGCACATCTTTCAGTACCTGCAGGCCGCTGGCCTTATTGGTCACCGCGCTGACCATGCCTATCTTTTCGTCGCGATCAAAGGCCTCTACCAGGTCTTCCAGCCAGCCGTCGGCCACCAGCACATCGTTATTCAGCAGGCAGATGTAGTGCCCTTGCGCGATCCGCTCCCCCTGGTTGTTGCCGGCGGAAAAGCCTTTATTTTCGCTGTTAAAGATAACCCGCACATTGGGCCTGCTTTGCTCCAGCTCCCGCAGATACTCCACCGTGCCGTCCGTGGAGGCGTTATCCACCAGAACCAGCTCATAGGGGTACGCAGTGTGCGCCTCGATGGAGGCGATGGTTTGCCGGGTCATGTCCAGCGCGTTAAAGGTCAGCATGATGATCGAAGCCAGCGGCCGGTCATCCACGGTGGATGCCGTCTCTTCTCCCGGCGGGGTATAAAGACGGATCGGGCCATTCAGTTGTACCGCGCGGCCGTCTTCTTCCAGGCGAAAATCGTGTTCCACCTTACCCAGCCAGCGCCGGTGCAGGCGGCGGATATTTTCGGCCACCTTTTTAAAGCGCTCCGGTCCGCTTTTGGATTCATGGTGGATCAGCTCGGCATGGGGCTGGTAAACCACCTTATACCCCTTCTCCCGGATGCGGAAGCACAGATCCACATCCTCGTAACCATTGTAATAGCCTTCGTCAAAGCCCTTCAGCTCCCGGGCCAACCCGGCGGGCATCAGCATGCAGGCCGCGGTTACCGCCTGAAATTCAACCATGATGTTGGCCTGGGGAAAATCCTTGGGCCGCCCGGCAAGAATATGTTGCGCCAGAAGGGGATCGCCGTTTTTGCGGTCGTCCACAATGGCCACGCCGCCATGCTGTATGGTACCGTCGGGGAACAACAGCTTGGCGCCCACCGCGCCCACGGTAGCATCATTCCGGGCGATGGCCAGCATGGCCTCCAGCCAGTGCCCGCCCGGTTCCGTATCGTTATTCAGAAACAGCACATACTCACCGCGCGCCTGCTCCAACGCCTGATTGTTGGCGCGGGAAAAACCGGCGTTACGCTTATTGTAAATTACCCGGAGCCGGGAGTCCCCGGCCGCCTGTTCCTTCAGGTAGTCCGCGCTGCCGTCATCGGAGCCGTTGTCCACCACGATAGCTTCCCAAGAGACGCCCGCGGTGTTTTCCCTGATCGCCTTCAGGCATTTTTTCGTGTATTCCAGCTTATTGAAAACGGGTATCAAAATGGAAACCTCGGGAGGGGCGCTCTCTTCTTTCTCCGCCGTCAAAACGATCTCCACATCCCCGTCGGGAGCGGCGTTGGAGCCAAAGGAGACATTTTGCAATACGCTTCCTTCCGTCACTTCAACCTGCAAGGCTTCCTTCTTGCGCTCCCCGCGGTCTGCATCCGGCAAAGGTTTGCCCAGCAGGGTAAAGTAGGCTTCCGCCCAAACGCGCCAGTTTTTTTCCAGACTGTGCCGTTCAAAAATTTCCTTTTGGGCCGTCCGGGCCATCTCCCGCCGTTGCGGCGCGTTCTCCATCATCCACTTCAGGGCCCGGTACCAGGCGTTATTGGTATTCTTTACCAACAAGCCGTTGTGTCTGTCGCGGATCACATCC
Source organism: Calditrichales bacterium (assembly GCA_015493745.1). Taxonomy (GTDB): domain Bacteria; phylum Calditrichota; class Calditrichia; order Calditrichales; family J004; genus J004. The sequence continues at coordinate 25,966 of WGCN01000005.1, forward strand.
CGGTAGGCGGCCACATCGGAATAGAGGGCGCTGATACCACAGGCGCTGTATTCCAGCCATTTAATATGCGACTTGGCTTTGTTAAAGGGGGTTTCCTTTAAAGGCACCAGGGCAAAATCGATATCCAGGCCCTGTAGTTGCCGGGCGTAATCGATATAGTTGGGCGTAAACTGCGGCCCGCGCGTCACATTGGGCAGCTCCGTCAGCTCCGGAAGCTCATTGCCCCACAACACTAGTTCTACCGCATCGCCATATTCCTTTAAAATTTTATGCAGCCCTTTTAAGGCCACACGCAAATCATCATGATGGGTCGGCGTGCCGGCAAAAAGGATACGTACCTTGTCCCCGGAAGTCCGGGGGTCTTTTTGCGGCCAAAGCCGCTCATCCAGCACATTGGGAATTACCCGGACATTTTTATTGAAGTCGCGGCAGTAGCGTTCTATGTAGGGGGTGGATACGGTCACCATGTCCGCGTTGGCCAGATAGGCCTCCAGGCGCGGTTTCATGTTCTGATAAAAATCATAGGCCAGATGGCCGCGGGGGATGGCCCAAAAGGCGTCGTCGAACTCATAAACCAGCTTCACATCGTGCTGCCGCAATAAGGGCCGCAACTGTTCCAGGGGCAGATGTCCCGGCATATTGCGCTGGACGATCAGCACATCCGTATCGGCCAGCACCTCTTGCAGGGAGGTGATATTATCCATATTCACCTGACGGTAGACGATCAGCCCTTCTTCCTTCATCCTGCCGAGCGGCGTATGCAGACGGATGTAGGGACAGGCGCGGTTGCTTTGTTCCGTGCTCAAAACGGTTATGGCCGGCAGATCGCGCTCATGGTCGGCCCGCTCCACCGGTTGCGGCGCCGGAGCCCCGCCCTTCCGCGATTGCTTATAATGTGCCCGCCAGAAGGCGCTGTCCTCTTCCAGGGTCACTATTTCGCTGCGGGAACGGGCGGCTTTTTCTATCAACCCCGGTTGATCGACCAGCTTTTGCAACAGCCGTCGGAGTCCCTCCTCATCGGTGGGATCAAACAACCAGCCGTTTTCTCCGTCGCGTATGGCGTCCAGAATGCCCCCTACCGCTCCGGCGGCCACCGGGGTGTTAAGCATCAGCGCCTCGCGCACCACCATGGAGTAGCTTTCCACCATGGAGGGCAACACAACCACATCCACGCCGCTTAATATCTCGGGAAGTTGTTGCGGGTTATAGGGTCCGGCGTAACGGGCCCGTGTTTCCAGGCGGCAATAGTCCTTAACCTCGGCCACCTCCTGCGAGGCCCCGTTGCCCCAGATTTGCAGACGGATATCGCCCTTTAATCGATGGAAGGCATTCAACAACAATCCGGGATTCTTTAAGATATTCAGATTGCCCAGAAAAGCAAAGGTCAGCGTTTTCCCTTTCTTCTTTTTGGGCAGGGGCCGCATGGGCCTCAGCCCCAGCGGCTGGACGCGCATACGTTCCCCGGCCGCCCAGCCCAGGCGCTCAAAGGTTTCCTTAACAAAACGGGAAGGCGCGCTGATCATTTCCGCGCCGGCCAGCAGATTTTTGGCCCGCATGGCCCGTTCCGGCAGGGCCGCGCTTACCACCTGCGCCTGATTGCCCCGGGGCGCTCTGTTAAAGGCATGGAAAAAGCAGGCGCTGCATTTATCCGTTGCGGGACCGTCGCATATTTTTTTCTCCCCATAGTGAAAAAGATGGTTGCGCAGACACATAAAAGTAAAGTCATGCAGGGTTACCGCATAGGGGATATTTAATTGCCGTAACAGGGCGCCCACGGCAAAAGGCACGCCCTGCGCGTGATGGATATGCGCGTAGCTGTAATGGTTGGCTTCCAGAAATTCCCGCAACATGTTGTACAGCGGTTGGCCGCCGGAATCCAGAAAATAGTTATAGAGTTTCGGATCGTACCACATCTGAATGGTTTTTATACCCTGATGCTCCCGGAAGCGCAGCTCGGGCGCGGCCTGATGATTATCCGCGTGCGGGAAAAGCACATGGATGTTCTCTCCCTTTTCCTGCAGGGATTTTACCAGGGATAAAACGTAATTTTCCGTTCCCCCGTACCAAAAGGGCGGAAAATTATGCACGATATAGAGGATGGCATTATCCCCGGGGCGGGCAAGGGTTTTCTCCCGGGGCAGGATATATTCTCCGCAAACTTCGGCGTAGGCCTCCTTATAGCGTTGTCTTACCTGCTGCGCCTCGATAATCGGCGTATCTCCCCGGCGGGAAACGGTTTCATCGCTTAAATAGTAAAGGCCGACAAACTCATTCAGATGGATAAAGTCATGCTTCAGGGCGGCGCGCAGCCAAAACTCCCAATCCGCCGCCGATTTCAACGTGGTATCAAAGTAGCCCAGGCTGTCGTGCAGGCTTTTGCGCCACAGCGGATGAGGGCCGATATAACACCAGGAGTGCATGGTGCGCCGGTCGAAATCGGGCCATACCAGGTCCTGGCTGCCATCGGAGCTGTTATTTTCAAAGGTCTCATTGGCCACGGTGGTGACCAGGGAGTTGCCATAGGCCAGAACCTTATCGGGGCTTTCCTCCAGCAAAGCGGCCAGCTTCTCCAGGGCGTCCGCGCGCAGGCGGTCGTCGGTATTGGCGTTGGAGATATATTTACCGCGGGCCATTTTTATACCCCGGTTCCAGGCCTGGTAAACCGTCTCCCGCGTTTCCGTGCGTACATAGCGGATATGATCATATTTCCCGAGGAACGACTGCACAATAGCCGCCTCATTTTGGGGACTGTTGGCGTCGACAACGATGATTTCCAGCCGCCCCTGCTTATAGAGGCTTTGCTCCACCAGTCCCTGCAGGCAGCCGGCGATAAATTTTTCGGAATTATAGGTAGAAACGATGGCCGAGACCAGATAATCCTCCCGCGAGGCCGCCGGTACGGCGCGCTGTTGCGCGGCGACGGAAGCGGGCTCCAGCCCCAGTGCGCCCAACATGGCCCGGGCTTCACCGCCGGAAACTTCGGCGGGCTGAGCGCTCAGGCTATCCACCTGACGACGCAGATGGTCGTAATCGTAACCGAGAGCGCCGAGAATGCCGGACCCCAGGGCATCCAGATAGGCCCCGGCCAACAGCTTGTACAGGGGTTGATTCAATGTCTCACGCCATTTCTCCACACTTTCGGCCGAGGGGGCTTTGTGCCGGACCACACCCAGCGGGTCGCCCATGCTGCCCCGGGGCGCCGGGCGACGGCCATAGTTGAGCATATCCGGTTCATAGCTCACCCCCAAAGCGGTGCATAACTGTTTCAGGCTCCCGTCTCCGTCGGCCACCAGTTGCTCATAGCGCACGGGGATATAGCGATCCGGGTATTCCCGCATATAGGCGGCCAGCTTAAAGGGCGCGGTCATCAGGTCGTGACGGTGAAGGGAGAGGCGGTTCCAGTCCCCGTTCACCCATGTTTTTAAAATGGAAGCCAGCACGGCCAGCGGGTTGCGCAACAGGATTACGCGCCGGGCGCCGGGCAAGAGCTCGGTCAGTTCCGGTAAAACATGGTAGTAACGCGGGGTTTTATCCAAAAAGATATCCCTGCCGCTGTCCGCCAAAGCCCGGCCGTACCATACGCCGGCCATGGCCCGCAGGCCGTCCAGATAATCTTCACGTCCGCGGGGCAGGTTATCCGTAAAATCCTTTAGGCCGATACGGGCGTCCACCGCGCTGTATTCCGTTTCAAGACCCTTCTCCTTAAGCGCGTAAAGGGGATGGAGCATAATCCAGGGTTCGGCCAGGGTATGCACCCGGGGATGTCCGGCCAGTATGCGCTGCAGCAATGTGGAGCCCGCCCGGGGCTGCGAAATGAGAAATATCAGGTTTTCACCACGATAGTTTCCTATATCCGGGGAAAAATCAACCATGCCGTTACCCTTACTTTTACCAGATAAATATTTCTTTAATTCTCCGGCGGTTTCCGACTTTACTGTTATATCTTTTAATGAAAGTGCTATGGGGGTCGTTTTTGAAAGACGGCTTAATGATATAAGAAGCTCATTGAGTTCATTAATAACATACCGTTGTGTATCGATATCAAAATCGACCAACAGATGCAGATTTTTCTTTATTACAGACAATGCCGACTTATAGAGTTTGCTGTTCATCTGATGATGAATACCCTGGGGATGATCCCTGTAAAAAACAGCATCCCGGCCGGAATAAACCACCGGATATTGCGATGTTACCCGTATTTTCAAATCCCAGTCCGGATGTACCGGAATGTTGGGATCATGTCCAAAGGCGTTGTACACATCACGGTGTATCAATTCATTTCGGAAAACGGAGCGTCGCCCCTTGAAAAAGCGTTTGGCAAACACAGGAACAAAAACATCTCCTTCCGGCGCCCTGTCTCCCGGATTCAACCAGCGTTCCTTTTCCCTGCCCTCGTCATCCACCAGTATGACATTGGAGTAGGCTACCCGGGCGTCAGGATTTTTTTGCAGGGCGGCCCACTCTTTTTCCAGTTTATCGGGAAACCAAAAATCATCGCCGTCCACAACGCTCATCCAGGTACCGTTTATCATGTCGCTGGCGGCCTTAAAATTGATTTGTGGCCCTGCATTTTCCTTTTGACGTACCGTTTTAATCAAACCGGGGTATTTCCGGCGATAACTTTCGATGATCTCCCAGGAGGCGTCCGTGGAGGCATCGTCGCAAATGACGATCTCCGTCGGCCGCAGGCTTTGGTTGATAATACTTTGGATACATTGATCCAGATATTTTTCAAAATTATAGGAGACGATAATTACGCTGATGTCTGCTTCTTGCTGCATATACCGGCCTTTCTTATAAACGGGTCATTTTTAAAAAGGTACTGCTGTCCAGCCGGAACTTTGGGGTATCGGCCTCAATAAAGACACTGCCAGCCCCGGCGTTTTTTGTTACACGCGCTCCGGCGCCTATCAGGCAGCGTTCGCCTATGCGCACCTCATGACCGACAACGGCATTAACGCCTATAAAGCTATAGGCCCCGATAATGCTGTGGCCGGCAATGGAAACATGCCCCGCGATGTAACAATGGTCTTTTATCTCTGAATGGTGGCCTAGAATATTATTGCTCCACAGGGTAACATTGTTACCAATTTTACTACAGGGCTGTATGGAGCTGTTTTCCAGAATAAAGCAATTGTCTCCTATGTCAACATTCCCCATATTTACGGCGCGGGAACTGATATAACTGACCAGTTCATAGCCCATGGCTTTGGCCTGGTCGTATTTTTCCGCGCGCAAGCGGTTTAAATTTTGATATCCAACGGCTATAAACATCTTGTATTCGCCGGGAGGATAAATTTCCTTCACGGAGCCGAATGGTACCACGGGCAATCCGAACAGGCTTTCCCTGGTTTTATAGGCTGCGTCAACGGTAAAGGCGACAATGGTATGGTCACTGTCATTACTGAAATAGTAGTAGGCTTCATCGGCAATTTTTCCAATGCCGAATATGACAACTTTACTCACGAGGCATTCCTTTTTTCACTAAGGTAAATTTCGGATACTTTTTTACGGTTCACCTTGCCGTTGGCATTAACAGGCATTTGACGCACCGTATGGAATTCATTGGGAATCATGTAATCGGGCAGAAGTTTTTTCAGCCCGTCCCTTAACGCCGTCTCCGTGATATCTTCTCCACCGCAAACAACCGCCACCAAACGGCTTAATCCACGGGCGGCGCCATGAATCACCAGCGCCTGGCTTACATGATCCAACCGGCACAAAGCGGTCTCGATTTCTTCCAGTTCAATGCGGTAGCCCATATGTTTAACCTGATTATCACGGCGTCCGAGGATATAAAGTTTTCCATCCTCCTTATCCAAACGCACCAGGTCTCCGGTTTTATACATGATTTCGGGGAAGTTCATGTTTAATGGATTATAGATAAAATGGCGCTCCGTATTGTCCGGATCGTTATAATAACCGTGGCCCACGCATGGCCCGGTCAGGCAGAGCTCGCCGCTCTCTCCCGCGGCTGCTTCCCTTCCCTGATCATCAAGAATGGCCCAGCCGAAGTTCGGGATAATGCTTCCCAGCGGAGGAAATCCGTTCAACTCTTCAAAATCGGCGGCGCTGATCCGGTATTGTGAGCAAATGCAGGTACACTCCGTGGGACCATAAACATTGTAGAGATCGATACGTCCTTCGAAAAGTTCGAATAGTTTTTTCAGCCGTGCCTTGGGATATCCTTCCCCACCGAAAATCATCCGCTTTAACGCCGGAAAGCTGTCGCGGTTGAGCACCTTCATAGTTTGCAAAAAAATCAACATGGTCGGTACGGAAAACCACTGTGTGCAGCCCATGCGTTCCACCACCCCTACCAGGCGCGCGGCGTTGGTAAGCCACTCTCTGTCCAAAGGTACCAGAGAGGCGCCGTTGAACAAGGCTCCATAAAGATCAAACACAGAATTATCAAAATAGAGGGGATTGACATTGGTTACGATATCCGTATGCTGAATATTAAAAGCCTCTCCGGCCCAATCGATAAAATTGAGCAGATTGCCATGAGAGATCACCGCTCCCTTGGGTGTACCCGTTGATCCCGAAGTAAACATAATATAGGCCGGGGTGTTGGCCGGAAAATCTTGCGCCCTTGTCCATTCTTTGCCTTCCGGCATATCGTTCAGTTGCAGACTAACCAGATGCGTGTCCTTTTCGAGACGTTGCGCCAGCACGGCACAGGTTTCCCTGTTGGCAAAAATCATTTTCGGCTGACAGACGTTAAATATCCTATAGAGACGTTCCATTGGGCTTTGAGGATCAAAAACGGTATAGGCAACGCCGCTTTTAAGGCAGGCAAAAATAACAGAAAAGGTAAAGAAGCTTTTCTTACCGGAAACGGCAACGACCCTTCCCCGCTCCAAACCATGCCTTTCCATAAAAGCGGCCACCCGGTTTGAGGCGACGTCAAGGTCTTCATAATACCATTGCTCGCCGTCAGGAAAACGCAAGGCGGGTTTAGTACCATATTTCTCCGATACCTGTCGGAATCGCTGTGCTAAATTAAAAACATACATTTTCGCGTTACCTTAAATCACCATACCGCCATCCAGGGCCAGCACCTTACCGTTAAAAAAATCATTCTCTATTACCGCCATCACCCCATTGGCAATTTCTTCCGCCCGGCCCAGCCGGCGCAGGGGGACTTCGGACTTAATCTGGCGCAACATATCTTCACTCAATACCTTATGCGTTGAGGGTGTATCCGAGTATCCCGGAGCAATCCCCACTACCCGTATACCCATTACCCCCAGTTCCTTGGCCCAGGTGGCGGTAAGGGCATTGACTCCCGCCTTGGCCGCCGAATAGGCCGACTGCCCGCGATTGCCCGCCGCGCTTATGGAGCTGATATTGACAATAAGGCCACGCGTTCTTTTTTGCAGCATCTTGGCGGCCACGCTGGAGGTCATGTAAAAAGTACCGCTCAGGTTAACATCGATTACCTTTTGCCAGGAAGCGGCGTCATGCTTTTCCACCCCGCCGGGACCGAAACGCACCAACGGCTTATTAAATAATATCCCGGCGTTGTTGATCAGAATATCGATATGACCCTGTTTTTCAAACCAGCGTTCGACACATTCATCCACCTGGGTGGGATCACTGATATCACACAAATAGGTTACGCATCCGGGCAGTTCCGCGGCCAGTTGTTCAAGACCGGAAGGATTTATATCCGCAACCGCCAGACAGGCTCCTCTTTCCATAAGCTTTTGAGCTATTTCCCTACCGATGCCCGCCACCCCGCCGGTAAGCAGAACGCTTTTTTTTTCAAGGTTCATTTAGTTTTTTATTCCCTTCCGTTCCAGAACTTCGCGTATAGCCTTCACACTCATCATATTTATAATATCCTCGGGACTTAGCTCCAGATCGAACTCATCCTCCAGGGTAACGATAAGCTCCATATGTTTTAGTGAATCCCAAACATCGCTTTCCGCCATGGTCAGTTCATCATTAACCTGACTGCTGTCCATGCGCAGCAAGTCGGCCATCAGTGTATTCAATTTATCGTTCATCGTGATATCTCCGTCATCAATATGATATAATTACCCCGGCAAAACAGGCAACCCGGTATTTGCTAAAGCAGATTAATCAAATATTATGCCAGAGGCCTTAATGAATGATAAACAATTAAAAAACAGATACTTATAGTCAAATAGAGAAAAAAAAAGTGCCAATGAAGGGAAATATTTTACCCGCGGGGCGGAATATATTGCCCCCGGCCCAACGGCCGGGAATGAATTATTTTTCCCGCCTTACCTGGAAATATTTAGATGAGGCATTTGCATGTTAAGTTTTTCAGGCAAATTTAAAAATTTAAGAATTTTCGAAATATCCTTCTCCCTTGTCAGGTCAATCACCAATAAACTATCCGGTCTGTTTTGAAAATATTTAATAATTTCCTTGTTACGTTCACTATAAATGCCTATCCTGTGATCCCTGTCATAGGCCCGGTTCCAGTCATATTCCAGTTCATAACCATTGACGTCCGCAATAACCATATATTTTAGCACATCATAAAAGTAATTTTCATACAGGTAGATATTTTTATTTTTGAATGACGATTCATCAAGCTGATCCAAACTTGTAATCCCCTGTCTCTTTAGAACGCCGTTTAAATGAAAACGGACCAGGCTGTCAAACCACTCTTGTGGGTCTCTTACCGTGAGGATAAATTTACTTCCGGGAAAAAGGCAATCCGCCTGGGCATAGGCAACCCCCTGGGAAAACGGCATGTCCTGAAAAGCGTCATATTGCTCACAGAACTCTCTGAGTGGTTGAAAATTTCCCAAATAAAGTTGCTTTACAATGCGCATTTCCTGCTCCCTTTGATCGGGTAGCCTGTAACCGAGAGCCCGGAGTACCAGTTCCAGTGTTGTGGTACCTGTTTTATTATAACCGATACAAAATATTTTATTAAAATCTTTTCGGGGCATGGTTTCGAGAAGAGCCATATTTCTGTATTCTTCAATATTCATATTTTGTTCTCCGGGGACTACTTATCTATCTTCAAATAATTACTTTTCATTAACCTTTCGGTTTTCATCCTATGGTTTTATGATATAGGCCATGGGCATCCATCCCCAAGGAAAGGTTTTGATCCGGGCTTCGGGAAGCAATTCCTTAACGGCACGCGCTTCCCCGGGTGAAAGCTCGTGATTGAACTGATCGAGGATAAGCATCCCGCCGCTGGTAATTCTAGGCCAGAACTCGTTTATTGCGGAGTAAACCACATCATGCATACCGGCGTCGAGGAAAACCAATTTAAACTGCATATAAGCGTTCTCCTCAAAAAAACCTTTCAGTTCATTGACCACATCCAGTTTGTGTATGTGCGCAATGTTATCGAGCCCCTGTGCTTTTACCAGTTTTTTTACGCGTCCGTAATCTTCCTTATATGAGCCTTCCAGAACATTTTTCTCTTCTTCCGTTACATGATTGCCCTCAAACCAATCAAAGCCATGCACCAAGGTAAGAGCATTCGGTTCGAAGATTTGCAACAGCTTGGCAAAAAAAAGAGTGCAGGCCGCTTTATACACACCCACCTCGGCAATATGACCGGCCACATCACGTACCATTTTATAGGCCTCATAGAGCACCAAAAATCGTGACAGGGTCATGTGTCCGGTAAAAGCAGGAAAATGATGGATAAAATCCTCCGGCGAATAATCCAGATCGAAAATGGTTTGCAAGCCTTCATAATAGGGCTTTTTCATGGCAGAAAACTTCTTTGTTTCAAATTGTCCTTCAAGATAGTCCATATTTATTCTCCTGTAAGTTCGGCATAACCGAATCCTTCTTTTCCAAAATAGTTTCCGTTATAAAAAAGATAAATTTTGCCATCCACTTCCAACACATAGGGATAGGCCATCATTTCCGAATCCCAACCGGAATCACTTAGCTCCAAACCTTCGGATTCATGCTCCAATATCCATGTCCGCAAATTATCCGAAACGGCATGGGCCAGCCGATACCCCACTCCCCGGCCTTTTCTAAAGTCCAGCGCCGGGCGATAACAATACCACATGTGATATCGTCCCCCGTATCTTATCACCGTTGGCCGGTTTTGGGCCTCGTTTTCTAAACGGGTAGGGATACAAAACTCCCTTTCCCGTTCCCAGTGCACGCCGTCATTGGAAAGGGCGTGTTTTATCTGATAGACAATCTCATATCGCTCACCGGACCATAACCATTCCCGTCCGGATGCGTACCATAAATGATGACGGCCATTATCATACATATAAAAAGGCCCGTTTATTAGAAAGGGATCACTGTTCTCCAAGCCCAAAAAAGGGCCATCGTTATAACGCTGAAACGTTTTACCGCCATCATTACTAAAAGCTTTTCCTATGCGTGTGCAAAAAGGCACGGATTCCATCCGAGTCCACCCCGTATACCAGAGTTCGACTTTTTGTCCCTGTTGATCATATTGTACAAATCCGGGCATTACACCGAATTCATCAAAGGTACCCGCATTACCGCAATCAAAAGAAGGCTGAGCGGCAATATCAATAATTTGTGACGGATCATGGGCCTGAACGTCTATATATGCGGTGCGGCTGATAAAGCGCCCATCGTCATGCGCCCGGGGGCGGGTGGTAAAATAGATGCGTAATACATCCCGGCTGATGCGCATCGGCGTGGGAACCTGCGCATAGTGCCTCATAAAGGGATAGCGGTCACGGGGATCAAAAATGCGGCCTCTTTTACTCCACTTCATCTTCCACACCTTGCTTCAGGATTTCGTTATACAGTATCTTGCCGGGGGCAGGCATTTTATCGTGGTCTGATTTTAAATGTTTCAGGGCCAGGAATTTATCCTGTTTTTTGATGACAATGTTGTTCTGGTAGCAAAGGACAATTTCATTTTCCCTGGAGGAAAGGAAGGTTTGACGCATATAGCTATTATGTAATATGGAGGCGTCTCCAACCCGCCACTCCCTGCCGTCATGTGTAAAACGCGCCATTTTATTGGGCGTATTAAAGGCCTTTACCCGCCGCGCAATTTCGCGGGCGCTGTCGCTAAAGTCGATTTGCAGGTGCTTTTCGCGAAAAGAGTAATAAATAGCCTTTCCCGGCTCTTTCTCTTTTTTCATGGGTGCAAATTTTCTGTGCCATGCCCTGTTAAAGACCTCTTTTTCCGCCCGAAAGGTAAGCTGGTATAATAAACCGGCATCCATTGTCGTTTCGTACTCTATCTTAATTTTACTGATAATATCTCCCGCGTCGATAGCGTCGTTCATGTAATGACATGTGGCGCCGGAGTCCCGCCCGAATAAAAGCGCTGCAGGCTGCGGATCGGCTCCCTTCAGATCCGGCAAACATGAAGGATGAATATTGATAAACTGCTTTTCCGTATCTTTCCGCAGGCGGCTTACGGGCAATATATGCGGCAAGCCGTTGGCAATCAGAAAATCAAATGACAGCTCTTCCAGTTCATCAACAAAATTCCTTTTCTCCGGGAGCGCTGTATATACCATCCGCTTCTCCAGTAAAGTCCTTTCCAGCCAGGAGTTGGGCACGGCATAAATTTTTATGGGCCGGACGCCCAATCGAAGCATTTCCCCCAGCACATAAAATCGATTACCGGCAAACACAAAGCCTTTTTCCAGCATCTCTTATTCCCGGAAACATTCGTCAGCCGTAACAAAGCCTTTTTCCCAAACCTGCCTTACAACCCCGCATACCCTTTCCACATCGGCCTCTTCCATGGCGGGATAGAGCGGCAGGCAGATCACCTTTTGCGCGGCGGCTTCGGCCACGGGCAGATTTTCCGGCACGGCCGACGGCAATCCGCGATACATGGGGAAATGGCTGATCAGCGGATAAAAGTAGCGACGGGCGTAAATATTACGCTCCCGCAGGGCCCCGTACAGAGCGTCCCGACCCCCCTGCTCCACAAATACCGGAAAATAGGCCCAGTTATGTTCCACTTCCGGAGCGCGGTGCAACAGGGTCAGCCCCGGCAGACCGGCCAGCAATTCCCGGTACAGACGGCTCAGTCTTTCCCGGGCGCGGATGCGCTCATCCACATATTTCAGCTGCAACAAGCCCAGGGCGGCCTGCATCTCATTCATTTTACCGTTGATGCCCGGCGCCATCACCGTGGTTTCATCGGCAAAGCCGAAATTTTTTATATAATCAATGCGCTGCTTCAGCTTGGCGTCATTGGTTACTATGGCGCCCCCTTCCATGGTGGTAAAAATCTTGGTGGCATGAAAACTCAGCACCGAAAGATCGCCATAGTTCAAAATACTTTCCTGTCCCTCTCTTACGGCAAAAGCATGGCAGGCGTCATAGATCACCTTCAATCCGTAAACGTCGGCGATGCGCTCGATTTCGCGCACATTGGCGGGATTGCCGTAAACATGCACCGGCAGGATGGCCGTGGTATTTGGCGTGATCAGCGCTTCAATACGCGCCGGATCGAGATTGAGGGTCAGGGGATCGATGTCGCAGAAAACGGGCGTTATGCCGTTCCAGTTCAGGGCATGGCTGGTAGCCACAAAGCTATAGGGCGTGGTGATCACCTCCCCTTTGATGCGCAACACTTGCAGGGCCGAAAGCAGGGCCAGCGTCCCGTTGGAAAAGAGGCTGACATAACCGACCCCCAGATAGTCCGCCAGGCGTTCTTCCAGCTGCCGGTGAAAAAGACCGTTGTTGGTCAGCCATTTCCTGTCCCAGATTTTTTCCAGATAGGCGGTAAACTCCTCCAGTGGCGGCAGATCGGGCCGCGTAACCATCAAGGCGTCGCCGGAGCTGTGCGCCGTTTCAAAGGTATTTAACAGGTCATCTTTGCTCATCGTGTCCATCTGTGCGTTCCATATAATGTTTATCCTTCGGGCCTTTACCCTAAACGGACGATATGAAAACTTATCTATCAATATCCGTGCCATGGAAAACGACACATGCTAAACTACTGAAAATATATAACTTATAAATATACCATTCCCATGCGGGGGCGTGTCCGCGCCTTAACGGATGGAAAGATTTTCTGAATGGCGGGAATAAATTGCCCTTTACAAAGGCCGCGGGGAGGAAAGCCCGGTTGTTACAATTTTATTTTTTCCCCGGAAAGCGAATAATAGGCGGCTATGATGCGCTGCTTCTCCGTTTCCGGCAGGCGAACGGCGTTCCGGCTCTCAAAGGAATCCGGCCCGTAATAATTACTATGCAGGGTAAAGCCCAGATGATTGAATTTTTTATTAACCCCTTGCCATACCCTTTTGGGCGCGATACAAAAATCATCATAGTCAATATCAAGCCGGCGCGCCGCGGGTAGTTGTTGCAGTTGTTCTTCTATCAGCTTATTAGTATAGTAGACCTGTCCCGCCACTTGCTTAAAAGCTGTTTGCGTAGCCAGCCGGGCGTATTGCGGGATTTTATGAGAAAACCAGCGGGTCGTATCGCCAAACATGCGCTGACGGGCTCTGTAGATCGATTGTGCCGTATAATAAGGATGACGACGGACAAAGAAAAACAGGGCATTGGGCAGCATGGTGCTTAAAAAGGATATTTGCAGACATAACTGTATGGCTTTAAAGACAAGGGGACGATCCAGAACCGATTCGAATGCGGCCAGTTCGCTCCGGGCATAAGCCACATCCAGGCCGGCAACCTCTTCGATGCAATAATCCAGGTTTTGCGTGCGACCATATAGATGATCCCAAAAGGCGGAAAAGTCATTGGGGGCAAACAATCCGCGTGTCTGTCCCAAGTCGGATGAAAAAAAATCTTCATTATCGGCGCCGGGCAGCATCACCTCTTCACGGAAGGATAACTCCGGATCGGTAAGCATCCTTTGGATTTTGGCCCCCAGATAGGGCGCCTTATAAAAACGGGCGATCAGATTGCTGGGGTAACTGAACAGCCCGGTGGAGGCCAGCCATTGCATTACCAGCGTGGTGCCGCTGCCGGGAGCCCCGACGATAAAAATAACCGGATATTTGGGATGGGCCCTTTTGCGGGCGATGGCCTCGATTTCCGTGGCGGCCAACAGACTGTTTAGATCATCAAGATACTTCTCCAGTCTGGCGTTTTTCTTAAACTCCGCGGTAAGGGGCATTAAGCACTCCTGAACTCATCGTGTCGGTATTTTGGGAAAAAGGGACTATCCTCCTTTCCTCTCTCCTTACTTAATCGGTCATATACCCCCGGGTTCATTACTTTTCCGCACAACATGGACGGTAAATTACCTGTTGAAAATCCCCGTTTGAATTGTGCCAGGCCATTCCCGGGATCATCACTGTTACCGGCAACACCGCCCAGACCGGCCACGGCAATCCCCTTCCGCTTAAAAAAATGGAGCGCTTCCCACATGATGGCGTAGGTGGCACGCAGTTCATAACCTCTTTGCGATGAGGCCCCCAGATGGTAATACACCCGGTTTCCCTGTTCCAGCCACAAATGCATGGCCACGGTTTCCTCCCCTTCCCGGGCGGCAAAAAGATGCATCTCCTCCATGGCCAACTGCCGGGCAAAGGAGGATGGGGAAAACAGCGCCGCGCCGCCGATATGGTGCCGTTCGATCAGTTGAGCGTAAAGATTGATCCATTGCGAAAGACAGGCCTCTTTATCGGTGACATGATCGACGGTCGCTTTTTTTAGGGCCCGGCGCGCCTTATAACGGTGACCCGGCGATACAAAGTCTTCAATATTGCGGGAAAGATCGGCAATAAAATGGGACTTTAATTTTACATGCCGTTCGGGAAAAAGGGTAAAAAGATCATGATAGGAAACATCGGCCAGCGGATCCGCCACCACGGTAACGGTGACAAATTTCTCCTTATCGAGGCCGGAGAAGTCATTTTCCAGCAAAGACCAGTCCCGTACATCAAAAAGCGGATAAGGAGCGGCAAGGTCAAAATATGGGGTACCTGCCAGCGGCCGTTTTATCAGCCATCCTCCGGCCCGCGCCAGGGGCAGGGCTTCGCCGATATGATCACAGGCCGCGGCATATTCCGCACTACGGTAGCCCTCACCCGTTTGTGTGTAAGTCAATGCGGAAACGGCGCCCATGGCTTATCCCAGATACTGCAGAATATTCAGATTAATGGTTTTGGCCGTTACCTGTAAGGCGGCCTGATAGGATATCTGTTCGGTTTGGAAACTGACGATCTCCTTATCCAAACGGGCATCCCGCGCCTCGGAGCGGAAACTTTCCAGATCGATATTGGTCTGCTCCAGCCGGTTGCGAATCAGGCGTAAATTGGAAGAGCGCGTACCCGCCAGCGCCGTCAGCCCCAACATTTTATCCCCCGCCGTTTTCAGGTCATCAATCGTTGCCCGGATGGCGTTCTCGTCATTGGCGCGTAAAGAGGTTATCAGATCGCTCATGGCATCAAACACACCCGTATCCATTATCGACTGACCATCCACATTGATCTCTATGCTCACATTCTCGGAGTACTGGCGCGACATGCTCTGATCGTTACCCAGATAGGAAACCACACCGGCATTTTCCACAAAGGGGTTCTTGATTTGCGTATCGCTGCCGGCAAAAACACTTTTATTAAGATATTGAGAATTGACTATGCTCAGGGCTTCCTGCAACAGCGACTCGGTCTGATCGGCCAGGGTATTACGTATATTGGCATCCGCCTGTCCGTCAGCTCCCCGGTTAGCCATATCCTTGGCCTGGATAACCACCTCGCTCAGGGATTGCATCAGGGAAACCGTATTGTCAATCCAGGCTTCGGAGGAATCGATATTGCGCAGATACTGTTCGTTTTGGGTGATACGGGTGGTCATCCGTTCCGCCCGTGAGAAGGCGGTGGGATCGTCGGAAGCCTTTTGCACCCTGCGGCCGCTGGAAATACGGTTTTGGATATCATCCATAGCCTCCCGGCGCTGGCCCAGCCGGTAAAGGGCATTTCTGCTTAACATGGTTTGTGTGACACGCATCGTTTATACCTCTACTTCCCTGTTTAGCGTAAACTTAACACTGTCTCTAACATTTGATCGACGGTATTGATGATTTTCGCCGCCGCCTGATAGGCCTGTTCATACTGGACAAGTTTGGTCATCTCCTCATCCAGGGAGACGCCGGCCACCTGGTCCTTTTGAGTTTGCAGATTTTGGGTAATCAGTTCCTGGCTTTCGCGAAGGAACGAGGCGTTATCGATATCGGAACCGATGACGGAGAGCAGATTGGTGAAAAAATCCGACGGCGCCTGATTCTCCACAATGGTATCAAACTGCAAATTAAAGATGGATTCCGCCACGCTGTTGCTGCCCACCCCTTCCGTGGCCGCGCGGGTGGCGATCAGGGTGGGGTCTTCCACGATGGCCGCGTTCATGCGAAAGGAAGAGGCCCCGCTAACACCGTCGTCAAAAAAGTTTACACCGGTGGTGCCGGCAACATTATAACCGGCGGCATGCAATTCATTTACCTTTTCGGCCACATTCACGGCCAGGGTATCCAGACTATCCAGATAGGAGGGAACTTTATTGTTAAAGGTATCCACCAGCCCGGCCAGGCTGCCCCCCTCTATTTCCGGCTCATAATTGCTGTCCTTGAAAACCACACCCACCGACTGAACGGCGCTGTCTGTGTTATAGTTAACCGATAACTCATTTTGCTTGGTATCGGAGATAAGAATGTATCCGCCAAAGAAAATACTCACCTCGCCGTTGTCCTTTTCCTTGACATTTATATTGATCATTTTGGAAAGTTCGGTGATCAACTGATCCCGGCTGTCCATCAGATCGGGATTATCGCTAACCCGCAGTTCCTTGTTGATATTGATAAGCTGTCTGCCGATACGGTTGATGTCATTGACCGTGGATGTAATTTGCGGTTTTACCTGTTGCTGGAATTGCAGGGTGCGGTTATAGGTATTGTTCATGCTGTCGGCCAATAGCTGTCCCTTGTTTTTAACCAGGCTGCGCAGGGCATCGCTTTCGGGATCATTGGCCAGATCATTCCAGGAGTTCCAGAATTCGCTTAACACACTGCTCAGTCCGCCACTGCTGGAATCGCCAAAGATGCTTTCCACCTGTTGCAGCAGGGCTTCGGACTGTTGATATTTGGACAGGCCGGCGTTTTCACGCCACAGGGCCGTTTCGGCAAAACGCTGCCGGGTGCGCATCAGGTCGGCCGGGGCCACTCCGGAGCCCAGGCGCCCCAGAACGCCGTTGGTTTGTGTCAGGTTGCGCAAATCCACCCGGCGGCGCGTATAGCCGGGATTGTTGGCATTGGCAATATTTCCCGAAGTGACGTCGATAGCGGATTTATAAGCACTTAGTGAACGCCGCCCTATTTCAAACATGGATGATATGGACATAGTGTTTATCCTTCACTTAAAGCGGCCCGGGCGCGTCTGACCCGCGGGTACATAGTGGATTGACGCCAGGCGGTATCATCGGTGGCCGACAGGTTATAGCTTTCCATAGCTTTTGTATACGTTATGCGCAGCCTTTCACGGAAGCGGTTCCAAATCTGCTGCTCTTTTCGCGGCAACAGGGCGATAAGTTCCGGCAGAGTGGCCTCGGTGTGCCCCGGAATAAGCACGGCGTAAAGTAAAGCGGTGGCCGCCTTTCTCTTGCGGGTTAATTCCGCCGCTTTTCTTAATATCCTTTCCGTCACCATTTTCCCTTCTCCGTGATTTACCGGCCGGGTCATTATCTTATAAACCCATCCGTAGGCGGATATTTCCTGCACTATCAAATCCAAAAGATGATCATAGGCCTCGCGCTTGAATTTTTCCATATCATGCACCATAATTGACAACGGTTCTCCCGGGTGTTTTGGAAACGCCCTCACGCGTATAAAGCGCATAATCCTGACCGCTTTCCGGATAACAATAGGCCACCAGGTCCTGCATCAGGCTCAGGGAAGTGTGAATAAGCATGGTATTCTCATAGGTCAGTCTTTTCAGGGTATTTACCGCTGTTTCCAAACGCTCCTTCATGGAAAGCCATTCCGGTTGGCGCGTCAGGTCATGGTACTGAATAAAATCATTCAGGGTATTCAGTTTTTTCTCGCCTTCTTCCGGCATTAGCCGGGCGAGCAGGAGGGTTCTCAGGCCGGTAAGTTTTTCGGCACGTTTCAGTAAGGCGTTTTCCATGGAGCTAAAACGGTTAATTTCAACCGTATCACCATCCACCAGCGCCTTTTGTTTGCCGCGCGCCAGCTCTCCCAAATTTTCATAGGTGGATGTTTCCTCCAGTAATATGGAAAACAGCTCATTCATTTTAGTGTTACTCATAATCCTCATCCGTTAAGGGGTTTAATAGCATTGGTGTTTCAACGGCCGGCATTTGGTTCAGCAGGGACAAATCCGGACTTTCCTTATCCTTCAGGGAATTATAGATAAAATCCGCCATCCCGATCCCGCCCTGTTCGGCCATGGCTTTGCTCATAACTCCGCTAAACATCATGCTGACCATATTTTGTTTGTTATTCTCCCGGGGTACGGTCTTTTCCATCGCTTTAACCAGAGTATTCAAAAACTGGGCTTCCATTTTCTTACTGACCTCCCGCAAACGGGCCTCTTCCTTATTAAGAGGGTCGGCAGTGGCGTCTTGTTTTAAACTTTGTGCCGGTTTATTGAGACTGACAAAAGCTGTGTCTATTTTAAAATCACCCATGAGCATTCCTTTAGTTAATAATAAGCTGTGCCCGTAAGGCACCGGCCTGCTTAATGGCCTGGAACACAGCGATGATATCGCGCGGTTTTAACCCCAATGTGTTCAGGGCCAAAGCCAGATCGGTTACGGTGGTGGTTTCCCGGATAACGGCGTTACGGGCTTCTTCCTCGTCCACCACGGTGTTACTGACTTCCGCCACAACCGTGTTTCCGCCGCTGCTAAAGGCATTGGGCTGGGAGATCACCGGCGTGGTACGGGTATGGATGGTCAGATTGCCGTGTGAGATCATTACCTCGCCGATGGTTACCGCTCCTCCGGCCACAATGGTGCCGGTGCGCTCATTAATGACCACCCGGGCCTCCACATCCACCTGTACCGGCAGGGTTTCTATGGAAGAGATAAAGGTAACGGCGCCCTGATAGCTTTTAAGGGAATCGGGCAGGGTCAGCTCCACGATACCGGGCCCCAGGGCTTTGGCATACTGAGTCTCTTCCGTGGCCGTGACCTGATTGATGGCCGCGGCGATGCGGTTGGCGGTGGTAAAATCGGGTTCCAGTAAAAAGAGGCGCATGGGCTTGTTAAAATCGTAATTCTGCTTATCGGGCAGAGCGGTCAGAGTGCCGCCGTTGGGTACCCGGCCCACCAGGGCGTGATTCTTGCGCAACTTTTCCCCGGAGCGTGTTTCCACATTAAAGCCCCCGATGGAAAGCGGCCCCTGGGACATGGCATAGGGTGTGCCGCCGGGGTCCATCAACGGTGTGGGTAACAACACGCCTCCTTCCAGACTGGTGGCGTCGCCCAGGGAAGAGACAACGATATCAAAGTGGGCGCCTACCGTGCTGAAGGGTTTGAGAACCGCCGTAACCATCACCGCCGCCACATTGCGCGTTCGCAACTGCCGCCGGGGAACGGTTATACCGAAGCGCTCCAGCATGTTGCTGATGGTCTGGATGGTGAATACCGAACCCCGGTTGGTGGAAGAACGGTCTCCCGAGCCGTTCAGCCCCACAACCAGACCGTAACCCACCAGGCTGCTTTGCATGTTATTCTCAAAGGAGACAACATCCTTTATCCTTACCTGTCCGTTCACATCCGTGGCAAACAGGGCAAGCAGCAAGGCCAGATTCAGGGTTTTCATTAAGCTTTTCATTTTACGGTTCCGTTACTTTAGTGATAAATAACCGAGTGCGGCGGCCACCATGCCCAGTCCGACCAGCTTGGTCAGTGTGCTGCCGAAGAAGCCGTCGTCTATTAAATTGGTAATGCCCCCTTTTTTGTAAATAATCTCCGCATCGGCCACATTGTAGGAGTAGACGGTATTGGCGGTGGAGATATCGCGGGGACGCACATAGCCTTCCAGGCTCATCACGTTCTCTTCGCCATTCACATTAAGCGTCCGCTCCCCTTCTATTTTATAGGTGCCGTTTTCGGTAATCTCCGTAATGCGCACGGTGATGCGTCCGCGCAGCTTATCCTTCTGGCTGGTGCCGTCACCCGCCCGGGAATTGGTGGACAGGTTGCTGGAGGCGCCGAACAGGGGCAGAAAGGAGGTCACGTTACCGGTGGCCTTGGCCCCCAGTTTCATATCACTGGACTGGGCGCTTTTATTTTGTGATTCCCGCAAAGCATCCGCGCTTTCAATAACCAGTACCGAAAGCACATCTCCGACCTTGCGGGCCTTGACATCCGAATACAGGGATTGTGAAACGGCCATCTGCGTTAACAGGATCAAACCGGTCATGATATATTTTATTTTCATAACGACTCCTATCGTACAACCAGCCAGCCGGATTTTACAACGCGGGCCTGTACGGTTTTTCCGGTGGATAATTTCACTTTTATTTTTTTACCCTGAACCCCATCCTGTATGGCCCGGCCATCGGTTACCAGGGAAAGTTTTCCCGCCGTAATTTCCACCTTAACGGCATCGCCGCGGTGAATAAGCGGGATGGGCCGTAACAATCGCTTGGTGAGTACCTTGCCTTCGGCGATACTTTGCTTGGCTTCCACATTCGTCAGCGGATCATCCGTGCTCACATACTGGCGCCAGTCGCGTCCGATCTTCTTCATCACATAGCGGATATCGGCCGGGGTTACCACTTCGCCCCTTTTGATCTTTCTGCCGGCCACGGCCACTTTGCGTTTTACCGAAACGTCGACGGTCAGCGGCAGCCGGCGTACCCGTTGCTCCTGCCAGTACAGTTCCAGCCACACGGTTTGCACACCGGTATTGAGGCGACGTTTGCTGCTGGTTACTTTCAGGGCGTCATACTTCACCGTTTTCAGTTCCGGCGGTTGTTTGCGGAAGCTAATATCCAATTCCCCGGCCGGGATATTCCATTGACGGCTAAAAAGTTCCGTTGTGGCCGCCGACAGATCGCGGGCCGGTTTTTCCCCGGCATAAAGCGCCGCCGTCAAAAACAACAACATCCGGAGGAGGTAAAAACGTTTACTCATCCCACCTACCTTTTTAATCCGTTGGCCAGACTCATCAGTTCATCCGCGGTACGCACGGCCTTGGAGTTCATTTCATAGGCACGCTGGGCCACAATCAGATTGATCATCTCCTCGGCCACATCCACATTGGATTTCTCCAGATAGCCCTGCATCAGGCTGCCCATGCCCTCCTCGGCCGGATTGCCGTAAACCGGATCACCGGAGGCTTCCGTCTGGATAAACAGGTTGCCCCCCAAGGCTTCCAGCCCGGCCGGATTCATAAAAGAGACCAGCTCGATTTGTCCCAGTTCCTGCGCTTCCACCTCGCCGTTCAGCATTACCGAAATAACACCGTTCTGTGAAATGCTGAGGCTTTGGCTGTTCTCGGGGATATTGATATCCGGTACGATGGGCAGGCCGGAGTTGGTGACGATCTTGCCCTCGGAGTTAACATTCAATGAACCGTCCCGGGTGTATGCATAGGTGCCGTCGGGCATTTCCACCTGAAAAAAGCCTTTACCGTTGATGGCGATATCCAGGGGATTGCCGGTTTCGGCCACGGTGCCTTCGCTGAAGGAACGATTGGTGGCTATGGCCCGGTTACCCAACCCCACCTGCAATTGATTGGGATTTTCCCGGCCCTTTTCACCATCGCGGTTGCCCGTCTGCATGGTTTCGTAAAGCAAATCCTGAAATTCAATGGTCGATTTTTTAAAACCGGTGGTGTTGACGTTGGCCAGATTGTTGGCGATTATATCCACATTCATCTGCTGGGCGGTCATACCCAAAGCCGCGGTTTTTAATGCACGCATCTTCTTAACTCCTTTTAACGGTATATTCCTAATTTATTGACGGCTGATTTATAGACGTCATCCAGGGTGCGCACCATGCGCTGCATACTCTCAAACTGGCGTTGCACCTCAATCAGTTCTATCATCTCCTGGGCCGGATTCACATTGGAATCTTCCAGAAAGCCCTGTTTAACGCCGGGTTCTTCCATCTCAAAAGGCAGGGCTCCTTTTGGGGCTTCAAAAAAATTGGATCCGGCCTTACGAAGGGCCTTGGGGTTTTCGAAAGCGGTGATCAACAGACGATCCATCAGTTCCCCGTCGGCAAAAACCTCCCCCTTTTCGGTAATGGTTATCTGCGAAGGTGTGCCGAATTCGGAGAAGACATTGATCCAGCCCCCTTCGCCCAAAACCGGCAATCCGTCACGGGTGCGCAGAACACCGTCGTTATCAATGCGGAAAGAGCCGCTGCGCGTATAAACCTCGCTGTCGCCCCGCTCCACGGTAAAAAAACCGTCACCGGAAATAGCCAAATCCAGAGGATTGCCCGTATTGCGCAAATCACCCTGGCTCATATCGGTAGCCTGCGACATGCTTTTGCTGATATCCAATTCGTCCTCGAGGGTGTGAAAAAAAGGCTCGTCCTTTTTAAAGCCGGCGGTGGTCACATTGGACAGGTTGTTGGCCACCACATTATTTCGGTCGACCTGGCCCATCATGGCCTGTTTTAGTTTTGTCAATTCAAACTGCATGCGCGTTTCCTTTGCTGGTTTTCCACCACAACGGACTTCAACTACCGTGCCACAAGCGAACAGCCGGATATAATTATATGTTTTACAGGGGGTTATGAATGTGAATTCCCGTAATGACTTACGGTTGAAAAACGGTTTCGAGGTAAGTTTTTCCCGAAAAGCGGAAAGTTTTTACCGCCCAAACGGTGGATGGGGGGGAAACGGACAAACCGCCAGGGCCTGTTGATCATCGGCACGGGTCACAAAAATTTTATATACAGGATACACTGGCGGAATATTTTGCTTTTAAGTTAGAGTTTAAACATTTAACATATGAAAAACCGGCTGACCCGGCATATCCGCGCCTGAGGGCCTGTTTACATTCAATTAATTTAAAATAGGATTTTTATGCTGTGATAACCATAAAACTCTTTTCGGATATTATCTGCCCCTTCTGCTATATAGCCGAGGAGACGATCATCCCCTACCTGAAGGCGCGGCACGGGGCGGAATTTTTATATCTGGGCCTGGAGCTGCATCCGCAAACACCTCCCGGCGGAGTCCATATCAACGATCCGCGCTACGCGCCCTTTAAGGCTTATGTGGAGAAGTTTGCCGCCGCCTTTAACCTGCCGGACGTGCGCATGCCGGAGAAGACCTATAACACACGCAAGGTACTGCTGATGGCCGAGTATGCCCGCGATGCCGGACGGTTGCCGGAGTTCTGGCAGGCCACATTGCAGGCCTACTGGCAGGAGCAGATCAATCTGGAAGATGAAACGGTGCTGGCCCAGGTGGCCACCCTGTGCGGATTGGACGGTGCTCCGGCTGTGGCGGCCCTTACCAATATGGAATATCAGTTACGACTGGACAAACGCCGTTACAATGCCCAAAAACTGGGACTGACCACCCTGCCCGCCTTTATGTGGGGCAAACAAGCCATACTGGGCTGCCAGCCGGTTGACGTTTTTGATAAAGCCCTGGCAGGATAAACCGTAACCAAAAAGCTCCCACCTTGATCCAGGAAGGAGCTTTACACCATTACGCCTTTTCTTAAAATCTTTTATCGCAACAAAATCATACGCCGGGTTTCCATATAACTGCCCGCGCGCAACCGGTAAAAATAGACGCCGGAGGTCAGATCCGCCGCCTGAAAGGTTACCGCATGGCTGCCCGGGCTTTGTACCCCGTCCACCAGAACCGCCACCTCCCGGCCGGCCACATCAAACACCGACAGACGCACCGCCGTTTTCCGCGCCAGGCGGTATTGAATGCGCGTGGAGGGATTGAAAGGGTTGGGATAGTTGGCCGCCAGGGTAAATCGCCCGGCCACCTTCTCCGGCGGAGGCGTCAGGGCGGAGATGTTATCAAACCAGTTGATCACATTGCCCAGTAATTTATCCAGGGCCGCCTGATTCTCATTGCCGGCGGCCACCGCCTCAATACCGAAACCGGCAAAAAAGAGCTTGCTGCCGTATTCCTCATAGGGCACGGCCACGGCCGCGGTGTTGGCCGGGGAACCGCCATACCAGATCACACTGCTGGCCCCCTTATCGGTAAGTGCCTTCATCAGATCCGAAGAGGTCTGGTTTTGGGCCCCGCCCTCCGCATAAAGAGCGATCTGCCCGATACCGCTGCCCACGGGATGATCCCCGTCCACCCCCAGCACATTGGAGGTGGTATTGGCAAAGTAGGCCACGCGCAGCCATTCGCTTAAAAAGCTGCTGCCCGTTGCCTGTAAATATTCCGCTATATTTTGACCGGAGAGCAGCACATTGACGCCGGAGCGCAGAAAATCCTTAATCGAATCCTGGGCGCCGTTGCTTAACACTTCGTCTTCGGCATCTCCGGTTATCCAGATTACCCGCTTAACCTGCAGACGATCGGTGTAGGCCGCGCCGGGCAGGGTGCCTCGGGACGCCAGTTCATAGACGGAACCGGTAACGCCGATATTCCCCAGAGCCTGGCGGATATAGTCGCTATAGGCCCCCCGGGGATCGCCGTTGACTATCAATACCTCCGGCGTACTAAGTTGTACGACTATGTCGTTATAGGCCACATCTTCCAGGATCAGGGTGTCAAAAGAGGCATAGGTATAGGGAATATCTTGTCCGTCTGCCTGCAAAGAGGTGTAGACCGCCTCTTGCGGATCGGAAAGAGGCAGGTCTTCCAGAACGGCCAGCCCCTCCTCATTGCTATAACCCTCATACACCCGGGGTTGGGCCAGCAAAGTGCTCTCCACCCGCAACTGTACCCGGGCCCCATAGACTCCCGCGCCCTGGGGGTCTTTTACCCGTACACGCAGCCGTGTACGCCTGCCGCTGTTCAGCTCCACATTTACCGTATCCGGCCCCATGCTGTTCGGCTCTATAGACAACGACCGGCTCTCATAGCCGAAAGCGCTGACCCGCATGGTTTCGGTTTGTGTAAGACCGGTGGAAAAAGAATATCCGCCCCGCGGCCCGGAGTGTATATCCAAACCGGCGGAAGGCAGATGAATATGGGCCCCGGCGATAAATTCTCCGCTCTCCGCGTCGCTGATCGTACCCGCATAGGAACTGGCCCGCGCGCCGTTAAATTGCAGCACCAGCAGACCGTGGTTATCCCCGGAGAGATACATCATGCCCGACTTGCTGTGCGGATAAACACCCCAGGTACCGTTGTAATTGGCATTGTCGTCGGCCGGATAGGCATCATAGCCCCCCACAAAAGTCATCTGATCCGGATTGTGAATATCCAGCACGGCCACACCCGATTCATAATGGGAAACATAGGCATAGTCCCCTTCCACCTGCACATTATGCGCCAGTTGGTTATTAGCCAGATATTGCCCCTTCATGCTAATATTCTGCATATCACGGATATCCCAGATCTTTACGGTTTTATGGACGGTCTCTTCCGTGCTCAGCATATAATCGCTGTTTTTGGAAAGCCAGACATTGTGAACATATCCGGCATCGGGAATAGGCAGCGACTTGATCAGAAAAACATTGCCCGGATCATTCAGATTGTATATGCCGATGGTCCCCTTGCGGCCCTGGGCGCAATAGGCGATATGGTCGCGTACAAAAACATCATGGGTTTCCGTGCCGAACCTGTAGGCAAATTTTGGATTTTCGGGATCGGCCAGAGAATAAACATCCACACCACCGGCTGAAGCGGCATCGGCCAAAAACATCTGCGCCGTGGCCGTATCGATAAAAACATTATGATATCCCGGCACATCCATCATGCGCACATGGCGCACCGAAGAAGGGACATTGCTCAAATCCAAAATGTCAAGACCGTAATTTTCATTGGTAACATAGATATAGTGTTTATAGCTTTTTATATCGCGCCAGATTGATTTATTGCCCTTGACATAGCCCACCTGGCTGATATTTGCCGGATTACTGACATCCAGCACATAAGTGCCGCTCTCCGCTCCGATGATGGCATAATAACGCCCGTCGGGCGCGTCATAACCCCACACGTCGTTTACAAATTCACCCGGCTTCCACTGCCCCCGTTTGTCGATATTTTGAGCCTGCAATGTGAAAGTAAAAAGGGGAAGCAGTAAAAAAAACAGATATTTTCTCATAGGAATTCCGGAGTTGGTGTTCATGACTGAAATCAGTGATGGGCGAACATAACGGCTGACTGCGGATTTGTAAACGTTAAAAATCACAGCAAGCCGCGTTAAAAACAGAGCCGGGCAGCGGCCCGGGCGCCATAATGCCGTTATAGTTGTTCCCTGATGCTCTCGGCCACGCGAAAGGCATTGGCATAGATGGTGAAGGTGTAGGGCACGCTGCCCCCGGTAGGCATAAAGCTGCCGTCGGTTACAAACAGGTTGGGCGCATCGTGCATACGGCAATCCCTGTCCAGCACGGAATGGGCCGGATCGTCACCAAAGCGGCAGCCCCCGGCCTGCAGATTGGCGGGTGGCGCTCCGCTGACGCCGCTGCTGATATCACGGGCGCCCATTTCCCTAAAAAGCTTCTCCGCCCGGTCGGCCAAAAAGCGCCCCACCCTCAGATCCTGGGGGTGATACCCCACACGGAAACGGGCCACCGGATCCCCCCATCGATCCTTTTCATTGGGATCGAGGCTGACAAAGCAGTCATCCGTGGGCAACCAGTCGTTAAACACTTCAAAGCGCAGATGGCGGCTCTGCTTAAAATAGCGTTCCATTTTACGCTTCAGCGGCAAACCGTACAGCAACTGACCATCCTGCCATTTTTGGCGGTTGGCCCGGGTAATGCCATTGGCATGGCGCCACAGGAAGTCTATGGTGCCCCCCTTGGCCCGGCCAAAAACGGGATCATCGATGGTGTACCAGTCCTGCAGGGCGCGGTTTACAAACAGGCCGGGAAGCTTTATTGTTTCAATCTGTTCATCGCTGAGGTCTTCAAAATAGAAATGGCCGCTACCCGAACCGCCGCCGGAAAAGATCAGATTTTTACCCACCTGCCCGCGGTTGTTGCCCAAACCATGCGCATGAGCCGGCCCGGGCGAGGCCAGCAGCAGCCGCGCGGTTTCTATGGCCTGGCAGGCAACAACAAAAATCCGGGCGCTCACCTTTTGCACTTCGCCCCGCCGGTCATAGTAGTGGGCCTCGGTTACCTTGCCGCTGTTATCGGAGAGGAGCTTGAACACCTTGGCCCGGTCGCGTATTTGCAGCTTACCCGTTTTCAGCGCCGGTTCCAGCAAAGCCACCCGGGCGCTGCTTTTGGCCCCGCTGGAACAGCCGTAACTGCCGCAGTAGTTGGAGTAATAGCAACTGTTGCGTTCATCCTCCGGACGGGAGAGGATGGCCCGCGGCGTGGGTATGGCATGATAGCCCAGCCGCCGGGCGGCGGCGTCAATCCAGTGGGCTACCTCATTCACCTGCAGGGGCGGATAGGGGAAATCGGCCGTGGAACGCGGCTCCAGCTGCGGATGGGCGACCACCCGGCCGGAAACACCGACAATCTTTTCCGTTTTGGCGTAATAGGGCTCCAGGTCGTCATAGCTGATGGGCCAGTCGGCCACGTTGGCCCCTTCAATCGGGCCGAATTCCGACAGCAACCGGAAATCCACCGGTTTCAGACGGTGGAAATAGCCGCTCATCAGGTTGGAGGAGCCGCCCACCATATTACCGTTCCAGAAATCATTGCCGCTGTCAAAAGTAGAGGTGGCCTGCCAACCGCCCTCGCCGTCCTCATCCTCAATCACATGGCGTTCCTCGGTCAGGGAGGGGGTGTAAACGCTGCGCCGGCAACAGGCCAGTTCGTCCTTATTAAAATCTTCCGTTTTATACCAGGGGCCTTTTTCCAGCACCAGCACCTGCCGCCCGGCCCGGGCCAGTTCATAAGCCACCGGCCCGGCCCCCGCGCCGCTGCCGATTATGCATACATCAAAATCCATACTGTTTTCTCTATCCGCCTAAAGGCTGTTTTGTTGTTACAATCCGCTCCCCTATTCCGGCCTTGCCGGAGTCAGTCGCTGCCGTAATATTTCAGTTTGTGTTCAGGGCGGGGCTGGCCGGGCACATGGGCCAGCCATTTCCAACCCACACCATCGCTATTTCCGCCGTAAATGGGATCGCTGAGCAGGGCTTCGAATATAAAAAGCAGAACCGAGGCCAGCCAGCTCTCCCCCCAGTTGTGCGTGGTCAGGTGTTCTATCAGAGCTTCCCTTTCCAGAGGCAGCATATTCACGAAAGACTTTTCCCAGCGTTCCCGTGCTTCTTCCTCCAGCCAGTCCAGTCCGTTGACCAGATAACGCCGTTCATCGGGATCCACATGATCATCCAGTAAAACCGCCTGCAGATAGGCGGCGGCGTTGATATCCCGGGCGCCGGGCGCATCCTTTTCCGATGGGAACAAAATATCCTGCACGATTTGCAAGCGTTGGAACTGCTCCCGGGTAAGGCGGTAGCTTTCATCACCGGCGGACGCCTCTTCCATATCTTTTACGGCAGAGCCCAGTTTGTATCCGGCATAAGGCAAGGCCAGCATGGCCCCGGCCAGCCCCGCTTTTTTCAAAAAGGAACGTCTGTTTAGACTCCATTTTTTCATGTCGCGCATGCCCGGCGGCACGGGACGATTTTTATCTGTCATCTTTTGTTCTCCCCAAAAAAGACAATATGCCCATTTTCTGCATAGAAGTATTCACGAAAGTATCATATAATTGGCGAACTGTCAATTATAGCCGGTGCCGGGGACTCTGGCAAGGTTTTCCCTTTCTATGGAAGCCACGCTCAAAAGGTTCCGGTAAGCTTTTTTTTATCGCACCTTTGCGGGGGAAATAAAATATCTGAAAGAATAGCTGTATTTTTTGGTAAAATGGATTAGATTAGCGGTTTGTTATCATTCAAGGATAAAGACTTCTGTTTTGCAAGTGAACCGCCAGGATAAAAACATTTTAGAGCGCTGGATGCTGAAACTTAAAGGGCATCCTAAAATACAGGAAGCGCTGAACCACATCATACATCCCGACCAGAGCCCCCGGGTAAGCGCCCTGAGTATCGCCACCGGTGTTTTTATCGGCATCTTTATCCCGGTGGGCATGCAGTTGATGACGGTGATTTTGATCAGCCCGCTAAAAAAAATCAACGTGGTACTCACCACCCTGGCCACTTTACTCTCCAATCCTTTCACGGTATTGCCTTTATACTGGCTGGGTATCACCGTTGGGGAATGGACGCTGAAGCGTAACTTTCCCTGGCACACCTATGACACCTTTATGGACCACCCCAGCTTTCAACAGTTTTTGTCTTTTGGCGAGCAGGGTATTCTTATCCTGATGACCGGTTTGCTGGTGATAGCCATCCCCTCGGCGTTGATCACATATTTTATCAGTTGGCGGGTGGCGGTGTCCCTGCGCCGGCGGCATCAGCCGGGGGATGAGGTTTCCAGCCAGGGTAACTGATCCAGATCCACATTACCGCCGGTGATGATCACCCCGACCTTTTTTCCGGCAAAGCGCTCCTTGTTTTTCAATATCGCCGCCAGCGGGGCTATGGAGGAGGGTTCGATGATCAGCTTCATACGTTCCCAGGCCATGCGCATGGCGCTTATGATCTCCTCATCCTCCGTCAACAGAATATCTTCCACATAACGGCGAATGATGTTAAAGGTACGATCGCTCAGGGCGGTACGCAGACCATCGGCAACCGTCACCGGCGGCCTTTGTGGCTGGCGTATGCCCGTTTTAAAGGATTGATAGGCATCATCGGCCAGGCGGGGTTCCGCGCCAAATACCCGAACATTATCCAGGGCTTCCCGGGCATAGACCGCCGTACCGCTGAGTATGCCGCCCCCGCCGGCGGGCACCACCACCATTTCAATATCCGGCACAGCGCGTTGGAACTCCAGCAACACCGTACCCTGCCCCGCGATCACATTGGGGTTGTCATAGGGATGAACCAGGCTCAGCCCCTTTTCATCAATCAACTTTTGACTGACGGCTTCCCGCGATTCCAGGGTGGCCTCGGAAAAGACAATTTCCGCCCCATAGTGCCGGGCTGCTTTCTTCTTGATCTCGGGAGCATTTCGCGGCATAACCACGTAGGCCTTAATCCCCCGCCAGCGGGCCGCCTGGGCCAGGGCCGCGCCGTGATTGCCCGAGGAATGGGTAATAACGCCCCGCGCCGCTTCTGTTTCCGGCAACATGAACACGGCATTGGAGGCGCCGCGGATTTTAAAGGATCCTGTTTTTTGCAGATTCTCGCATTTGAAATATATTTCCGCGCCCGCCAGACGGTTTATGTGGGAATTGGTAAACACCGGCGTGTGGTGTATAAAATCCTCAATGCGCTTATAGGCGTTTTGTATATCTTCTAATTTTACCATCGTATTCGCTTTTCGGTTAAAACACTAAAGCTACAGCCTTCATTTCATCCGCGCAAACATTAATAGCCCTCTTTCCGGAGATTTTGCAAATTTCCGGAAGCGGATATCAGGCCAGATTTAAAAGTTTTATCGCCAGCCGTTCGGACCAATAAAGTTTTTCCCTGTTAAAGGCCACAAAGCCGACATGACCGCCGTGACGCGGCGTCAGCAAAACAAAGTTCGGGTTCTTTTCAGCCTGATCATGGGGGTAACAGGAAGGGGTGAGAAAGGGATCATCGAGGGCATTGACTAGACAGGTGGGGTGCTCAATTTTGGGTATCTGCGACCGGCTGCTGCAGCGCGACCAATAATCGCGCGCATCCTTAAAGCCGTGTATGGGCGCCGTATAGCGGTCATCAAAATCCAGGAATGTCCGTATGCGATTCAGCTTTTCTATATCCAGCCGACCGGGAAACCGTTCGGCCTTTTGCCGGATTTTGCCGCGCAGATGACGCATAAAACGCCGCATGTATATCTTATTCACCGGCCGGGCCAGTTGCCGGGCGCTGGCCGCCAGATCCACCGGCACGGAAAAAACCACCGCGGAAAGCAATTCCGGCGGTATTTTGCTTTTTCTCAATGCCAGATAGAGCAGAATCTGGTTACCGCCCATGCTGAAACCGACCAAATCGATACGCTTATACCGCTTAAGAGAGACGGCATGGAGAATGACTGTTTCCAGGTCATCCCAGGCGCCGGAATGATAGAAGCGCAGTTGCCGGTTCATTTCCCCCCCGCAGGAACGAAAATTCCAGGCCAGGGCATCAGCGCCGGCACGGTTAACCGCCCGCACCATGCCACGCACATAAGGGCGCCCGCTGTTGCCCTCCAACCCGTGGGAAATAATGACCAGCCGGTCGCTTTGCACGGTGGCCCAATCGAGATCCAGAAAGTCATCATCCGGGGTATCGATACGTTGCCGCCAATAGGCAACATCTTCGATCTTACGAAAGAGAGAGGGATAGATGGTAAGAAGATGCCCTCCGGATAAAAGCGCGGGCGGTCTGTATTCGGCCGTCATTGTAACGGTTGCCAGCCTTTCCACTCCACCAGGGTGATGGTCACCTTACCGATAAAAACTTCCAGAAAGGAGAGCAGCGGCACATGGGAAGGATCCCTGCTAAAATAGGCTGAAAACGGCCCGCTGACCCCGGCGATCCCGCTGAGGTTCAGATGGCCCTTAAAAAAAATGGTGCCGATGCCATCAGGAAGAACATCCGTTTTGGTATGGGTGTGCTTGTTTAAAAACTCAAAAATCACATCACCCGATTTGTTTTCTATGAAAGTATAAACCGTATCCTTCTTTTTACTTTCCACATGGGCCCGGGCAAAAAAGATTAGACTGATGCCGTCGATCATATCCTTTTTCAGCGGCAGGGTGTCCACGGTTTCCCGGCCCGGCGCATCCAGGGCGATCAATTTGCGATACATCAGGCTGTCCTTGTAATTGAAACTGTATTCCGCCTTATAGGTCTCGCCATCTATCTTTTCATTGGAAATAAAACGATGTACCCGGAGATTTTTATCGATATAACTGTCATAAACGCTTTGATTATCCACCCAGAACAGGAGGGGGTTGGATTCGATGGTTAAATGAATATGGTAGAGCGAATCGCCGCCGTTAACTTCCCGGTTAACCTTCATGGTAATCTCACCAAGATTGAAAAAGGAATAGTCCACCCGGAAGGTCAGCTCTTCACCATCGACAAAATTAAAAACCGGGGCTTCCTGCGCCTTTCCGAAGGAAAGAAAGAGTATGAATATTAGAATAAGTCTTTTCATTGGTTTCCGTGTATATGTCCAAAAGATCGACTATTTTAGAAAAGGATTTATTTTCGTACAATATTATTTTGACAAAAGAAGTTTAGCGGGGAAAAAAGTAATTGCATAGGACAAAAGTCACAGCGGGAGATGCGGAAGTGATGAAAAGAACCATTTCTTTTATAAGTCTACCGGAAGATAAATGCTAAAGCAACTGCCCCGCCCCATCTCCGACTGCACATCTACATGACCGCCGTGAACCTGGGCAATATGTTTGACGATGGCCAGCCCCAGCCCCGTTCCGCCCAGCTTACGGCTGCGCGCCTTATCCACCCGGTAAAAACGTTCGAATATGCGGGACAGATGTTCGTCGGGGATACCGGCGCCTTCATCCTTTACACAAATAACAACATGTTTATCCTTCTTTTCGGCCAGGATGTCGATATTCATATTCTCGGGGCTGTATTTTATGGCATTGTCGATCAGGTTGATCATGGCCTCCTCAATGAGCGGGCTGTTCATACGCACCACCAGATTGCTGGGGCATTTCAGGCGTAAACGGATATTTTTCTTTTCTGCGTTATACATGCAGATTTGCTCGGCGTTTTCCAAAATACTTTTCAAATTTTCCTTGCGGAACTCGACTTCGTCCAGTTCACCTTCACGCTCCAGGCGTGAAAGCGTGAGCAAATCTTCGAGAATGGATATCAGCCGGTTCGTCTGGCGATATATGATTTCCATAAAGCGCCGGGCATTTTCCGGTTCGTCCAGGGCGCCTTCATACAGGGCCTCCACAAAACCTTTTATGGAGGTAAGCGGGGTACGCAGCTCATGGGACACATTGGCCACAAATTCCCGCCGGCCCCGTTCCAGATTGCGTAACCGTGTGATATCATTCAAAACCATCAGGGCCCCCAGGGTTTCCGATTCCTCATCCTGCAGGGGACTGACGCGCACCGTTAATATTTGCTCATTGGGCAGGTTAACCGCCAGCTCGCTCTCCTGAGGCAAACTGGTTTCCAATACGGCAATTACCAGGTTCTCCAGAGCCTCATTTTTAATAAGCTCTCCCAGAAACTTGCCGTTCACCTCATTGGGGTCAACATTAAGCAGCTTACCGCCCGCTTTATTCATGCTGATCACATGGCCGCTGTTGTCAAAGGCGATGACCCCTTCGGTCATGCTTTCCAGCACCGATTGCTGCTCATTTTTTTGCCGTTCAATCATCTCTATCTTTTCATCGATCTGGTCGGCCATGGTATTTAGCGCTTCGGAAAGACGGGCCATTTCCAGGGTGTGTGGCTTGGGAAGACGCCGGGAGAAATCACCGCCGGCATACCGTTCCACCTGCTGGATGATATTGAACAAGGGGTGAGTAATGCGGCGGGACATAAACAGGCTGGCCACGGCGGTCAGCACGGCCATAAAGATACCGGCAAAGAATATCCTCCGCTGCATGCCGGCGATGGTTTGTTCCACCATGGCAATATCCCGCGCTGTACGCACGAAACCGGCCAGTGTCTTTTCCTGCCAGATGGGAATGGCCACATACATCATGTCGCGCTTTACCGTTTTGCTGAAGCGGATAGATGTGCCATAGGGTTTATTTATAGCCTGAACGATTTCCGGCCGCTGCAGATGATTGTCCATCAGGGCCGGGTCTTTCTCCGTATCCGCCAGTACCCGCCCGCTTGGCAGGATGAGGGTGATACGGGTAGAATCACCGATCTGAATGTTTTTCAGCTTGTTTTGTAATTCCTGCTCATTTTGTTGTAATAAATCATCATGCACCAGCTTATCGATCAGCTCGGCACGCACGCGCAGGTTCTCCCGGGCCTGTTCCCGGAAAAAGTCCCGGCCGATACTGGACGCATACCAGGTAACGGAAAGGAGGGCAAAAACGGTAATGAGCAGGGAGGTAACAAATATTTGCCAGGATATACGTATGTTTTTCATGGGACCTGCCTGAAACGATAGCCCACGGCACGTACCGTTTCGATATATTTTCCGGCATCACCCAGTTTTTTTCTCAGCCCCACCACCTGGACATCAATGGCCCGTTCGGTAACGGGGTAATCCGCCCCGCGCAAGGCATCCACAATCTGATAGCGGCTGTAAACCCAGCCCGGATGCCGGGCCAGAAATTGCAGTAGCCGGAATTCGGAATAGGTCAGGTTAACGGGCTTACCGTCAACGGTAACCGTATGCCGGCCGGGATGTATGACAATATTAAAGATACGGATGATATCGGTTTCGCTGACCTCTTTCTCACTTTTACGCCGCAACATGGCCTTGATCCTGGCCAGCAAAACACTGGAGTTAAACGGTTTGGTTATATAGTCATCGGCCCCAAGCTCCAAACCGCTGACGATGTCGGCGTCTTCCCCCTTGGCCGTTAACATGATTATGGGCACCTCTTTCAGGTCATCATCTTTTTTTAAGGATTTACAAACATCCAGCCCGTCAATGCCCGGCAGCATCAGATCCAGCAACAGCAAATCGGGCTTTTCCTTTTGCATGGCCGCGATAACATCCTCTCCGGTCAGGAACCGCTTAACCCGGTATTTTTCCTTCCCAAGGATATATTCAACCAGGTCAAGAATATCTTCCTCATCATCCACAATATATATTTTTTCTTTAAGCATGAGGGGTCCTCATTTGTTTTCGCTCAAAATATAACAACCGGGTAAGTTAATTGTTAGTATTATGTTAGGAAAGTGTTAGCATGCCCAGGCGGATTGTTCCCGGCGGAAGTGTTAAATATCATTGAATTTCAAAATCTTTATATCTATGTTTTGGCATCAATCAGAAAAAGGCAGGATATTATTCTCGTGCACAAAGACTCCAAATCCGCAACCCGCCAGATATTTTCAGCAAAGACCGGCTGTTTTTCATGGTTAGGGAATGCCCTCCTGTTATCCACCCTGTTTCTGGCCCTGGGCTGCGCATCAAGCCAACATATACCGTATCCGGATGAGAACACCGATTTCTGCAAACAAATCCATCGTGATACCACCACCAGCCTGAGTGAGCAACTGGCACCGGTAGCCGCGCTGATGGCCGAAAAGACCGGCGTTTTTAGTCTGGAAGAGGGGGATCTGGCGCTCGTATCCCGTGCCTGGCTGAGTGAATATGCGGAGAAAAGCATAGACATACAGTATTTCATTTTTTCAACGGACAATGTCGGCCTGATTGCCGTGGACTACCTGTTAAGGGCGGCGGAACGGGGTATTAAGGTGCGGTTACTGCTGGACGACCTGTTGATTGAGGCGGATGCCAGGGAAATCGTCGAGCTTGATATGCATGAAAATATTGAAATCAGAATTTACAACCCCAGTGCCAATATCGGAAAGAATATCGTTTCAAAAATCGTTAATATTACCACCAATTTCCGCGGCGTTAACCAACGCATGCACAACAAAACCTTTATCGTCGACAGCAAAGTAGCCATCACCGGCGGCCGGAACATTGCCGATGAATATTTTGATTATGACCATGAATATAATTTCCGGGACCGGGACGTCCTGTTAATCGGTGGTATTACGCCGGAAATCCAGAGTTCCTTTGATCTTTTTTGGAACGATCCCCTCAGTCGGCCGATAGCGGAACTGGTTGATGTTGACAAAATGGATGTTAATCCGCAGAGAATGTATCGTTGGCTGCATCAGTATGCCTGCAATCCGAAGAATTTTTGGCCACAGGTGCGGGACAAGATAAAGAATATTCCCAACGGTTTTAAAACCATCCGGGAATCGGGTGATCTGCAATGGCTGGACAGTGTCTATTTCGTATCGGATCTCCCGGGAAAAAATGACGGAAAACAGGGACTTGGCGGCGGCGGTCTCTCTACCGATGCGCTGATCGAACTTATAAAAAACGCCCGGGACTCCATAACCATCCAGTCACCTTATCTGGTCACAACAAAGCTAAGCCGTAATCTGTTCCGGGATGCCATTGCCCGCGGGGTTAAGATTCGCATTTTAACCAACAGCCTGGCCTCCACGGATAACCTGGAAGCCTTTAGCGGCTATCAGCGCAACCGCAAGGATTTACTAAAGCTGGGGGTGCGGATATTTGAGTTCCGCCCCGACGCGGCGGTGCGTTATAAGGTTATGACCAGCGCCCTGCAAAAAGAGATAAATTTCACCCCCATATTCGGTCTGCACTCCAAATCCATGGTGGTCGACGGCCGGATTGCCGTAATCGGAACGTTTAACCTTGATCCGCGTAGCGCCAACCTCAACACGGAATGTATTGTCGTTATCCACTCCCCCGTGGTGGCCGGGAAGTTGCAAAAGGTTATGAATGAAGAGTTCCGGAAGGAAAATGCCTGGGAAACCACGCTGCGGTTTAACCCGGACGCGGAAGCGGGCTGCTGGAAACGGTTTAAAACATGGACGCGACGGATTATACCCAAAAGCATTTTATAGACATAAGGCCGGCGGAGGAATATCCGACCGGAACAAAGCTGGATTTATAAAACCTCTGAAATTTGATTGCAATTAAACCGATACCTTCAAAATATCATCAAGCCCAATCGGAGGATGATTTGAAAAGCCGGCGCTTCAACAACATGGATTTATTTACCTGCAAAGCTACGATATTATTTTCATTGTGGCCCCCGCTATTTGATCAGTAAAGTTTTAATTATTTGTTGCTTGTTATCGCTTTCAAGTTTTATATAGTAAACGCCGCTGGATACGGGTCGGTTGTTTTGATCAGCGCCATTCCAGATGACTCGATGATAGCCTGATTGTTTATCGCCATTAAATAGTTCTTTTACTTTTTGTCCGATAGCATTGTAAACTATGATTTTTACATGGCTTTTTGCCGGGAGTATAAAAGATATCATAGTGATACTATTAAAGGGATTTGGAAAATTTTGAAATAGTTTAAATCGATCCGGTCTTTTTTCCGGTATATTCTCAATACCTGTTACCACTTCCCCAAGCTTCCCGTCTTTGCTTACTTGTTGTGCAAAAACACCAACGGGTGATGAATACCGGTCCCAGACCTCTATAAATCCATGCGCATCATCCCTAATGGTTGCGGCATTTTCATGGTTTTTCCTTGAATACAAAACATCTCTTTCACCCCATAGCCGTTCCATTTTCTTATTAAATTTTTGGCAGTACCACTCAAAGTGGTCATCATTATAATCGATCCATGTAAGTATAAAATTTGTTGAGTTACCTGGAATAATTTCTATACCTGCAACATTTGCCGTAGAGTTGGATATAGATATACTGCTATCGGGAAATTGAAGACTACCATCATCATTTATTATTTGAATAAAAGTTTTATAATTTGGCAATGTTGGATCTTTGGGATAATACACTATTAGTGTGTTATCACTCAACACATTAGATTTAACACCACTTTGGACGGCAACATTGTTTTCAATAACCAAACCGCTGTCACTCCACATCAGGTTACCTTCACTATCCATGCGGTTGGCTATAATTTTATCAACGTATTTAGTAGCCCATAAACCAACTCCGTCAGTTAGTGGGATTGGCTTGCCATACCAGTTGTTAATTTTTTTCCATTTTTCACTTCTGTCAGGATTAATACTTTCAAGGGTCAATCCAATATCTTTTCGCGGATATCGGAGAAAAAGTCCATCGGGTAAACGATTATTGATATAGGGCTTTACATAATAATTTTGCGGCGCTTTATAAACATACCTACCGGAATCCCCCCACATTCTTTGGCCTTCATAGGAGATACGCTGCAAGCGTATAATCATGGAATCCGGGTCACTCCATACAGGGA
>WGCN01000006.1 GCA_015493745.1 Calditrichales bacterium
GCTGGGTATCTATCACAAGGCAGGCAAGGAAGAGGTGGACATGGCCATTAAAGCCGCCCTGGAAGCGCGCGCAGCCTGGGCCGCCATGCCCTGGGAGCAGCGGGCCGCTGTTTTTTTGAAGGCGGCGGAACATTTTTGTCCCTGATATTCAAAAGCACCACGGATGGCGGCCACAACCAGGGCATCCACATCGGCGCTGTTATGGGCAAATATAAAATCCTTTCCGCCCGTCTCCCCCACGATACGCGGATAATACTTCATCTTATGGATATTCTCCCCTACCGTTTTCCACATACCCTGAAAAACAGCCGTGGAGCCGGTAAAATGAATACCGGCCAGGTCGGGGCTGGCCAGAACGGGATTGCCCACCTGGCTGCCGGAGCCGGGGATAAAGTTAACAACGCCGTCGGGCAGTCCGGCTTCCTGCAGCAGTTTCATCAGAAAATAACCGGAATATACGGAGCTGGAGGCCGGTTTCCATAAAGCCACATTACCCACAATGGCCGGGGCCGTCGGCAGGTTCCCGGCGATGGAGGTGAAGTTAAAAGGGGTGACCGCAAAAATAAAACCCTCCAGGGGACGGTACTCTACCCTGTTCCACATCCCTTCCGGCGAATAGGGTTGCTCGGACATCAGTTCGGTCATATAATGCGTATTAAAGCGCCAAAAGTCCACCAGTTCGCAAGCGGAATCGATTTCGGCCTGATAGGCGGTTTTCGACTGACCCAGCATGGTGGCGGCATTGATGGTGCTGCGCCAGGAACCGGCCAGGAGTTCCGCCGCCTTCAAAAAAACAGCGGCCCGCTGCTCCCAGGGCATGGCGGCCCAGGCTGCGCGCGCTTCCAGGGCGGCTTTAATGGCCATGTCCACCTCTTCCTTGCCTGCCTTGTGATAGATACCCAGCACATGACCGTGATCATGAGGGATGCGCATCTCCGCCGTTTTACCGGTTTTAATCTCTTTGCCGCCGATAATCAACGGTACTTCAATGGTTTGGGATTTTAATTCTTTCAGTTTCGCTTTCAATTCGGCGCGTTCCGGCGTGCCCGGCGCGTAACTGAGGATAGGCTCATTCACCGGTTGGGGAACCTGAAAATAGGCGTTTGACATCTTTTTTCTCCTGAATGTTTACGTGATTTAATAAAGCAAACGAATTTACACAGTGGTACCGATGAAAGCAATAAAGGTGTTGACTTCTCAACACGATTCTTACGGCATAAGCCTTGGTAACCGCCGTAATTTTTTACAAATCCCGTTTAATTTAAGTGCCGGGCCAGGGTTATGCTTTTCTTATAACTGGTAATGACTCCGTTACGATCATTTATGATCTGTAGATAGATAATATAGATACCCATGGGCAGCAGATGTCCGTGGTCATCACGCCCATCCCAGACCATGCTTTGCCTTTGCCCGCTAAAGCGGTCTTCCGTTATGGAGCGCACCCGGCGTCCGCGCATGTCGTATACTCTCAGACGCACCCGGGCGCTGTTTACGGGCAGGGTGAACGAGATCAGACAATAATCCTCAAAACCGTCATTATCGGGAGAAAAAGGATCGGGCGATATGCGAAGGTTTCCTTCTGTGGGGGCTGTGAGCGTGCTGTATATACTGTTAGGCCGGCCGGGCGTGGCGCCTTCTCCGGCGGTAGATGGGCCCCAGCTACGGGAAAGCCGCGCTTCCAGAGCGCTGTTTATCCTTTCCAGGGAGGGTTTTTCTTCCTCCATGCCTTCCAGCCAGTCGATGGTGTATGGCACCTGCTCCACCCACCGGTCAAGGGGATCGAGCAGATAGACAATATCCCCGTTGTTGTTGAGTACCGGCCAGTTCTTCAGGGGAATGATCAGACTGTCGGCGATATCATAAAAGGCCGGCAATGTTCTGTCTGCCGCAAAAACCTTATATTGCCCGGGGTCTATAAAAACCAGCGTATCCACCCGGGCCGTATCGCGCGTATCGGCAAGGGCCCAGCCATAAATATTCAGCCGGAACGTGCCCGTGTTCAAAATTTCCACCCATTCCGGCTCACTCTCCCGGGTTAGAAACTTGATCTCGTTTATGGCCAGACGGGGATCGGTTTCAAGCACATTTATCACAACACTGAGCGTATCGTTGACGGGATTTTCATCCCGCGCGGCCGATAAAACCACCCGCAGCGTATAACGCCCTCCCCGGCTAAAGATATGTTCAAATCCTAAACGCAGGCTGTCTCCGGGTCCCGGAGGCGACAGGGATTCGTCAAATACCGTGATATTCAGGGGCGGCGGAAACGAGGCTGTGACCTGTACAACTCCGGTGAGTGGCTTCAATCCCACATTAAAAAGATAAAAATAGAAGGTGACCCTGTTTTGTGTCCGGATGAGAAATGGCGACCACTGTGGGGACTTTTTCCGTAGAGAAAGATCGTAATCATAGGGTGAAATGGAATTACGTTCTCCCGGTGTGCCACCCGCGATTAAGGATTGCCCCCAGTTTTCCGGAATATTGTCCTCCTCCAGAGCGATTTTTTCCGCGGAATGATCCTCTTCATAGCCAATTTCATAACGATAACGGGAAACGAGTCTTCCGCTTTTATCTTTTAACAACAGGGTCTTTGCAACGCTGTTGGTCAAGCCGTTGCTAAGAAAAGCCTTGCCGTCTATGGTGACGATCAGAGCCTGTTGGGGTATGCGCCCGTCATAGCGGTTGGAATTTCCCCAATAGCTGCCGTCGAGGATAACGGCAAAAGTCCCCGGTGGCCAAAGGCTGCCCTGCCCGGCATCGATGATATAATCGAAAGAGCTAGAGTCACCGACGGTCCAACCGCTGATATCTATGGTACTGTCACTTCCGTTGTACAGTTCAATGAACTCGTCATGAAACTCACTGCCCCCCGGATTATACATGATCTCGGAAAAGGTGATTTGGGCATAAAGAAAACCGGATGCCAAAAGGCAAATTAAAAGGGATTTAATCATGGCCGCAACGTCGCCAACTGTTTATAACCGGATAATCCTTTAAGTACGGGCCATCCCTGGAAGGACTCGCGTTAATCGCCGCGATTTATAACGCTATTAATCTATGTTCCGGAGAATGGAAGATCAAGCATGAGACCCCAAAAAAGGTGATCAGCCAAAATCTACCATTTAAACATGGGCAGCGGGTTAAACGGATGGCGTCCCAGTTCCCGGACGGTAAGTTGCAGCAGCCTTTTGTGGAATCCGGCATTGGGGAATTCACGGCGTATATCGCGGATGGCTTCTTTCTTTAAGCCGAAGGTTAGCAGACCCAGGGAAACGTCTATCCAGTCTGCCCGGCGGAAAATTTCCGCCAGAGGAAAGCGCCCCTCCCTGATGACACTTATCTTGTGATGTTCACTGATCATCAAACTGATTTCATCCTGCCAGCGGGAAAGTCCGTTTTTGGCCAGATATGTCCCGGCCAGGGCGATGGAAGGTTCAAGATAGTCAAAGGTATCCGCGCTCCAGATACCCAGATCATGAAAACAGGCGGCGATGACGATCTTTTCGCTTTGCTCTTCCGTGGGATTTCCCGTCAATTCCCGGGCCAGGAAAATCACGCGCAGCACATGATGCCGGTAGGCGGTGTAATCGTCACCCAGTTTTTGGCGATACGGAGCGAGCAGGCTGTCGGTTTTCCTAACGAAACGCTTCATAAATTCCCCTTTCCGAAGCCAGGGATGAAATTAAATCGGGCCTATCCGAACAAAAGTTTAAAATAGAAAGCGGGAGATTTTAGCTTGGCGCGCATGTTCAGATCATCAAACATAAAGGTAAAGGTATCGCGCACGGTTTCATTCTTATTGGCCTTGTTCACAACCCAGTTATAGAGCCACGGATAATCGACCAGGCGTTGCAGGGTATGGCTCAACTTTAGTTCATTCCACAGTTTTCCGTAAACCTGGTCCTGGTATGTTCCGGTGGCTTCCGCGCTGTAATCTTTTTTTTCCACAAGCCCGGCCAGAACCTGGGCGGCCAGTCGTCCGCTAACCATGGCGTTGCCGATCCCCTCGCCGGTAAAGGGGTCTATCAGGGAGCCGGCGTCACCCACCAGCAAAAAACGCTCACCCGCCAGGGTGCGTTTTACCGAACCCAGCGGCAATCCCCAGCCCTTGATATCGCCGAGGAGTCTGGCATGGGCAAATCGTTTTTTTAGCGAGGGATGTTCATGCAGGGCCTTTAGCATCATTTTGCGCAAATTCAGTTCCTTATCCTTAACCCGTGATGATAACAGACCTAACCCCACATTGGCTTCATTATTCGGCAGGGGAAAAATCCACAAATAACCGGGCAACACCTCTTTCAAATAGTGCAGCTCAATATAATTCCCGGGGTGCATGCCGGTGATATTCTTATAATAGGCCCGCAATCCGGCGGCGTAATAACGGGGATCTCTTTTGCTGCCGGCCAGCTTCCTGGCCACGATGGAACGGTCGCCTTCGGCCCCGACCACCACCTGCGCCCGGGCCACCTTTTCCGTACCCTGCTCCGTATAATAAATCTCCACACCCTGGTCTGTTTTCTCAATATCCCTGATGGCGCAACCGGTTTTAACGGTGGCATATTCGCGGTTGATCATGCGGAACAAAAAATTGTCAAAATCAATGCGCTTGCCGATAAATCCCGGCGCATGGGCTTCCCTCTCCTTCTCTTTACGGAAAGGAATGTCCAGCGCTTTACCGTTGGGGGCGATAAACTGCACACCCCAGCATTTGGTATAATGCTCCTCGTCGGCTTCCAGTCGCCTGATGATCTCAGGGTCAATTTTATTGAGCACCGCCACGACTTTGCCGCTCAGGGCGTCGCCGCAAACCTTGTCACGGGGAAATTCCGCTTTCTCAAACAATATATGCTTAATCCCGGCCCGGGATAGAAATATGGAGGTGGTTATCCCGCCGGGTCCGGCGCCGATAATGGCTATTTCACTGCTAAGGGTGCTCATGATCATTCCAGGATTGTGTGGACGGCTAATTTAGGATGGGCATAGACATGAAACAATGTTTAGCGGATAAATCATTAACGAAGCAACAGCATTTTTCCCGTTTGCACTTCCGTGGAGGATTGTACCCGGTAAAGATAGGCGCCGCTGCCCAGGAGATGGCCCCGGTCATCCCGCGCATCCCAGAACAGTTGCATGGTACCGCTACCCGCCACGCCCCGGAACAGATGGCGCACAATACGGCCGCGGACATCATAGATGACCACGCTGAGAAGGACCGGTTTTTGTACCGAAATCAGGATAGTAGTGCGGGGGTTAAAAGGATTGGGATAGTTGCCCTCCAGCCGGAAGGATTGCGGCCTGTTATTCGGATCGGTAATGGCGGTTACCTGCCCTTCAAAGGCGGACTGCGCCAAAAGACTGACGGTACCGTCATAGGAGCTGTCCTTTAAGCGGTAAACATAGCTCTTTTGCACATCGGCCTCAAAATCGGTATACAGGTAGCTGGAGATGGTGGAGCTGGTCCCCGCTCCCTTGAGGGAAGCATCGGAACGATGATCGGCGATCACCATAAAATTGGAAAGTCCGGCATCTGCCCGCTCAATGATAAAACCGGCATTGTTGATCTCCGAGGCGGTTTCCCAGTTTAGCTGCACGGCGCCCTGCTCCAGGCCGACGGAGAAGGATTGCAGCGTCACCGGCAGGGCTTCGTCGATAAAATGGCTGCCCAGTCCGCTGTAGGTCAGTGCCAGTTCATTCCATTCGGCACTGTTGTAGGTTGCGGAAGGGGACGTAACCGAGCTTTTGCGTTGCAGGGTTTTATCCTGAAAAAGATTTGAAGCGTCTCCCACCGTACCGATGATATCGAGGCGGGTACCGTTTTTACGCAGCTCCACCACATCGTTGCCGTTAAAAGTTAAACTGCCGCTGGTCAGGTTGGGTGTTCCACTCCAGGCGGTGGCCGAGCTGTGGGCGATCACATAGGTGGCGCCGGAGGCGACCGTGCCGCTCAAGGGGATGGTTGATCCGGCGGTGGTATTGCCGTTGTAATATATCTGTATATCATATACACTTAGGTCGATGGTGGTACCGGTGCCGTTGTACAGTTCAATGTATTTGTTGTAGCTGTCACCCTCCACGTATTCGGAAATAAAAATTTCCGTGGCCGTGCCTCCTCCGCCCTGTCCCGTCTGGGCATCGGCCTGTTGTATGGTGCCGTCGGTTTTGTAGTCGATATCCGTGCCGGTGTTGGTACTGGAATAAATCTTAAAATAATAACGGGTATTGGGATTTAGGTTGGAAAAGGTATAGCTTTCCTGACCATAGGCCACGGTCACGACGCCCGTGCCGTCGCTGAGATCGGCATCGGTAGTCTCCTCCGTACCGTCCACGGGATTGACAATGGCGGCATAACCGGCATCGGAAGCCTTGATCAGGTAATTGTCCGGCAGTACCGTTCCGGTGGCGTCCGTCCAGCTCAGGTCGATATTCAACCCGTTGCCGGCAGCCAGAAAGTTTGTGGAATGATTACTGGGTTCGGCCTTGGGGGCTCCGCCGCTGCCCCAAA
This sequence comes from Calditrichales bacterium, assembly GCA_015493745.1. Classification (GTDB taxonomy): domain Bacteria; phylum Calditrichota; class Calditrichia; order Calditrichales; family J004; genus J004. The sequence continues at coordinate 6,503 of WGCN01000006.1, forward strand.
TCATATCCACATATTCGGGATGATCGATAAAGGGATTGCGGTTATGCTGCCAATTATAGTAAATCTTATCGTTACGGATGCGTTCCCAGTTATCCACGGGGTCCTGATTGTGCCACTGAATCAGGGTGGCCAGCTTGGCAAAGCGCGGTCCGCTGCTGGGTATGCTCTCCTGCAATTCCAGGTCGTAGTCGCCGTCGCCCTCATAGCGGGTGGCCATATAAAACATCATCCGCGCCACATCGCCCTTCACGGCGTCACGCGGCTCCCAGGAGTCGCTGTCGGTATAGGTATCGGGCGCCTCGCCCTGCGGATCGCCGCCGTTGTCAAAGTCTTTGTTGCTGCGCGAACTGTTGACAGAGGCGTCACAGGGTCGCAAGTGGTGCACATCGGTATAGGCCGTATCGGATTCATTGGGAAAACCGTGGGATTTGGCCCACACATGCTCCCGGTTCCAGTAGTCGGGATCGTTACCGATGCTGGCGTTGAGACTTTTATCCTGGGAACGGCCGGTATAGATCAAAATAACATTATTGGGATTGGTGGTATCTTCGTCCGTATCCATCAGGATATCCCACACATCGGTGCTGGAAGAGGTGTATGGGTAACGGGTATGATCATTGATAATGTTATGCAGGGCGGTTTTAAGCTCCGCGCCGGTTTTCCCGCTGGCCGGATCATAATAGCCCGCGGGAATCTGACTGACCGCCGGGCCAAAAGTTAAAAACAGAAAAATGCCTGTAAGCGTTAACGACATCCTTATCATATATGTCCTTTACTTTCTGGGGGAACGGATCCCCTGCCATACAATATCGGCCGTTGAGGATTCCTTGTTGATGATACGTGCCAAAACGAACAATAAGTCACTGAGGCGATTGAGATATACCAGCCAGTTGTTTTCCACATCTTCATGGGCGTTCAACCGGGAAAGAAGACGCTCGGCCCGGCGGCAGATGGTGCGGGCCACATGGCAGGCGGCGGCGGCGGGACTACCTCCCGGCAAAATAAACTTTTTTAAGGGTGACAGCCTGTTTTGCAGAAGGTCTATCGTTTTTTCCAACTCCTGTACACGCCCGCCGTCAATATGCTCCGTAAAGCCTTCCCGTTGTCGCTCGTCGGGGGTGGCCACTTCGCTGCCCAGAATAAAAAGCTCATTTTGCAGCCGCAGGATAATGTCTCCTGTTTCCGGGGAGAGCGGGAAGCTGTTCACAAAACCCAACTGGGAATTGAGTTCGTCGATGGTGCCGTAGCACTCCACGCGCAGGTCGTGTTTATCCACCCGGCCCCCGCCAAAAAGAGCCGTTTTACCTTTGTCGCCGAATCCGGTGTATATTTTCATTTATTATTCAGAATTGAGCTATGGCCGTCTGCCGCAGGACAACAAAACATAAGGTACAAACGGACAAAATATTTAACTTTGTTTGAAAAACAATATAATATACTAATTTTTTTAGATAAAAGATTTAACTCTTATCACAGTTTTTCCTAAATTAATATCCCAGACAACAAACTTACCTTTAGAATATGAAACCAGACATACACGCACAGCTCATACTGGAAGACGGCAGCGTTTTTCCGGCCAGGTCTTTCGGTTACCGGCAATCCACCTCCGGTGAACTAGTCTTTAACACGGGAATGGTCGGCTATGTGGAAGCACTGACCGATCCCTCCTATTACGGTCAGCTTCTGATCTCCACCTATCCCCAGGTCGGCAACTATGGTGTGCCGGCCGCCGGCAATCTTGATAACGGGGCCTATGAGTCGGATCGAATACAGGTTCGGGCTCTTTTGATCAGCAGCTATTCGGATGATTTTGACCACTGGGGGGCTCAGCGCTCCCTGGGGGCGTGGCTGCGGGATGAAAAGACCGTCGGGCTCTACGGGCTGGATACGCGCGCCCTGACCCGTCATTTAAGAGATAAGGGGGCCATGAAGGCCAGAATCATCATCGGGGAGCGGGACGTCCCCTTCTATGATCCGAACGCGGATTTTCTGCTGCCCGAAGTTTCCATAAAGCATGAACAACAATATGGAAACGGCGCCAAAAAGATCGCCCTGCTCGATTGCGGCTGCAAGCGCTCTATTTTAAAATACCTTCAGGTCCCGGATGTTACGGTTGTGCGGCTGCCTTATGACGCGGATATCGATATGGAACGCTATGACGGCCTGGTCATCTCCAGCGGCCCGGGAGACCCGGCCCGTTATACCTCCCTGCTGCCGGGGATACAAAAGGCCTTCTCATCGGGGAAGCCGGTCATGGGTATCTGTCTGGGGCATCAACTCATGGCCCTGGCGGCGGGAGCCAAAACTTACAAGCTTAAATTCGGCCATCGCGGGCAAAATCAACCGGTGCGGGCCGTGGATACACAAAACTGTTTTGTTACCTCGCAAAATCATGGCTATGCCGTGGATGATGCCACCCTGCCCGCCGGCTGGAAGCCGCTGTATATCAATCTCAACGACGGAAGCAATGAAGGCATTATAAACGAATCGGGGCAGTGTTTCAGTGTGCAGTTTCATCCGGAGGCGGCGCCGGGCCCCTATGACACCCGCTTTTTGTTTGAACGTTTTTTTAAACTCCTCTCACCCTGAACCAAGAGTAGCTAACATGATTCAAAAACCCGAAAAAGTTCTCATACTGGGCAGTGCCGCCTTAAAAATCGGCGAGGCGGGCGAGTTCGACTATTCCGGCAGCCAGGCCATTAAGGCCTTAAAGGAAGAAGGCGTGCCCACGGTATTGATCAATCCCAACATCGCCACCATCCAGACTTCGGATCATCTGGCGGACAAGGTTTACTTTTTACCGGTTACCCCGGATTTTGTGGAGAAGGTCATCATTAAGGAACGGCCGGACACCATCATGCTGGCCTTTGGCGGCCAAACCGCTTTGAACACCGGTCTGGAGCTGCATAACAGCGGCCTGCTTAAAAAATACAAGCTGCGGGTTCTGGGGACGCCGGTGGAGGTCATCCAGGCCACGGAAGACCGGCATCTTTTTGTGGAAAAATTACGCGAGATCGATGTTAAGGTGGCCCGCAGCTATACGGCAACCTCCGTTGAGGAGGCTGTTGCCGCCGCCGAAAAAATAGGATTCCCGGTAATGGTGCGTATCGCCTTCGCCCTGGGCGGGCTGGGTTCGGGTATTTGCCGTAACGTCGGGGAGCTTTCCCAAAAAGCGGAAAAAGCCTTTAACCACACTTCCCAAATTCTGGTGGAGGAAAACCTGTGGGGCTGGAAGGAAATTGAGTATGAAGTGGTACGCGACCGCTTTAATAATTGCCTGACCATCTGTAACATGGAAAATTTCGATCCCATGGGCATCCATACGGGGGAAAGTATCGTGGTGGCTCCCAGTCAGACCCTGGACAATCAGGATTACCACCTGCTGCGGGAAGTGGCCATCAGGGTCATTCAACATCTGGGAGTGGTTGGGGAATGCAATATCCAGTACGCCTATGATCCGCTCAGTCAGGATTACCGGGTAATCGAGGTGAATGCCCGCCTGTCGCGCAGTTCCGCCCTGGCCTCCAAGGCGACGGGCTATCCCCTGGCCTTTGTAGCCGCCAAGCTGGGACTGGGATACGGACTGCATCAGTTAAAGAACTCGGTAACACAAAGCACCAGTGCCTTTTTTGAACCCGCCCTGGATTATGTGGTGGTTAAAATGCCCCGCTGGGATTTACGTAAGTTCCGCAAGGTTTCCTATTCTATCGGCTCCAGCATGAAGTCCGTGGGTGAAGTGATGGCCATCGGGCGCACCTTTGAAGAAGCTTTGCAGAAGGCCATTCGTATGCTGGAAACAGGCCCCTTGGGATTTGCCGGAGAATCCTTTACCTTTGAGGATATCAACCACTCCTTGTCCGTACCCACCGATATACGTCTATTTGCCGTGGCCGAAGCCCTGCGCCGGGGCATGTCCGTGGATGATATCCACCACCACAGTCATATTAACCGCTGGTTTCTTTTCCGCCTTAAAAGACTCATGGAACTGGAAGCCAGGTTAAAACAGTCTTCATTGCCGCTGGATAAGGACTTTCTGACGGAGCTGAAACAATCCGGCTTTGCCGACAGGCAAATTGCCGGAATATTAGGCCGGGATGAAGAGCAGGTAAGAAAGCTGCGGGAAGTTTATGAACTTTTCCCCAGAATAAAACAAATCGATACCCTGGCGGCGGAATATCCCGCCCAAACCAATTACCTCTACTTCAGCTATTACGGAACGGAATCGGATACCGGGCCTTTTTCGGAAGAAACCATTCTTATTCTCGGATCAGGATCATACCGCATCGGCAGCTCGGTGGAGTTTGACTGGTGCGCGGTCAATGCCGGACGCACCCTGCGCAAAATCGGCTATAAAACCATTATGCTCAATTACAACCCGGAAACGGTCAGTACGGATTATGATGAGTTCGACATGTTGCTTTTTGATGAAATTTCCACCGAAGCGGTGATCGAGCTTTTCCGGCAGCTCTCACCTTCCGGTGTTATTCTTTCGGTGGGGGGGCAAATTCCCAATAACCTGGCTATCCCCTTACAAAAGGCGGGGATTCCCATTCTGGGCACATCGCCGGAGTCGATTGACCGTGCGGAAAACAGAGGGCTCTTTTCCGAAATGCTGGACAAGATGGATATTGATCAGCCCGTTTGGCAGGAGATGGACAGCGTGGAATCCGCCGTAAAATTTGCCCGGCAAACGGGCTTTCCGGTTTTGGTGCGTCCCTCATATGTTTTAAGCGGTGCGGCCATGGCCGTGGCAGCCAATGAACGGGAATTGCGTACCTATCTGCAAAAGGCGGTGGATATTTCGCCCGATCATCCTACCGTTATCAGCAAGTATCTCCAAAACGCCAAGGAAATCGAATATGATGCCGTGGCGCGTAAAGGAGAGATCATCGCCTATGCCATTTCCGAGCATGTGGAGAATGCCGGTGTACACAGCGGAGACGCCACGCTGGTACTTCCACCGCAGCGTACCTATCTGGAAACCATGCGCCGGATCCGGAAAATCGGAAAGAAAATCGCCAAGAATCTGAATATCACGGGACCGATGAATATCCAGTTTCTGGCAAAAAACAATCAGGTCAAGGTGATTGAGTGCAATGTGCGCGCCTCGCGCAGTTTTCCCTTTGTGTCGAAGATCATGCGTAAGAACCTGATTGATATTGCCGTGCGGGCTATTATGGATCACCCGGTTAAAGCGCACACCCAGTCTTTGTTTGAGTTGGAATATGTGGGCGTAAAGGCGCCGCAATTCTCCTTTACCCGTCTCGAAGGAGCCGATCCGGTTTTGGGTGTGGAAATGGCCTCCACCGGTGAAGTGGGCTGTTTGGGCGAGGATTTTAACGAAGCCTTCCTGAAGGCTTTGCTTTCGGTGGGCTATCGCCTGCCCATAAAAAGCATGCTGGTTTCCAGCGGCAGCATAGAATCCAAGGCGGAATTGTTGGAATCCCTGCATCTGTTTAAGAAAAGCGGCATTCAGTTTTTTGCCACCGAGGGAACGGCGAAATTTATGCGCGCCAACGGTTTTAACGTTCAAACCCTGCATTGGCCGCTGGAAAAGAAAAAGCCCAATTGTATCGATTATATCCGTGACGGTATGGTTGACATGGTTATCAATATACCCAAAAACTTTCAGCAGGATGAGCTGAGTAACGGCTATCTTATCCGCAGGGCGGCGGCGGATTATAATGTGATGCTTTTTACAAACCGGCAACTGGTACAACGGCTGGCCGAAGCTCTGTCAACAAAAACCATGGAAGATTTGAAAATTGAAAGCTGGGAGAGTTATCGTTAGAAAAAAGAGAGGGAAAATAATTCATCCTTTAAGGGAGGGAGGTATGGAGGCTCTTATGTTAAACTCACTTACTAAAGGAGTAGAAATCGAACTATTTTGCCCTCTCAACCAACGACCTAACTCACTTCCTTATATAGCATCTACCATGCCAAAAATCCTAAAACGCCCTAAGTGCTTGAAAATACGGGTGTTACCATTTTAGGCTAATTTTCAGAAAGCACAAAATGACCGGTATTTCAACATTAAACTGTCGATATAACGGTCATTTATGCCATTAAGCCCCCGAAGGATGACCGGCGTCGTGCGCCAGCAAAAGGAATTCATCCCCGGCGTGATAATTTCCGCTTTAGATTAACACTTGAGAGATTTTTCACCCGCCACTTTTTCAAATACACTTCGGTCGACAGTTACCAGTTTTTTAGCCACTAACTATTGTATCTCAAAAGTATTGGAAAAGGCTGTCAATGTCGTATCTCTTTCGGGAAAATAAACCGGAACTGACAAACGGAATTTGCCAACAGTTTTGAATTCATTGGCCGCTAATGAGTGTTGTAATGTATTATCTTTATTAATTTTCCTGATAATGGTCATACATTTTAGGGACATATAAGCAAACCATTGATTTTTCGACCATTTATCGTTTTCCTGCTTTTGAAAGTACATTTCCAAATTATTATAAGTACATCTATAGCCCAATAGTATATCCTGACCGGATTTATTTTCTATAATAATATTCACACTGTCCCATTGAGAATAAGAATCCTTCTCCGTGGTTATGGAAACCTGTTCCAATGATGTGCTGACTGCGATTGGATTTTTTTTGCAACCAGGGAGTAAAAACGAAAGCAAAATTACGGTAAACAAATATTTCATATGGCTTACTCCTACTGTATATCATGGCACTTGCGGCGCAAACAGATGGCCTTTTGATTAAATCAAAATGTCTGAAAAATTTATACCAACTTTAATGCCTGCGGAGTTGAACCGCTTTTTCTAGACATTTTGCATAGATATCGGTTTAGATATTTTAGAAAGATCATTCATAAAATAATTTTTTATGAATTTAAAAAAAACAAAGGAACCAAGCTTTTCAAAATTTTTTTTCTGTTCTTCAAGAATATGAGTTCTATATAATTCAGGATTTTTGAAATCTCTCATTTTCAAATTCTTTCGTAACATTAATGTCTTTATACCTTCTTTATGATAATTTAGTAAATCAGAGTTAGACATATCTTTTAAATATTGATAATAATAATCATCAAACAAAGGTAATGATTTAATATAAATTGAGTTTGTTGTTATCAAATCAGATGAGTTTGAAAAGTATGTGATGAAGAATGGGAAAGCTCTATGTTGATTTGGATAATAAGAAACGTTATAAAAGATAGAATCGTTTTTGCTTTTAAAAATTAAAACAACACTATCTATCCTTGTGGATTTGATTTTAAATTTATCAAAAAGAAAAAAATCAAGTTTTTCTATGGCTTTTATTTCAAATGGTAAGTCA
>WGCN01000007.1 GCA_015493745.1 Calditrichales bacterium
AGGCAACACGGCCCGTGTTTCCCTGACCATAAAGCCGGAGCCGCCCCTGCCGGCCGTTTACGCGGTTACGCGGCTGAACGGTACGCTTTACGTTAAAACGGCGCCGCCACGCGGGGTTCATCAACTCCATTTTTACAGCGGCTCCGCTGAAAACAAGCTGCGCCGTATCGACTATTTTGAAATGAGCTTCCCCGATTCGCAATGGATGGCGGTGCGCTTTCCCCTGGAAAGTCCCCGGGATTCCCTGTGGCTGATGGAAGCCGACGGCAGACAAAGCCCCCTCTATGCCGTTCAACCGGAGACCGTTGCTGACAAGGCGCGCTGGACCATCGACCATCAGGGGAAATTTTTCACCCTTTCCCTGTGGCAGTCACCGCCGGGCAGCGAGCTACGCATCGGCGAACGGGCCCCCGTTTACCCGGCCTATGCCCCCTTCCAGCAACTAGCGACAGACAGCCGTTTTTTTAAAAGCGGCGTCAACCGCCTGCGCTGGCAGCGCAATGGTAAAACATTAAAAGATACGCTGTTACAGCTTTGGCCCCTTTATCCCGGAAGGGCCGACAGCATTTCCTTTTTCGGCGATTCGCTCAGACTGATCCATCCGGCGCGCGGCGTTTACGATACGCTGTTGGTGACCTTGCAAAAGTCTGCCGTTGACGATACATTGTTTTCCACGCCCGTTGGCTCTGTTTTTTACCGGCTTAACGGCGGCGGGCGGATTTTAAGAAAGGCCCTGACCGCGGATATCCGCATTGACAGCAGCCTGAAACGCCGGAAACATGTGCATGCCTACGGCCTGAAGGGCAACCGTCTCTCTTTTTGGGGCGGAGATTCCCTGGACGGCACCTATCTGCGCCTGAAGATGAAACGCTTCGGCGCCTTTGTTTTAGCCGCCGATACCGTGGCTCCGGAGCTGAAGTGGGACAGCCCGGCGGACAGCGTTGTTTTCAATCCCAAAAAAGAGATTGTCTTCCATACGCAGGATTCGCTCTCCGGTATCGGCAGTGAACGCAACATCCATGTTTCCTGGAATGGGCGCTTCCTTTTACCGGAGTGGGACTTTGAGCGGCATCGCGTTACCAGCCGCCTGCATTTTAAGCCGCAAAAGGGCGCGCACCGGCTGGAAGTTACGGTTAAAGACCGTGCCGGGAATGTTCGCCGGGAAACCCGCACCGTTTTTATAAAATAGAGGTCCGTATGATACCCATCTCCGACGACAGCCCGCGGAACTATGTTCCCTACGTCAACTACGCCCTGATTGCCCTTAATGTTATTTTTTACATGAGGCAGCCCGGCGATCCGGCCGCCCTGGCCGCCTATTTTAACGCCTACGGCCTTATCCCCCGGGAAGTGGTTACCGGCTTGTTTACCCTTACGCCGCTGACACATATTTTCACATCCATGTTTATACACGGCAGCCTGTGGCATCTGGGGGGCAACATGTTGTATTTATGGATTTTCGGTGACAACATTGAATATTACCTGGGACATGTGCGCTATCTGCTTTTTTACTTTATCGTCGGTATCGGCGCGGCATTGATGCAGATTGTTTTTTCCCCCCTGTCCACGGTACCCATGGTGGGGGCCAGCGGCGCCATTTCCGGCGTGCTGGGCGCCTATCTGATCAAGTTTCCGCGTAACCGGGTGGCCGTTTTGATCTTTTTCTTTTTTCTGGTACGCATCCCGGCGGCCATCATCCTTAGTCTTTGGTTTCTGATGCAGGTATATAACGCCTTTTTTTCCTTTTTCGGCAGCAGCGGCGGCGTGGCCTGGCTGGCGCATGTGGGGGGCTTTGTGGCCGGTTTTATCTTTATCCGGCGCTATGACCGCAAACGCAAAGCCATACCGCCCGCCTGGTGAGCCTCCCAAAACAGGACTTTTGGAAAATGCCCTATTTCGATGATGACGGCAATGAACTCGATCCCAACCTGATCCCCGTTCCGGGATTGTGCCTGATTTGTAAAAAAAACAATGATCCCGGGGAAGAGATATTGTGCACCCTTACCCGCCTGGACCAAAAAGAGGGCGAGGAGTTTATCTGTCATGCTTTTGAAGAAGAGGAAAACACAAACGGCTTTTAGGCGCAAAGCCCGGTTCTTATGAAAATAAACTTTACGGATGAGCAAAAGGCCATCATAGAGTCCCATGGCGATATAAAAATAAACGCTGTGGCCGGCTCCGGAAAAACAACCACCCTTATCGAATACGCCCGTAGCAGACCGGGTAGCAGTAAAATTCTTTACCTTGCTTTTAATAAATCGGTGCGGCTGGAAGCGCAAAAACGCTTTGTCGCCGAAGGTCTGGCCGGGGTTACGGTAGAAACCGCCCACTCGCTGGCCTATAAGCGCATCGTGTACAGGCACGGTTACCGCCTGAAAAACAACGGTTACAAAACCCACGAAATCGTCGCCCTGCTGGGCCTGAATTCCCAGGGGGAAAAGCATGGCCAGTATGTGGTGGCCAACCATATCAACCGCTTCATCGCCTATTTTTGTAACAGTCCGGCGGAAAAAATCCGGGAACTTAATTATGCCGATGTTGTGGCGGATGAAAAAGCGCGGGCTTTTGTGGAACGCTTTTACGGGTATATTGAAAAACAGACACGCCTGCTGCTGGCCAAAATGAACCGGGGTGAGATAGAAATCCCCCATGATTTTTATTTGAAAAAATTTCAACTCAGCCGGCCGGAGCTGCCCTATGACTATATTTTGTTCGATGAGGGGCAGGACGCCTCTCCGGCCATGCTGGATGTTTTTCTCAGACAAAAAGCCACCAAGGTTATTGTCGGCGACAGCCACCAGCAGATATACGGCTGGCGTCACGCGGTTAACTCCCTGGAACAAACCGATTTTATCACCCTGCCGCTGAGCAACAGCTTCCGCTTTGGCCCCGAAATCGCCTTTCTGGCACGGGGAATTCTGGACTGGAAAAGCCATATCCGGGATCACACGCCGGTAAAAATCAGCGGCCGGGACCCTTCGCCGGGAGGCCGGAGCCGGGCCATACTGGCCAGAGGTAACCTGGGTCTGCTGGTGCGCGCCATCGACTATATTACCGAACATCGCCAGACCGGAGGCCTTTATTTTGAGGGTAACATTAATTCCTATACCTATGCCGACGACGGCGCCTCGCTGTATGATATTCTCAATCTCTATAACGGCAATCGCGCGCGCATACGGGATAAGCTTATTTCCGAAATGAAGGGGCTGGATGATCTGGAAGAGTATGTTAAAAAAACCGATGATGTGCAGCTTGGCCTGATGATCGATATCGTCCGGGAGTATGGCAACGAAATTCCGGGCATCCTTGCGCGCATTAAGGAAAAACATGTGGCCGACGGGGATAAGGACAAGGCTGATGTTATTTTTTCCACAGTGCACCGCTGCAAGGGCATGGAATATGACACGGTGGAACTGGTTAACGATTTTATAAGTGAAAGCCGGATAAAAAAACTGCTGGCCGATACCTCTAAAAGCATCGACCCCGCGCGGCTTATCGAGGAGGTTAACATTTTATATGTGGCGGTTACCCGCACCCGCCATTTGCTGTCCATTCCCGAAAGTCTGTTGCCGGAAGTTTACCCGCGCAGTGATGCGATCCGCGTCATCGCCAAAAGCCTGACGGATAAAAAAGACAAGCGCAAAAATATCTATGGCGAAAAAAAAGAACAGCACAGAACCGTACGCGAACGGCGGCGGGGCGCCTATCAGCGCTGGACAAAAGAACAGGACATGGAGCTTACCGTTATGCACCGCACGGGAAAAAGTATGGCAGAAATGGCCGAAAGGCTGGAGCGTAGCAAGGGAGCAATCTGGGCCCGGATACAAAAGCTGGGACTGGAAGAGTGGTGAGAGAAGCAAGGCGTTGACGGTCAACGCGCCCGCGCCGTGTAAACGGCCGGGTCAATGAAAAACCCTTAAAGGAGAGAAGTCTGTATGCGAATCCTTTTTCTTTTTTTAATTTTAATGAACGGCGGCCTGTTGGCTCAAACCTCCGAATATGCCGGCCAGCAAAACCGCACCATAAAAACCCTGTCCGCGGCGGAGGTGGAGGGCTATCTGAGCGGTAAGGGCATGGGGCTGGCCAAGGCGGCGGAGCTGAACCACTACC
>WGCN01000008.1 GCA_015493745.1 Calditrichales bacterium
GGCGATGAGGCCACGGCCCTGGCCAAGCTCAATGAAGTGCGCGCTAATTTTAATCTTCCGGCCTTAAGCGTGAGTGGTAGCGATCTGTTTACCGCCATCGCCGAAGAAAAGTATGTTGCTTTGTTTCTGAATATGGAAGTCTATAATGACTGGAAACGTACCGGTTATCCGGAAAGCAGCTCGGACTTTAGCTCCTATAGTGGGTTGCCAATTCCGCGTAGATTGTTGTACGGTAGCGGTGAAAGGAATGCCAATCCAAACATTCCTGCCCCTTCCCAACAGCCTGCTCGAAATGAGAACGACCCGAGCTAAATTAGACAAAGACCCCGAGAAATCGGGGTTTTTTTTTATCCTTTTTGATATATGTATGATTGATAAGGTGATCACGAAAAATGTTTCATATCCTGAAAAAAAGTTTTCATTTTCAAATTCGTAAATACCACCGCTATCTGGGTCTATTTATCGGGATTCAATTCTTATTATGGACGGTGGGCGGTTTATATTTTAGTTGGACCGATCTGGATGATATTCACGGCGATCATCTGCATAAAAAGCCGCCTTTAATCTCCACGGAGCTGCCTGAACTAAATACGACCGCCGTACTTGAAGCGTTAAAGAAAGAAGGAGCTGATTCGATCCGCTCTTTTTCCCTGATTAACCTGAATGATCAGGTGCTTATCCGGGTACGCTATCTTTTACACGATGGCAGCGGGGATACAAAACTGTTTGAGGCCAATGGCCGGGAAAGAGCTCCGCTTGACAGGGAAGAGGCCGTGCGGCTGGCTAAAAGCCTGATTGTTCCGCCGGCAGAACCGGTACGGGTGGAATATCTGACCCAAACCGGGCCACATCATGAGTATCGCGAAAAACCGCTGCCGGCCTGGGCGATCTCCTTTAACACGGATGATGCGCCGACCATTTATATCGCCGCCAAAGAAGGAAGCTACAATACCATCCGTCATACCCGTTGGCGATATTTTGACTTCCTGTGGATGCTGCATACCATGGATTACGCCGAGAGGGACGACTTTAACAACACCTTGCTGCGCATTTTTTCCGTTTTGGGGCTGATCACCATTCTCAGTGGGTTTGTTTTATTTTATATATCCTCTCCGCTGATACGCCGCAAAAGAAAAAAGGAACGGGCGGGTAATGAGCGTTCTTAGCTTTAAGACCCGGCCGACAGATTTACAGTCTGTTGCGTTTGTCCGCTTCGCTTTTTTTCCAAAAGAGGGGCTTATAGAAGAAAGACTTTAAATATACGATATATGGTGTTCTATTTCAGTTTTTGCAAAAACGCTTTTACCGCCGCCCGGTAAGCTTTATGCTCCGGAAATTTTTTCCACAGGGCGCGTGAGCCGTGTTGACCGGCGGTGACCGGTAAAAATGAGCTTTTTTCCTTTGAGGGAATAACTGAAAATATATTTTTCCAGTTTTCATACTCTTTTTTAGCTGAGGTGACAAAGACGGGTATCTTAAGTTTGCGGGCATGGTCGGCGATAAAATGATCGCTTTTGCCAAACCGGCTGAAGTACTCCCCCGGCGCAAAGGCCAGCATGGCCCGGACTTTACCCGGATTATTGGCGCTCAGTACAAAGGCGAGGGCGGAAGAATAGGAACTGCCCCAAACAATGACCGTTTTGACACCCAGTACGGACAGGGCATAATCTACCGTAGCTTGCATATCCTGAACGGCGTCAAGATACGTTGTGGGCAGGCCTTTGTCTAATGCACGTTTATGTGTGGCGTTTACCACCCCGTTTACTTCCCCGCCGGAACGCTGATCTATGGCCAGACAGGCAAAACCCTGAGCGTTAAGCCAGGGAGCTGTTTCACGGTATTCACCGCGACTCCAACCGGCCTGGTGAAAAAGAAGGATAAGCGGGGCACCCTTTGCGGGGTAGTAGTCCGCCGTGATCATCAATCCGTCCCCGGAGGGAAACTCTAACGGTTGGGGTACCTCTTGCGCAAAGATCGTTCCGGTTAATAGAAAGATTGAAGCTAAAAAAACTTTATACATGATCGTTTCCCTCGAGAATAGTTGCTTTATAAAGATATAAAATACTTTACGGTTCTTTATCACGCTACTATAAAATATGGGACCGGCTTCATGCCAGGGCAAGAAAATAATCAAGGAGTTGAATTGATGAAGGTAGTTATTACCGGCGGAGCGGGATTTATTGGCAGTCATTTGGTGGAACACTGGCTTGGTGAAGGCGCGGAGGTGCATATTCTGGACAATTTTCGTAGCGGAAGGCGGGAGAACACAGCGCTGTTCCCCCGGGCACGGCTCCATGAAGCCAGCATCACCGACCGGGAGGCTGTCTTTGACGTTTTACGGGATGCCGACTATGTACATCACCTTGCGGCTATGATATCGGTTCCGGAATCAATGGAAAAGCCGTTGGAATGTGTGGAAATTAATGTGAACGGTTTAATCCATATACTGGACGCGGCCCGGGAACACGGGGTCAAAAAAGTTGTGCACTCCAGTTCCGCGGCGGTGTACGGTGACAACCCCGCTTCACCCAAAACCACCGATATGCGTCCCGAGCCTAAATCGCCTTATGGCATTACCAAGCTGGATGGTGAATATTATCTGGATATGTACCGGGAAGCCTTTGGATTGGGAACGGTATCCCTGCGCTATTTCAATGTCTTCGGCCCGAGGCAGGACCCTAAGAGCCAGTACGCGGCGGCCATACCGATTTTTGTGAACCGGGCCCTGAAAAATGAAGATCTGGTTATCTTTGGTGACGGAGAACAGACACGGGACTTTGTCTACGTAAAGGATGTGGTTCAGGCTAACGTTTTGGCGGCCACGGGTAAGGCGGGCGGGCGTTATAATGTCGCTAACGGCTACGCCATCAGTATCAGGGAGTTATGCGAACTGATCATCCGCACAACGGATTCGAAAAGTAAAATCGTCTTTGCCGATGAACGTCCCGGCGATATCAAGCACAGCCTGGCCTCGGTGGAGAAGACGCGCGAGGCCCTGGGATACCAACCGCGTTTTGATCTCATCGAAGGGCTGACACACACCATCCGCTACTTTGCCGGCCTGTTCACTGTCGGTCGATAAGGATTGTTAACCCTCGGAATTCTGTGGCTTTTTTCAGTTTTCCGTGGGTTTGTTTATGACACACCTTTCTAATATCTTTGCTAATTCCTTAAAAAACAATATATTATAAAACCCATCTTTTTGGCACGTCACTTGATATCTCTCCGGCAGGTATGTTAATTCACTTAACTCCCGGGAGGAGATATGAAGTTCAAAATATTTATTCTCTTTTTTATGCCCATAATCTTATCGGCACAATTTATTGGTATAAAAACCCTTCCGCTGGCGTCGGGAGAACAATTCAATCTGTTCCCCTCACAGAATGAAAGCTTTGGCGGTATGAATATTGCCATGACCGACGCCTGGGCGGAAGCTTTTTCCAACCCGGCTAAGGGCTTTAAACCGGGGCTGTTTCTATTGCCCTCCGTTTCCGCCATTTCCAACAGTCTGGGGGGGACGGAAACCGTACCCGTAGCCTGGCATTTTAATGATAAGGAGATATTGGGCAGCGTTATGTTTTCCTGGCAACGACTAAATGGTGCCAAAGTGGAGCAGAACGGCTTTGTCCGGCCTTTTATAGACGTCATCAATTCCGATTTTAAAAAAGCGGGGAGCGAAACCAATAAATACATTTATGCCTCCCTGGCCCGGGCCTTCGGTGATGATACCTTTGCCGGGGTCTCCATGCTCTATGCCGATCTCAAAGCCGTCAGTGGCGTGGATATCCTCTATCCCAATGCCGAATCGGTTTCGCAAAAAGGGGATATGACGGAAGTAAAGACCGGATTGCATAAAAAAACGGCGGATATGGAGTGGAGCATTCAGGCACTTTATCGTAATTTTGAGATGTTACAGGATGTAACGAACAAAACATGGTTCTGGAACACGCAAACGCAGAGCTATGTGGTGGAATCAAGCGTAACCCGTAATCTGGACTATACCGATACATGGGGATTACATGTGAATTACCGGGAAAAGGTTAGTGACGCCGGTTTGACCATAGGGACCGTCTTTACCTTTAACTGGAAAACACATCCGAAAATACCCAATTATGAAATAATGAACATTCCCCGTGATCCCGGCAGCAGCTACGCTTATAATCTGGGTATCGGCATAGCCCGGGAACAAGAGAACTCCCGAATTGGTTTAGACTTTATCTTCGAGCCGGTTTGGAGCAATACCTGGGCCAATGCCATCGATACGATAGAAACATCCTTTGGCAAAATATATCCCGGGCAAAAAACCGTGGAGAATGATTTTGTGTTCAACAACTGGATATTGCGTTTCGGCGGGTACAGGAATGTCGGATTCTGGGGCTTTGGTGCCGGTGTGGAACTCTATAAGAGGAATTATAACCTTATTCAACAGGATTATATTGCGGGCCGGGAAAGAAGGCAGGATCAAGACTGGATGCAAATAAGCTATGACTGGGGATTGTCGCTGTACTTTCGTAAATTTACCCTCAGCTACAGCGGCCGGATGATTACCGGGAACGGGGTACCTTTTCTGTCCCGGGGATTTCGAGGTGTTGCCCTACTTGAGACGACGGCGATGAGCGACTTTATCGTGGCTCCGTCCGGAAAGGTTAATGTGAATGAAGCGGAAACGATAACCCATAAGTTTACCATTCACATTCCCCTCGACGGGGGGCAATAAAAGAATTACAACCGTTATATAAGGATTTGTTCTCATGCGAAATACCATTTGGATTGCGGGCTTGTTACTGGTACTGGCTTCTTGTTCCCTGTTGGAAAACGAAGAGGAAAAGCCAGCGCAAAAATATCTCTTTGAGGTCCAATATATTAATGCCTCCTGGGCATTTATTCATGCCGGTCTGTTTATAGATTACCGGGGTGAAGTTCATGCTTTTCGTTTTGACAGTGCCGCCCAGTTTTTAGAATATGAAAAGGACAGCTATGCGGAAGCGGAGCTGAAGGAAAAATATGCCTTCAATCCTTACCTTTTAGGCAAGGTTAGACGCGATTCTCTGGCCGATTACAGGGCTTTGATGCCCCTGGTAACAACGGCCCGCTATACGGATACCCTGAGAGTGGGCGCCGACATGGGGCAAAAAATGTATAATTGTTTTGTTTATGATAACGGCACATATAAGAAAATTCTTCTTAAAACGGAGGGTGACTGGGCGTATCAGCTTGATGTGGCGGAGTCGGACTCGCTGGTAAAATGGCTTGATGTTGTTTGGAACCGGTATGCTGAGGCCCTGCTTAGCTATTAGTCCGGGCCCTGTTGAGCAGGCTCCGGGGCAATAGGATTATGAAGTTACGTAAGGCGGAAAAGCTTTCCCTGAAAAGCAGGATAATAATCGGTTTCAGTTCCCTGACCTTTGTTGTGGTTGTCATTCTGTCGCTGATCAGCTACCGCATGGCGCGTGACGGATATGCCGCCCAGATGAAGGAGCAAATTCGTCAGATTGCCGTTTTGATCGGCACCGGTGTGGATCCGCGTTTTTTGCCTTTTCTCACCACCGGAAACGCAGACGCCTCTTCGGCCTTTTATAAGACCTATCTTAAGCAAAAAGCGGAAGAGGTCGGGTTGAATACCATTTTTTTATTCGATGATACCTACAGGATACTGGCCACATCCGATAGCAGCGCCGGCCGGTTATTCCTGGAACTTAACCGCTATGAGCTGGAAAAACTTGAACCGGGACAGGCCACCACCTCGCTCTTATTTAAGGGGCATAATCAAAACTGGTATTTGTGGGGCTTTTACCGTATCTCCGCCAATCGTTTTTTAGGCCTGCGGGAAGATGCGATACGTCTTTCATACCTGGATGAACTGCTGCGTTACTATCTCATGATCGGATTGGGCGGATTGTTGCTTACGGTTATTCTGGCCGGATGGATTGCACGTCAGATCAGCGCGCCGATAAAAAAACTGGTTGATTTCAGCCGTCATCTCGGTGAGGGTGATTTCTCGGAAAGCGCCCCCCGGGACATCCATGGCGAGTTAACCGTTCTGCGGGATACTATGGAGCAGATGCGTCTTGACCTTTCGGCGCATCACCGGGATCGGGAGCAACTGCTGGCTCAGATTGCCCATGAAATCCGTAATCCTCTGGGCGGTATCGAGTTGCTGGCGGGATTGATAAAAGAAGAGAGCAACGAGGCCACACAAAGCAAGGCTGCGACCATTCTAAAGGAAACGGCAGAGCTGAAGAAATACATTGCCTCTTTTTTGGAACTAAACAAACCGTTGGAACCGCAACCGGAATATGTCTCGTTGGTTTCGCTTGTAGCCGAGGTGCAAAACAGCCTGCGGGAGCTGATTGACAAAAAGGATATTCTCTGGGAAACGGAAATCCTAGCGGTTAAGATATTTTTCGATCGCAGCCATTTGCGGCAAATTCTGCTAAATCTAATAAAGAACGCCCTGGAAGCACTGGACCGGGGTGGCCGATTGCTGGTGCGAGGTAGCTTTTCCTCCGGGAGCTATCTGATACGGGTAAGCGATAACGGATGCGGTGTTGATAACGCTATTCGTCCGGATCTGTTTAAGCCCTTTTTTACCACCAAAACCAACGGTAGCGGACTGGGACTGGCTTTTTCCAAAAAACTGTGTACTCTTAACGGGGCGGTTATATATTTGGAGCCGGGAGAGGCAATGACAACCTTTACCATGGAAATACCAAAGAACGGTGTACAGAATGAGTAACAGGGACAGACAGGTTTTGATTATTGATGATAATGAAACCATGCTTATGGCAATGAGCGAGAGCCTGGAACGGGAAGGGTACCGGGTAGCAGCCCATACAGATGCGCAACAAGCACTGGAACAGTTTAAGGCCGGGCCTTTTCCTTTGGTGATTACCGATTTGCGCATGGCGCCGCTGGACGGGCTGGCGGTATTGAATGCCGTTAAGGCGCAACAGCCGCTTTGCGAGGTACTGTTGATTTCGGCCTATGGCAATGTGGAAAAAGCGGTGGAGGCCATGCGCCTGGGGGCGGCCGACTTTTTGACCAAGCCTTTTAGCAATGAAGAATTGCGTGTGCGGGTGGACAGGCTGTTTGAAAAGATTGAAAAAAACAGGCAACTGAGCCATCTTGAGGATGAAAACCGTTATCTGACAGAGGAGCTGGAGAGCCGGTATGCGGAAATGATCGGCCGTTCCCCGGCCATGAAAAGGATTTACGATCTGATACGACGCGTGGCTTCCGATGACAGTGCCGTATTGATTGAAGGGGAGAGTGGTACCGGCAAGGAACTTGTGGCTCGTGCCATACATCAATCCGGTAAAAGGGCGGATAAGCCCTTCATCAGGGTTAATTGCGGCGCCTTAAATGATAACTTGCTGGAAAGCGAACTGTTTGGTCATGAAAAGGGCGCCTTTACCGGAGCCATCAGGCAAAGAAAGGGACGCTTCGAACTGGCCGACGGCGGTACCTTGTTCCTTGATGAAGTCAGTGAGATTTCCCCGCACCTTCAGGTTAAATTGCTGCGGGCGGTACAGCAAAAGGAGTTTGAACGGGTGGGCGGGGAAGAAACCCTGCGGGTGGATATACGCATTGTGGCTGCCAGCAATCGCAAACTGTTGCAGGAGGTGCATGCCGGCACCTTCCGCGAAGACCTATACTACCGGCTGAATATCATCCCCGTCACCCTGCCGCCACTGCGGGAAAGGGCTGAGGATATACCATTGCTGGCCGAATACTTTTTACAAAGATTGAACCGTCAAAAGAAAAAAAATTATGGTTTCTCCGATGAAGCGCTGAAACGAATGATGCATTACGCCTGGCCGGGTAATATCCGGGAACTGGAAAATATGGTAGAACGGTTGGTGGTCATTTCTCCCGAGGCTGTTATCACGGCGGAGACCATAGACGCATTCTTAGGCGGCCAGCCGGCACGGGGGCTGGCGGCGTTGGACCGGTTGCCGTTGGATGAAGCGCTGGCCGTCTATGAAAAAAGACGATTGGAGGAGGCCTTGGAACAGTGCGGACACAACCGCAGTCAAACGGCGAGAACGCTGGGAATCAAAACAAGTGCCCTCTATTATAAATTGGAAAAATACGGTTTGTTATGAAAAAGATCTATTTTATACTCATCCTTGCCGGTATCGCGCTTGCCCAAACATCGGCTTCCGTGGAACGGGAGTGGAGCGATCTTAACCGCGGCTATCGTCAGCTGAAGGAGGCATACGACCGGGAACGGGCGCAACTGGATACTTTACTGGCCCGCATTGACACTCAAAAGGAAAACCCCAACCGGGATGAAGCGTCTCTGAAAGTACTGATGGCCGAGGGGTTGCAAAAGAGCGCTCTTGTGGAAAAGACATACGGGGAACTGGCGCGTATGGAAAAGCGTATGCTTCGCCTGCGAAAAATACTGTATCGTTATTATTCGGCCCGTATCGACTCCCTCAGCGGTGTCCTTCTGAAAACGGAGCCGCAAAATCGTTCGGCGATGGAAAAAAAACTGGCGCTTTTGCGGAGCAGGCGATTGTATGTTTCTCCCTGGATTCCCGAGATTTCCTTTAACTTAAAACTGATCCATGGCATATCCCTGAAAAACGCGGATTCCACGGAACGAAAAATTTACCGGGCCTATCTGGAAGGAGCTCTCCGGGATGTGGATAGCAGTCTGACGGTTATCCGCCAGAAGCGGGAAGAACTGACCGGACTTGTTAAGCTGGAACAAAAATCAAAGACTTTTCTGGCGGACATTGAGGATGTTTACGCCTTTGACGATGTCTATGCGGGGGGCGCTTCCCCGGAAACGGCCGGGAAAACAGAGGCCGCGAATACCTATACCGGCAATGTCGACAGAAACGGGACACCGGAAGAACCCTTGCCCTTTATATTCAGCCTCAGCCGGCTCAACCGTATATTGTTAAAAGTAGACGGCCGGAGCACGGTTGACGGTAACGTGGATTCGCTGTCAACAGAAAGCTATTTGCAGGCCCTTGGCGAAGGACAAAAGCAATTGCAACAGTTGCGTAACGATATCCTGTCCCGGTTAAAGGGCAATTAATGCCGTGGAAACAACCATCCGTAAGCAAGCGCTCTTTCTATGCGGGATATTTGGGCTTTTTCTGGGGATATCCTTTGCTTTTCCCGGTACGCAACAGAAGAGTGATTTCAGTCTAACGGCCGAATCGGGACTCATAGAAGGGAATCGCCTGGAACCGGGGCCGGTGGCCCGCCTTGTGTTGCGTTATGCCTGTCAACGGAGAGCACCGGAACACACTCTGGGCATAAGAACATCCTTTGCTCCGGAACTGCTGCTGGCTTCCTCGATGCTCTACTCCTGGCGGTGGAACGGACGCCTGGATTATACGACCGAAATCAATACGCTCCCCGTGAACTTTAAACTGCATGCCGGGGCATTGACGCTGGCTTCTTCCCGCTACCGGGAATATACATATCGTATTGCCGAGGCGCGGATTCAGACCCAATTTGCCCTTAGCCGGCAACTGATGCTCCTGCCCGGGGGCGGTGTAAAAATGCAATTCTTTTCCGGCCGCGGGGATGAAGGGGTGACCTCTGTTCCCCTGGAAAGCATACTTTTTTACCGCTTTGACCGGAAGAAAAACATCGCCCTCGGCGCCGCCTGGGAAAAATATTTTGTTGATGGCAGCGGTGAAAGCGGCGTACGCTATAGTCCCGTGATACGGTTTGAGTATAAAGGCCGCATGCTTTTTTCCCTGGGATATCAATATTATATTTACCGGGGGACCCTCTATCAGGGCCGGGAGCACCGTTTGCGTTTTAATCTTGGCGCCATGATCAACCGGCAAGTATCCCTGTTGCTGAACGGTTCCTTGATTTTCCTGCCTTCCAGTCAGGAGCTACGAACCGAACAGGAAAATGTATCGGGACTGGGTGAGCGTAGCAATATTTACCTGAAAACGGTTTATGATTTAACGGAACAATCGGATCTGTTTTTTAAATATATCTATGAAAGGGATCGCTTTAAGAATGACTATAAAAGTTTCTCCTGGCAGGTGTTGGTCGGATTGGACTATGTTTATGGCGGCCGGTAAGGGAAGAGTGGTCGGCCGGTGAAGGATGGGAAACGGTTTCCCGTTGTGGAAGAAAATTATCGGTTTGAATGTACATTGTGCGGGAATTGTTGCACGGGTGATCAGCGTGTCTGGCTCAATCCTGCCGATTTAATGCGGATGGCTCTTTTTCTCGGCTATGGACACACATCCGAACTGTTCCGCCAAAATGTGGTGCTGCTGGATGAAGGGGAGAACGGGGCCTGGAGGCCGCGCATATTGTTTAAGAGCTATAAAAAACTACGCTTTTGTCCTTTTCTGGAAAACCACCTTGATGATCGGGGCCGGATAACAGGCCTATGCCGGTTGCACCCGAAATATAAGCCTTTGATTTGCCGTTTGGCTCCCCTGGGACGCGTATGGGATGCCGAAACCGGTAGCGAGCAATGGCTATTTGTAAAACCCGCCCCCGATTGCCCCGGGGTAAATAGTTCCAGGCTTAACAGCCTGCGGGAAACCCTGCAACAGTACGGCTCCGAAATTGAGGAGGAGACCGCTTTTCTAAAAAAACTGCAACATTTGTTGGAAATGAAAAGTGAGCCTGAAGCTTATCAAGAGCTTTATTACTTTATAGTAAAGAGGAAAGGGGAGGGTGATAAAAGATAAGGTACGGTTTACTGTTTCATATACCTGGTGGCGTTGCGGATCACTTCCTTTGTTAGCCAGTCCTCATGGCGGGAAAGAAAATCTTTGACAAATTTTTGATCGATTTTGGAATACTCACGCAGCACCCAGCCCACGGCTGTTTTACAAAAACGTTCTTCGCGCTTTATCAGCACTGCGGCAAGACTCGCAATGACCTCCCTGTGCTGCCGCAGGGTTTTGCTTTGGGCAAAAGGAACCAGGGAAGCCCGTGCCTGCCACAAATTGGTACTTTTGTTCCAGCTTTTCATCTCCTCGGTCATTAGCCCGGGCCGGTTGTCAACCATCGGGGTCAGTATACGCACACACATCCAGTCGCAAACATTCCAGTCCGCTATCTGCTCCTGAGCAAACCACCCGGCAATTAAAGCCAAAACGGCCCGGTGTTCCGTATCGTTTCCATATAGCTGCAGAAAAAGTATGGCCGCAAGTTTATCCTCGGTATATGCGCTGTGTATGAGTTCATTGAGTACTTTTGCCCGATTCATAAAGGGTTCTGCCGATAATTTGTATTCCCGGTTCACTTCAATAACTACCTTGCGTATATCAGGTATGCCCACGCCCCGGGATTTAATATCATGCTTGACATAGTTTTCCAGCCATCGTGCCTTTTCCGGTTGTTCAAGACGGGCCAGCTTTTGTTGTATGATTCTTGATATATCTGTCATATTGATCCTCTGTCCGGAAAGGGCCGAAGACCCAATGGATACGGGTGAACTTATTGCCGGCCCGGCCCTTATTACGGGAAAAGGGAGATGGACGACTTCAGGGGGTAATGTATATCGACTACGGAAAAAAGACAAGGGACACACGGGAAGCCTGCTTGTTTTAAGCCCCGGGGATACGGGAAACCAAAATCCCGGAAAAAGCCTTTAACAATGCCGGATTGCCGGAAAGGAGAGTGCTGTTAAGCGTGCTTACTTAAACGCAACAGGCATTTTGTTCCGGGTTTACACTATTTTATCAAAATCAGAATAATCTGAACCTCAATGCCGTTATACCGTTTTAAACAGAAAAGATAATGCCATGCATAAAGTATTTTTCTCCAAATTTATACCGGACCGGTCATCAAAAAATCAATTTGAGAAGCTACTTGATATTTTTTTGCAACTCCTGACCTATTCCGCGGGCGATGTAGCCGAGGCACTCAAATGGATGAACCAACTGGATCAAAGACACCGTTTAACGGATGACGCCTATGGCATGGGCGATTTCATACAGGATTTGAAAGACAAGGGCTTTATTGAGGAAGACGGGGAAAAACCCGGTTTTTTTAAGGTTAAACCGAAGGCGGGGCAAACCATCCGCAAACGTTCCCTGGATGAGATATTCGGCAAGCTAAAAAAGTCCGGCAAAGGCAATCATCGCACGCCGTTCAGCGGCATGGGAGATGAGACCGCTTCGGAAACGCGTCGCTTCACTTTTGGCGATGAAACACGCAATATCGATGCCACAAGCTCATTGAAAAACGCCCAGATCAATCATGGGCTGGATGACTTTATGATGACCGAGGAGGATCTGGTGATACGGGAGATGGAGGCTAAAACGCTGACCTCCACGGTATTGATGATCGACATCTCCCACTCCATGATTCTCTATGGCGAGGATCGTATTACACCGGCCAAGAACGTGGCCATGGCTTTGGCCGAACTGATTACCACCCGCTACCCTAAGGATACGCTGGATATCATCGTCTTTGGCAATCAGGCCTGGCCGGTGGAGATAAAGGACTTACCCTATCTGCAGGTGGGGCCGTTTCACACCAATACCCATGCCGGACTGGAACTGGCCATGGATATATTGCGCCGTCGTAAAACGCAGAATAAACAAATTTTCATGATCACCGACGGTAAGCCAACCTGCATTATTGAAAACGGACGTCTCTATAAAAACAGCTATGGCCTGGACCGGAAAATTATCAATAAAACCCTTAACCAGGCGGCACGTTGCCGTCGGTCGGGCATCCCCGTTACAACCTTTATGATTGCCAGCGATCCCTATCTGCAGCAATTTGTACGGGACTTTACAAAAATAAATCACGGCCGCGCATTTTACAGCGATCTGAAAGGTTTGGGTGAGTACATCTTTGAGGATTATGTGCGGAATCGCAGAAAAAGAACACGTTAGAAGGTAGCTTATGTTTAAATACGATACAGACAAAATAAAAACACTGGGAGACCTGAAATCCGCGGGTTATGTAAGCCGGAGCATCAAGGATGAGATGCGTGAAAACCTCATACGCAAGCTAAAAAAAGGTGAACCACTTTTCCCCGGTATTATCGGTTACCGGCGCACGGTAATCCCCGAAGTGGAGCGGGCCATACTCTCCCGTCACAATATGATTTTTCTGGGTTTGCGCGGGCAGGCCAAAACCCGCATGGCCCGGCTGATGGAAAATCTTTTGGACCCCTATATACCTGTTGTGGCCGGTTCCGAGCTGAATGATGATCCCCTGAATCCCGTTTCCCGCTATGCCCGGGACCGCATAAAAGAGGAGGGTGATGCAACGCCGGTGGAATGGCTGTACAAAAGCGAACGTTATACGGAAAAACTGGCCACCCCCGATGTGACCATTGCCGATCTGATCGGAGATGTGGATCCCATAAAAGCGGCAAATCTTAAATTGCCTTTTTCCGATGAACGGGTTTTGCATTACGGCTTAATCCCCCGCGCCAACCGTTCCATCTTTGTCATCAATGAGTTACCCGACCTGCAGGCCCGTATTCAGGTAGCCCTGTTTAACATCCTGCAGGAGGAAGATATACAGATTCGCGGCTTTAAACTGCGCTTGCCTTTGGATATACAATTTGTCTTCACCGCCAATCCCGAGGATTATACCAACCGCGGCTCCATTGTCACTCCGCTAAAGGATCGCATCGACAGCCAAATATTGACCCACTATCCGCGCACATTGGATGATGCCGGGAAAATAACCGCGCAGGAGGCGCGCATAACAGCGGAACAACGCGAAAGAATATTTGTGCCGCAACTGATCCGCGTACTTATCGAAGAGTGCGTTTTTCAGGCGCGGAAAAGCGAATACGTGGATCAAAACAGCGGGGTCTCCGCCAGACTGACCATCAGCGCCCTGGAAAATGTTTACAGCACTGCGGAACGACGGATGCTGATCAACGGGGAAAGTGCCACCACGGCCCGGATTAGTGATCTCTATGGGGCCATCCCCTCCATAACGGGTAAGGTGGAACTGGTTTATGAAGGGGAGCAGGAAGGACCGTTGAAAATCGCTCATATATTAATCAATAACTCGATTCGCAAACATTTTATAAACTTTTTTCCCGATCCGGAAAAGGCACGTAAAAACGAGGAGGATAATCCCTATAACTCTGTTGTGAAATGGTTCAACGATGGCAAATATATTGAATTGCTTCTGGACGCGCCGCAGCAAACCTATGAAAAGACCCTCAATGCCGTGGAGGGCGTCGGCGGTATCGTGGACGCCTATTTTCCCGATTTTGAATCCCGCGATAAAATGTTGATGAAAGAGTTCCTCCTGTATGGCCTGGCCGAGTTCTCCTTTTTGAGCAAAATCCCGCAGGATGACCGGCTGCAATTCCGGGATATGCTCAGAAGTATGATGTCTGATGAAGATTCCGGTGAAGACAATATTTTTCTTTAGCGGCTAACATTAAGGGCGCGGCAGGAAGCTGTCCGGCTGATAGCTTAATTCCCGAAATTTTGGAGTTATACCCTTTTAAAGGAGCTAAATTCCCTTTTGTCACAACTTAGGGAATCAGAAACCGGGAAGCTTTTCCCCTGACGAATGGGGTAATCGTTTTTGAAAAGCCTATATTTATATGCCAATATCATAAAATACTTAATATATACTGCAACCTTTTCCGAAGCTCCTGCGTACATAACCAAAAACAATGGAGCAATACGATGACGGAGTTTTTAAAGATAACGGTGACGGTTTTGATGGCCATACCTTTTATCTACATGTTCTATGATGTCATGCTGGATTTATCAAAAAAGGCTATACGCATTACCCAGCGTGACCACGGCTATCGAAGAAAATAACTTCCTTAACATACCCCCTGAAAATCCCGGTTTTGAACGACGACCGGGATTTTTTTATTTTAACGGCAATCCGTACAAAATAACTGATAACATAAGCCTGTTATGGAAATAAGCGTTGTTATTCCCACCTATAACCGGGCTGCCCTGCTGCCGCGGGCGCTGGACTCGGTGCTGGAGCAAAGTTATCCTGCGCTGGAGGTCATCGTGGTGGATGACGGCAGCACCGATAACAGCCCCGACGTCCTGAAATCGTACCTGCCGGACATAACCGTGATTCGCCAGGAGAATATGGGGGTATCCGCCGCCCGTAACAGGGGCATCCGGCAGGCCCGGGGGGAGTGGATCGCCTTGCTGGACAGTGATGACGCCTGGATGAAGGACAAACTGAAAAACCAATATGATTTTCATCTGCGGAATCCCGGACTGGACATCTTTCAATCCCAGGAAATATGGATTCGTAACGGCCGGCGGGTCAATCTGAAAAAGAAACACCTCAAGTCCGGGGGGTGGATTTTTAAAAAGGCCCTGCCGCTTTGCATCATTTCACCTTCGGCGGTGATTTTTACCAGGGCCCTCTGGCGGGAAACGGGCGGGTTTGATCCCGCGCTGCCCGTGGCCGAGGACTATGACTTTTGGCTGCGTATTCTGAAAAAGAGGCCTGTCGGTCTGGATGAAAAAGAGTCGGTAATCAAATATGGCGGACATGACGACCAGCTATCCCGAACGACGCCGCTCATGGATTATTATCGTGTATTGGCCATGGCCAGGCATCTCCGGGATGAAAGCTTACCCGCGGATTATTTCCAGGCATTGGTGAAGAATATGCAACAGAAACTTGAGATATTAATCAATGGGGCCCGGAAACACGGTGGAAATTTAAAGGAATACCTGAGATTGGAAGCGGAACTCGATAGTGCCATAGCCTGGCGCAAAGAGTTGAAGATTTAATCCGCCCAAACTTAAAAGGCAGGTATCTCCATTCCTTCAACAGGTTAACCCTGTTTATCCGCGTCCCGTGATATGCTTTATAATTATGTCCGCGTGTACCCGGGCGGTTTCAATAAACCACCGTCCGGTGTGCATCCCGCCGTTGACCACGCCGGCCAGATAAACACCGGGCAGATTGGTCTCCAATGTTTGCGGATCGTGTTGGGGTATTTTTAAGGCATCGTCTCCAATCTTTATGCCGATTTTGCTCAAAAAGGGGTAATCCGGTTTGTAGCCGGTCATGGCCAGCACAAAATCATTCTCCAGGGTAATCCCGCCTTCCGGCGTCCGTATATCGACCTCTTTCTCCCGGATTTCCGTCAGCCGGCTGTTGAAATAGGCCTTTATGGCTCCTTCATTTATGCGGTTTTCCAGATTGGGGCGAATCCAGTATTTTAGGCTTTCCTTAAAGCCGTCTTCACGGATAACCATGGTCACCTCGGCCCCTTTCAGATAGGTTTCTATGGCCACATCCGCCGCGGAATTGCCCCCACCGACCACCACGATCTTTTGCCCCACATAGGGGTGGGGTTCGTCATAGTAATGCTTTACTTTGGGCAGCTCTTCGCCCGGAATGCCCATGAGGTTGGGCGTATCATAAAAACCGGTGGATACGATGATATGGTTTGTTTTGTAAATCCCCTTTTCCGTTTCAACATGGTAACCCCTTGCCCCGGCCGGGGAAACGGCCGTAACCGCTTCATAAAGCCGTATATTCAGCTTCCAGCTTTCGGCCACCCTGCGGTAATACTCCAGGGCTTCACGGCGCGTGGGCTTGTCGCCATGAGCGATAAAGGGGACGTCGCCGACCTCCAGTAACTGCGAGGTGGAAAAGAAGGTCATGTTGGTGGGGAAGTGAAAAATGCTGTTTACCAGCACCCCTTTTTCGATGACGATGTAATCGAGACCCGCTTTTTGGGCGGCAATGGCACAGGCCAGGCCGATAGGTCCGGCGCCGATAATCAATACTTCTTTTTGGATAATGCTTTTCATCTAATTTCCTTTTTGCTTGCCGCAAAGTTAGAAAACAGCACCATTAAAGACAATGACGATACAAAAGGAATAATTCAGGAAAGTAACTTGTTTTAAGCTGTACATGAAAAAACTTTATTGGGGGGGTATGAAAAAGATTTATGTGACTGTCGTTGCCGTAATACTTGTGGTGGTCGCGGCCATGCTGATCGCGCCAACGGATTATGCCGTTAAACGTCAGGTGGTTATCAATAAACCGGATACCGTGGTTTTCAGTTATCTGAAACTGTTGAAAAATCAGGATGAATTCAGCGTTTGGGCCCGAATGGATCCCGCTATGAAAAAAAGCTATGCGGGAGAAGACGGCACGGTGGGCTTTATTTCCGCCTGGGAAAGCGATGATGAAAATGTGGGCAGCGGGGAACAGGAGATCATGGCCATCGAAGAGGGGAAACGTATCGATTATGAATTGCGTTTTATTAAGCCTTATGAGGCCGCGGGAAAGGCCTACATGGAAATATATCCCTTATCCGCAGACAGTACCCGGGTAACCTGGGGCTTTGAAGGCCAGATGCCCCGACCCATGAATATCATGTTGTTGTTCCTGGATATGGAACGGCAAATGGCTCCGGCCCTGGAAGATGGTCTGAACAATCTGAAAAACAAATTACAGGGTTAAACATCGATGCCTAAGCTGCATTGTTTGTTGGGGATAGGGCACGTATATATGGGATGCCGTACGGGAAGAGAACAAGGTTTTATCAGTCATCCTCAAACTCGTTACAGAGGGGAAAAACAGGAAAGTCCAACGACCGGGATGGTCGTTGGACACCTGTTAAGAGTCTAGTTTAGTTTAAAATGACTGACCGCGTCGTTCAGTTCCTTACTTAAATCGGAGAGCTGCACCGCTTCATTGTTAACGCTGCTGCTCATGTTGTGGATTTCATGGCTGGTGTTGTCCACGGTAATGATATCCTGGGCCACCATTTGGGTAACCTCGGCCGCCTGGTGAATGTTATGGGCCATCTCGGATACGCCCGTGGCTGCCTGTTTAACATTACCCGCAATATCCTGGGTGGTTACCGATTGCTCTTCCACGGCGGAAGCGATGCTGGTAACAATGTCATTAACCTCGCTGATCACCTTGTTGATAGAAGAAATCTGTTCCACCGTGCCTTCCGTGGATGACTGCATGTTTTCAATCTTGTTTTTTATGTTTTCTATAGCGGTATTGGTCTGCCCGGCCAGTTCCTTAACCTCGTTGGCCACCACGGCAAAGCCTTTCCCGGCTTCACCGGCCCGTGCCGCCTCAATAGTGGCGTTCAGCGCCAGAAGTTTGGTTTGCTCGCTGATTTCATTGATCACTTCCATCACCTTGTTGATTTCCTCGGCGGCATTGCCCAGTTCATTGACCTGGGTGGTGGCCAGTTGAACGGCGGTTACCGCCTTGGAGGTGATCTCCTGAGCCCGGTGGGTATTTTGGGAAATCTCCGAAACCGTTGCCGACATCTCCTCGGTGGAACTGGCCACCAGATTAATGTTTTGCGTTGTCACCTCCGCCGAACTGGAAACGGTGGCCATACTGGCGTTCAACTCCTCGGCAGCGGAAGCCACGGCATTGGATTTCTCGCTCAGACCACCGGCATTTTCACTGGCCACATCGGATATATGCTTAAAATCCTCGGACATGGAGTTGATCTTTGTGGCATTGTCAATGACATTGCCGGTTACCTGCCGCAGGTTATAGACCATTTCATTTAGAGAATGAGTCAACTGGCCGACTTCATCTTCACTTTTTACCTCAAGCTCACCACTTAAATCGCCGTTTTGTATATCCTGGGCAAACCCGACACATTCCTGAATGGGACGCACAACAATTTTCTTTATTAAAAGGAAAATACTGCCGACGGAGAAAAGAACCATCACAATAAAGAGCATTAAGTTGCTGGTCATGGAAGCATTGAGTTTTTCATCGATAACCGTCTTGGGAATAACGACTTCATAAGCGCCATGGATATCTCCGGCTTTCCAGTTCTCCATGCGGAAGCCCAACATATCGGTGCCGTCGCCGTTGGGACTGTCGGCAGGGTTGCCATGACAGGTGATGCAACCCTGTTCAAGTTTTATGGGACGTACAAAATAATAGTTATTGTCTTTTTCGTTCAGCTCCACCACATAATCCGCTTCATGCCGTTCCACCTTTTCATTGGCCGTGCGTAGCAGCTTGGCGCGGAAGGCGCCGTTAACGGGGTCTCTGTTCGGATCATGGTCGGGGTTACGGGCATCAAAGGAGATGATGTTGAAGATCATATTTTCCCGTTCAGCCGCCTTGCCCGCCGCCGTCCAGCCCGCTACAATGGGAATGGTCTGGAAAAAGCGTGTATCCTGGTAGTTGCCGTTGTTGGCAATGGTTTCCTGTGCCTCGGCCAGGAGTTCCTCCTTGTTTATAGCGCCGGCCTTATGCAGCCGGGACATATGGTTCTTGGACTCATCGGCCACGGCGGTAAAGGCACTGGCTTTTTCCACCATGGCCTGTTCAATTTCCTCACTGAGATCGGAATTGAAGTTATAAATGGTTATGGCCATTACCAGCATGGCGCTAATACCTACAATAAGCAGTATTTTGACAGTTATTGAAAGACGGCTGAACATATTTTACCCTCATTTTTGGTGATGATCATAATATCGGGCACAATATTTGCCAATTGAGAGGGGGGAGTGATAGTGATCAAAAGTTGACAGCTAGTGCTTGCGAAGGATAAAGAAGGCCTCCTGTGAGCTGCGCGCCGGATGAGAGTTATAAGCTGTTTCGATGCGGATGTCCTTAAAATGACGGGCAAAAAGTGTCTGGTACTCTTCCAAGGAACCGCCAAAGGGGGGCTTTTCCTGATCCGGGTTGAGTGGAAAAGTGAACAGCAGTCCGGCCAGCTTGCCACCCGCCGCCAGCAAGCGATACATCTGCCGCACATACTTTTCCCTCAGGGAAGGGGATAAGGCACAAAAAAAAGTTTGTTCCAGGATAAGGTCATAACTTCCCCGGTGTTCAAAAAAATCCTGCAGGATAAAACGCTCTTGCGGAATTTCCGGGACCCTGCGCTGTAGGTTTTTTAAAGGCAGTTTGGAAATATCCAGGATAAATATGTTGTGAAATCCCTGTTGCCAAAGATATTCCGCTTCATGACCGTTGCCCGCGCCCGGAATAAGGATGCGCATGGCTTTATTCTCCAATTGGTCAATATAGGCCTTTAGCGGCGGGGAAACATGACCCATATCCCAGGGAATATCCTGATCCCGGTAATAGCGATCCCAGAATTTTTGATCAAACATCAATCGACAACCTTTATGGTGTGAGCAGAAGCGATCTCCTCGATTCTGCCGATGGATTGATGAGGCCAGTTGCGCTCGCGGAGCATCTTCTCGACGGCCGAAGCCTGTTCCCCGGAAACGGAAATAAGCAGACCGCCGCTGGTTTGAGGGTCGCAAAGCACCGCCTTGTATTCCTCATTCATGGGGCTGATATGCTGCCCGTAGCTGTCAAAGTTGCGTTGAACGCCTCCGGCAAAGGTTTTGAGTTTTATGTAACGTTCCAGACCCGTCATACGGGGGACGCGACCGTAGGAGATGGTGGCGCCAACCTTGCTGCCCTGACACAACTCCAGCAAATGCCCCAGCAGACCGAAACCGGTGACGTCGGTCAGGGCGTGTACTCCTTCCAGTTGAGCCAGGTCGCGACCCAGTGAGTTGAGCGTGGTCATCCATTTGCGGGCTTCCTTCAGGTCTTCCTCAAGCAAAAGTCCCCGCTTCTGGGCGGTGGTCATAATGCCGACCCCCAGGGGCTTGGTGAGATAAAGGTGATCACCGGCTTGCGCGGCATCGTTGGTTTTCAGTTCCCTCTTTTGGGCCGTACCGGTAACCGCCAGGCCAAAGATGGGTTCGGGGGCGTCGATGCTGTGTCCGCCGGCCAGGGAAATGCCGGCCTGCCCGCAAACGGAGCGCGCTCCGCGCAAGACCTCCGCGGCAACTTCTGCCGGAATCTTATCCAGCGGCCAGCCTAAAATAGCGATAGCCATGATCGGCGTCCCGCCCATGGCATAAATATCACTGATGGCGTTAACGGAGGCGATGGCGCCGAAATCAAAGGGGTCATCCACGATGGGCATAAAAAAATCGGTGGTACTGATAATCACCCTTTCAGCATCCAGGGCATAAACGGCCGCGTCGTCACGGGTATCGTTACCCACCAA
>WGCN01000009.1 GCA_015493745.1 Calditrichales bacterium
CTTCGGAGAGGCCGGTATAAACATCCACCAGGGCCTCCGGCGCGTAACTCCAGAAGGGGTCGTCGTAGGGCGCCAGGGAAACAATCTTTTCCAGAGCGGATTTCCGTTGGGCCGGAACCGCCGGACGGGCATACTGCACGGCGGCAAAGCGTCGTACCTCACTGTCCGGATCATTCAAATAGGCGTCATATAGCCGCAGATATTCGTCCCAGTCGGTTACAAAGCCATCGGTAGAACCATGTTCCTTTTTATAGGCGCGCATTTTACGGTTGATCACGTCACCGTTTTTTATGGAAACCGCGTAAAGATCGTATATTTTTTGCAGGGCCGGGCTGTTCTCAAACGTCACCCGCGCCGGTTCCGCGGAACGCTTCAGTCGGGAAGGATCAAACACAATCCGTACCTGTCCCCCCTTTACCGAAATTACCGAGATATAATCCCCGCCGCCGTCGTAGGCAAATCCGTCCTGCGCCGTTCCGTTTACGCTGTGTCCGGTGGTCTCCACATTGATCAGTTGATAGCCCACTTCCGGTTTATCGCTTTTCAGTTCAAAAAGCCAGCTACCGTCGGCCTGCTTTTCCATGGGCCGCGCGGCGGAGAAGCGGAACTTATTCCAGTCCCCCAAAATCTTAACATTTTTCAGATCGCCGTAACGGTAATGCTGAAGCCGTACATTCAGCTTTATCGCTCCCTCCCCGTTCAGGGGCAAAGGGATTTGCAGACCATAATGATCGACAGCGGTGATGAAGAGCATATAGTTACCGCTCCCGTCTATATCAAATTTAAAGGCGCCGTCGCCGTCAACCCTTTCCGATATCAACGGTTTGTATATCGACCCGTCCGCATGGGCCAGGTGAACATGGGCCATGGCCGGCACCCCGCCATCCGCCGCCGTCACTTTTCCACTGACCGATGTTTTGGCCAACAGCATGGAAGCAGAAAAGACAAGTACAACAAAAATCCTCAATAAAACAGACATAAAACCTCCGGTTTGAAATGTGGAAAGAGTGCCGTAAATTTTAAACATAGTTTTGAAAAAAACAAACTCTTAAAAAATAAGGGCCTAAACATGAATCCTCCTTTTATTCAGGGAAAAGACATCTTTTTGCGCGCGGCCGCCGAATCCGACGCCGCTCTGTTTGCCCGCGCCTACAACAGCCCCGGCGCCCGGGACGCCCTTTACATTGCCCTGCCTACCTCGGCGGAACAGCAACGGGAATCGATAAGGCGCCTGGTCAATGATCACACTACGATACTTTTTACCATTTGTTTAAATAATAGCGAGGCCATCGGCCTGTGCTCCCTGGTGCGCATCGACTGGCCGGGACGAATGGCCACCTTTTATATCGCCATCGCCGATGAAGAGCAACGCTCGCGGGGCTATGGCGGTCAGGCGCTGGCCCTGATAACGGATTACGCCTTTAACACGGTCAATCTTAACCGGCTGCAACTGCATGTGAGCGTGGAGAATAAGCGCGCCGTCAAGGCCTATAAGCGGCAGGGATTTATCATAGAGGGTACCCTCCGCCAGGCCATGTATTACAAGGGCCGTTATATCGACTTTCATCTGATGGCCCTGCTGAAGGAGGACTACCAGCGGATGGAAAAAGGAGATGCGCCCCGCTAAGTGCTGTTTTTACCGGTGTTTCATTCAAATTCCCGCGCACTGGCCGATAAGGGAAAAATCATACGTGTACATCGCTCCATAAAAATCCCCGCATCTTTCTCACACGTGATGAGGGTCATCAAAGAAAAGAAACGGCTATGGGATATTACGGGAGTCAGGAGTTGCCTATCAACAAACGCTTCGGATAGTGAAAAATCCATAAGGAGGAATTATGAAACGCATATGCGCAATGATCATTTTACTTGTCAGTTTTACAGCGGTTGCCTGGGCCGGCGATGAGGAGCCCTATGGCTTTAAGATGCCCCCGCCCGATGGTGAAAGCAGCAGCGGTTTTAGCTTTAACATGGGTGTTTCCGCCGGCGCCGCCGTGCTGGACGGACAGCTTTACAACCAGATCGGCATCCGGCCACTGATCACCTTTGGCAAACTGGGCATCGCCCTGGACTTAAGCCTGTACCTGGACGCCGACGGCAATATCCGCAAGGAGAACTGGGACGAGCCATCCGATTTTTTTGAAAAGCTCTATTTTGTGCGCTGGGGACGCCCCAACGATCCCCTGTATATTAAGGTCGGCGCGATTGAAAACTATCGTCTGGGGTTTGGCCTGTTGATGAATCACTACTACAACACGGTGGAGTACCCCAGCGTTATCCGTACCGGTATGGAGCTGGGCATTAACACCGGCGCCATCGGGGTGCAGGCCATGGTCAACAATTATAAGGAAGTCTTTAACTCCGGCGGCCTGTTTGCCGGTCGCGTGGGGGTTAAGGTGATCGGCGATCTGGAAA
This sequence comes from Calditrichales bacterium, assembly GCA_015493745.1. Taxonomy (GTDB): domain Bacteria; phylum Calditrichota; class Calditrichia; order Calditrichales; family J004; genus J004. Next base: position 2,416 of record WGCN01000009.1, read on the forward strand.
TCGGCGTCAGCGCCGTTTATGACGCCAACCAGTACAAAGGTCTGGCCGATAAGGATGGCGACGGCGTGCCCGACTTTGCCGATGACTTCCCCGATGACGCCGATAACGCGGTAGATACCGACGGCGACGGCATCCCCGACGCCATCGACCCGGATCGCGACGGTGACGGCTATACGGACAATTCCCAAAATCCGCTGGTGGCCAATAACGATCCCGACGGGGTGGTTTTAAAAGGCGATCCCTTTAGCATTAATGACGCTGCTAATCAGTCGCAGATCGCCTTTGCCGCCGATATCTCCTATCCCGTCTTTCAGAAAAAATATCTGCAACTGGTGGTCTACTCCCAGTTTGCCCAGTTCGGCAACAACGGTGGCTGGGGTGCCACGGCCCCCGGTCTGCGGGCCAAATTCTCCTTCATCAACGCCTTTGCCGAGTACCGCATCTTTGATAACAAATTCATCCCCGAATACTTTAACACCACCTACGAAATCGAACGGGCCGTTGTACGCGGAGACAGCGTCTTTACCAAGCGCGATCTGCTCTCCACGGTCAATGAACAATTGCAGGGTTATGTGATCGGGGCGGATTTTGATATTGCCAACTTTTTGATTTTTGGCGCGGAATATCAGAATATGAGCAGAAACGATATCGCCCTGAAAACCTTCCGGGCCAACCTGGATATCAACGCCTCGCTGATTCCCAAGATCAATAAGGCCGGCGCCTATTTTTACCAAAATAATACGGATCTGACCGATCTGTTTGCCAAAACGGAAGGAACCATCCTCGGCTACCGCCTGGGATATGAGATCGGCAACGGCGCGTCGCTTATTCTGGATTACCGCACCACCTACCGCGACAAAAACGGCGACGGTGTGATTTCCGGCTCCAATGAAGTGATTCAGACCACTCAGATTCAAACGGTCTTTGTATTCTAAAAAGAACCTCTTTCCGACAAAGCCCGGCCTGCCGGGCTTTTTTTGTTTAAAGCCCCTTTTCTTTACAGACAGAAATATTTTTCAAAAGCCTCATTTTGATTTGAACCCGTGCATTTAGATCATTATATTAATTTTTGTTATATATATATAACATATGTCAATACAAAGAACCGGGAGATTGTTTTGAGAAAATCATTATGGATTATTTTTATACTGGCCTCGCTGACCGCGGCACAGGATGACGAGTTTTTCGAGGCGGAAACCAATGTGGGCGGTTATGGCGAGCTGCATTACAATGGGGTCAGCGCGCCGGGCGAAGAGACGACAAAAACTCTGGACTTCCACCGCTTTGTCCTTTTTATCAATCATAACTGGACGGAGAAATTCTCCTTCAAATCCGAGTTGGAGGTGGAGCACAATATGGTACAGGGCGACAAGGAAACCGGCATGGTTGCCCTGGAGCAGGCTTTTGTGGATTATCACTACTCTGACCTTATAGGCTTCCAGGCCGGTATTATTTTAGTGCCCGCCGGCCTGATCAACCCCTATCATGAGCCGCCCCTGTTTTTCAGCGTGGAGCGGCCGGACTACAGCAAGTACATAATTCCCACCACCTGGTCCGGTAACGGTTTATCCCTCTATGGGCGCTACAAGGGGCTGGAGTACCGTCTCACTGCCATTGAAGGATTGAACGGGGCCAATTTTTCCAGGACAAACGGTATTCGTAAAGGACGGCAAAAAGGCTACCTTGCCGATGCTTCCACCCTGCTTTATACCCTGTCGCTGGATTATACCGCGATTCCGGGCCTGCGCCTCGGTTTCTCCTCCAGCTATAATAAGGCTGTTGTCAGCAAAGATATTTTTTTACCTGTAAGGCTCAACGAAGGCCACCTGCAATACCGCTATCATAACTTTATGCTGCGCGGAGAATTCGGCCAGATAAACTATGACGGCGGCCAAAGCGGCTTTTTCCTGAAAAGGGCTTATGGATATTATGTCGATCTGGGATACAATGTGGCACCGCAACTGGGCATCCGCGGCGAGCTGGCCCCCTGGTTCCGTTACACCTCGCGCGACATGGCGGCCGAAACGGTGGCCGGGGCCTCGGATGGGAAAAA
>WGCN01000010.1 GCA_015493745.1 Calditrichales bacterium
CGCAGTTCATTATAGCCGGTATCGGCCAGTTGCGGGGTGCCCTGTAAAATATTTTGTGTGGTCAGGCTCATCCAGCGGGGCATGCGGGTCACTTCCATGCTTACCGAATCGGCATCCCGGTCAAGGTAAGCGGGCCCATAGGAATAAAGAGCGCCGGTTCTGGCGGTTGAAGGCGGTTCATTGGTCAGCTCCGGCGGCCAGTTCAGTCCGCGGCCAAAGAGGGGAATATACTTTTGGGGCTCGGCCGGGTCATTGCTGTCGATGAGCAGCGAATCTCCCAGGGAGTCCCGGGTATCCGGCGAAAAGATGACCGTCATGGGCACGGAATCGCCCGGGGCCAGATTGTTTTGCGTGTCCTGTAATATGGAGAACAGATCGGGCCGTTTAAGCACCGAGGTGAAATTGATAAGCAGATCCCTGGCGCCGTCATTGCGGATAAAGAAACGGGTGCTGTCTTTTTCTCCCGGATGGGCGGCGGAGAAAACCGTATCCAGCGTGGTAACGATTTTCGGGCGCAGGGAGCGCGTGGCCATGTAGGTCCCGCCGAAAAGGCCCTGATTGATGCGCCCGCCATTGGGCAGGGGCTCAGGTGAAAAGTCGTCTTCGGGGTCGCCCGCGTCTACCGTGGGCGAAAGGGGATCGGGTTGGTAATAACCGGAGTCCGGCGGCAGAAACAGGGGCGCCTGACGCGATATTTCATACAATGAAGGAAAGCCGATGACGGAATCCACGGTGGAATAGCTTACCTTGACCGAGGAACCGGCCACGGCGTTAATACCTTCGTATTTATTGTACCAGACGATGGCGTTGCGTACCCGGGCCGTGGCGCCGGCGGTAAAGGTAAGGCCTTCGCTTTGCGAGTATAATACATTGATATTTTTGAGCAGGCTTCTGCTTTGATAGCCAAACTGGGCGGCCACCATGTTGGAGTCGAAAATCACGTTCTCCAGCACCAGGGTATCCTGTTCCGTGATCAGCGCGGTTTGGTTGCGGCTGAAGCCCCCCAGTTTCATCTTTAAGGGCCGACCCTGTGTTTTCAGGGCCGTCTGCGCGGCGTTGATGCTGAACCAGTTAAAATAAACCGTATCCGCGGCCGGGTTAAGGCGGATGCCGTCCCAGCTTACCGGTCCCCTGTCGTTCCATAATTCATGAAAATCGACCATTTGATCCTCTGTCCCGCTTACCCTCAATCCGCCATACACGCTAAAGTAGGCCAGGGAGTCAAAGGCAAATTCAACGCCCTGTTGGATTTCCAGCTGCTGTCCGGCGGGCACTATGATGGAGTCGTAGACGGCCATGCCGTTCACGGTGTCGCTAAGCACGCCGCTCAGCGCGCCGGAGAGTGTTTTTATCAGCCGGATTTCCCTTATTTGGGAGCGTGACTGTTCCGTGCCATTGTATACGGCCTTAACGCCGTACCAGTAGTTGCGGAAACGGCGGGTGTCCCTGTCCAGAAAGCTGGTATCGTTGACATTGAAAAAATCAAAACTGTCGGGCTGTGTAAAATCCGGCCCGGTGCTGTCGCGGTAAACGCGGTAAAAATCCAACGTGCCCTGATCCGCCGGCAAGGGGGTCCAGTTAAGCCGCACACCGCCGGGTTCCGTGGCCAGCAGGGTAATGGTCGGGGCCCAGTTCTGGTTGAGTACAACTTCCATTCTGCTGTTGGCGTTATTGGCGGCCAGAATATCCAGTTGGCCGTTGCGGTCGGTATCAAAATGGATAAGGCGGCGTTGGGGGTTGCTCAGGTTTTGTTGGGCCGACGTCACCTCGCTAAAGGACATATCGCCGTTGTTTTCAAAGAATTTCAGCGTGCCCGCGCGCGTCAACACAGCCAGATCCTGAAACCGGGTATCGTTATAGGGCTGGTTCTCGATGCCAAATTCGCGGATAAGCACATCCTCGATGATATCGGCCGAGGCCTGTGCCAGGGGGCCCTGGGCAATCGGAACAAAGGTGCCGCTCTGGGGATCATTCTGGTAAATGTAGATGGAATAGTCATCGGCGGTGATGATTTCGGGAAACTTGTCCAGGTTCAAGTCCGCCAGACGAATGAACCTGAAAGAAAGATTGTTGGCGACGACGGTTTCCTGGTCGAATCCGCCGCCATCCATCTGGCGCTGAAAAACCAGGTCGCCGTTAGCATTCAGGGCAACCATGTCTTGCAGACCATTGTCGTCGATGTCGCCCAGGGCAATTTGCTGTTTGAAGGTGGCTGTTTCCAGGGTAATGGGCGGACTGCCCTGCTGTGTAATGGAAAAATCTTCGCGCACGGTAAGGGAATCATTTAAAATCAACAGATCGGGCCGACGGTTCTGATTGTGGTTTATCAGACTCACCTGCCGGATGTTGACGGTGGCATGCTGCATGATGCCCGGAACAAAGTAAAACGCGGCGCCGCTCTGGTTTTCTATGGTGTAAACCCTGTCGCTGTCATAAACCAGCAAATCGGGCTTACCGTCCAGATTGGCGTCGGTGATCAGCAGTTGGCCGGTCATAAGCGTATCGATATTGATGCCCAGGCCCATATAAAAGGCGTCCTGCCCGCTTACCGTGCCGGAGTCGGTCATCTGGAAAACGATCAGCGAGTCGTTGCGGTAGGTGACCAGATCGAAGATGTCGTCATCGTTAAACCAACCGGCCACCACATTGGTGGAGGGCCCGGTAATGTCCGGCGCGCTGTTAACCGCTTTAAAACGAAAGCGTCCGCTGGTGTAGGGGGTAAAAAAGGCGTCAACGGATTCATCCCGGAACTGTACATTTATGTCGGGGTATTTGGCGCGCAGGGTGCGGGGCAACGTAATCTGCCAGTTCTCCCCGGGCACGCTTTCCGCTAAATTAGAGCGGTAGATGTCCAGAAAAACCCTGCTGGAGTCGGTGGCGTCATAATAGGCGGAATACGGTATATTTCCGGAAAGGGAACTGGAGATTGTCACGGAATCCTGCACGGTGAATATATCCGGGATAACGGAAAATTTAAGTTCCACCCGGTTGTTAGGGCTGTTCAACAGATCATTACGGCCGGGCAGGGTGTACTGCAGTTCGAAATTATTCAGCAGGGAAAGCAGTTCATTGCCTGCCGCCACGCCCAAGCCCGTAGCAAAATCGGGAACGTAGGTATTGGAGACGACGTCATTCAAGGGCCGGCCCTGGCTGTCCCTGAATTTGACCTGCCAACTGGCTCCTTTGTCGGGGCTGGCCCAAAGCTCGCCCTGATCGGTGGTAAACCATACCCAACTGTCGGAGGTGGTGGCGGCCTGCCCGTTTGATGTGCCCATTAGTGACTGGCCCAACTGTTGGTCAAAATAGGCAACGCTGGTTATTGTTCCCACATTGCCCTGAAAGATATTCACCGGCGGCAGCAGATTGGCCTGATTGGTGGATCGCTGGCCGATTATCCCCTCGCCGCTGGAGGGTTTGTTGCCCGAGTAATAGTAAACCTGATTGTAGCCGTCATAATGAAGCCGGCTTATTTTAAAGTCGGCAAGGGTATCGCCGGGGCTGGGCAGCAAGGGGGTTGTCCCCTGGGGGACGATCCGCTGCACAAAGCTGGTATCGTTACGGATGGCGGCAAAGACCAGGCCGTCATAATCGGTTTGCAGGTCAACAAATTCCAGTCCGGTCGTTCCGGCGGAAAAGGGCGTCCAGCTTAGGCCGGCGTCATCGGAATAGAACAGTTCGTTGAGATTGCTGCCCACCCAAAGCCGGAAGGTAATGGTATCGAAGTGGATGGAGAGCAGGTTGCCCGTGGTAAAGGGGGTGATCTGCTGCCAGCTGTTACCGTTATCCGTGCTGCGCAACAGTATGCCGTTATTGCCCGCGGCCACAAGAACCAGGAAGCCGTCATTGTCAAAAGCGGCAATGTCATTCAGGGTTTCGGTTGTGGGGGTTGGGTTTATTTGCCAGTTATGACCGTTGTTACCGGAAACATAGGTGTACCCGTTCGGTCCCGCGCCATAGAGCGGGGCAAGGGAGGTGAACGGTTTGTCCATGCGGACAATATTACCACCGAACGTGTCCTCATAGGTCTGGAACCACTGCGCCCAGGCACAGGTGCTTAGCAGTAATAAAATAAATGCTGATTTAACGGATGATGGTAGCATTGAAACGGTTCTCCATTGTTGGCAAAATCATATCTACTGTTTTCGGCCAAAGGCGTGTGAGGATTAGCCCAAACAGGTTGAAGACCATTTTTTGCGGAACTATTATGACAGGGCGCACATATTGGGGGGGAAGACAGGCCCTATGAGCTGAAATAAAGAGAAATAACGCCGTTACGTCCCGGGCCGTTTATACCGGAACCGTGCTCACGATACAGGCGGTCCAAAATATTTTCCAAACGTAACTGCAAACGGATGTTTGGCGAAAGGGAGTAGCGCAGGCGCAGGTTTAAAGTATACCAGGCCGGTGTGCCCCCGGGCGGTATGCGCGGGTCGTCCCGGTCATCGGTGGAAAGCCGCTTTTGCGCCGAGGCGAAACGCATATAGGCCGACAACTCCCAATTCCGGAATTGCCGCTCCGTGCTGATTTCGCCGAAGAGGGGCGGAATGCCGCCCACCGGTTCCTTAAGGCTAAGGTTATAGCCGTAAGTATAGGCCATTTGCAAACGTACCATCCACAGGGGGGCGGGCTGAAAATGGAGGGCGCTTTCCAGACCGGTAATAAAGGCCCGGCCCGTGTTTTGTTTCGACTTGACGCGGAAGAGTTGTCCGTCGACCGCGATGGAATCCTTTCCCCGGTAGGAGCTGTAGGCACTGCTGATCAAATTGTCTATACGGCTGTAATAGACGGCGGTTTTCCAACTTATTTTTTGGGTATGCAGCTTCCAGCCCAGATCGTAGCTCAGCATTTGCTCGGGTTGCAGACTTTGATTGGGCACCTCATAGGTGTCACCCTTGGATTCCCCGATTTTGGCCAGATCACTGAGGTTGGGCGCGCGAAAGGCCTGGGCCACGGAAAAGCTGATGTCATTGTTGCGGTTGAGGCCGTGCCGTACCGCCGCCGATAAGGTGAGCGCGGAAAAGTTCAGGCGCAGGGGTTCGGGAAAGAGGGGCTGATCCAGACGGAATGTGGTGTTGTAAGCGGAATAACGTGCTCCGAGGATCAGCGGGGTATCTTTCCATCCGTTATAGGTATCGCGTAAAAAGATGCCGAAGCTGTCATAGAGGGCGCCGTCGGGATAGCGGCCCCCGGCCGGTTGACGGTTCGCGCCGTTGATGCGCCACGCTGTGCTGGATACCTTGTCGCGGTACAGATCAAAACCGCTGATGATATGATGATCGCCGATAGGGACAAAACGCGCCACCGATGAAAAACCGGCCGTACCCGTTCTATCCCGCTCCTCATTCAGGACGGCGGTGATGGTCTTTTGCTTGCGGCGGCCCTCTTCCTGTATCTGGTAGGAAAGGGTCGTTTCCCAGAGCTGAATGGCTTCAAAGGGCTTAAACAGGGTATGGCGCAGATAGGCCATGCTCCGTATCTGCGGATGGTATTCCCATAAATAGTTGTTGTTGTAGAGGTATTTGTCATAGCGCGGCACATGATTTTGTCTGCTGAACTGGGCGTTAAATTTCAGCCTTTGGGATTCGCTGATCTTCCAGCCGAGAATAAAGTTGGCGTCATAGCCGTCAAAGCCGCCCGGCGTCTGCTTTTTCCCCGGATTCAGGCTCAGTACGGCTTGCGGTTCACCACGTCCCTCGCGCAGATCACCGTAGGACTTGTAGCTGGCGCCGGCATAGGCAAAAAGGGAGGAACCCATGTAGTTGATGGCGGCGTGTACCGTTTTTTCGTTATCGGCCGTGGCATAGCGGCTGAAGCCGCTTAGCTTTACGCGTGCCGAATCCACATAATAGGGTTGCAGGGATATCAAATTCAGCACACCGCCCAGGGCGTCGCTGCCATAAAGGACGGAACCGGGGCCGTGCACGGCTTCGATACGCTCAAGGCTGTTGTTATCGACGGTGGTGAGGTATTGGTGGTTACCCAGACGGTATGTGCTGTTATTGAGACGCACCCCGTCGGTGAGCAATAGAATCTGGTTGGAACTCAGCCCGCGAATAATGGCCGAGCCTCCTCCGTGATTGGTTTTTTGGATAAAAATACCCGGCTCTTCGCGCAACAGCTCTGCCGAGTTCGCCACATCCCGCTTTTGGATGACCGCCCGGGATACCAGATTGGTAAAGCGGGGCGTGTCGGCGCTTTCTGTTTGCAGACGGCTGGCGGTAACCACGATATCCTGGCCGCTGTATACCTCGGCCGCCAGGTAAAGCGTATCCAGGTTGATATGGGTGTTGTTCTCCGAAAGTGAAAAGGGGATCAGCAGGGGGCTGTAGCCGATATGATCGATATAAAGCGTGTATTGACCGAAAGGCAAATCCCTCAGATGAAAACGCCCCTCGCTGTCGGTCACATCATTTTGTCGGGCGGGGCTGGTATAGACATGGGCATCCCGTACCGGATTTCCGTTGACATCGGCAACCCGGCCGTAGATAAGTGTTTTAGCCGTAAGGGGAAATTCCAGCGCCGGCACGGCGCTTATCAGGGTGAATAAAATGAGCAGGGAGAATGGTTTGAAATTCATGCTTTTTTCATTTTAAGGTTGTACAATTTTTGCGTCAACGAATGTAAGGAGAAAAAGTTTTCAAAATAGGGATTTTTCGACCGGTCTCCGCGGGTTGCCCGGATTTTAAACGCCGGGAAGATATTTTCACGTTAAAACATACACAGGGTAAAAGGATGGAGGCTAAAAGTAATGCGGAGAGAAATGCGACCGAAAATCTCATTTTTAAAGGCATTTTACCGGTTTGCTTTGCTTGTGTGATCTGTGTAAATTTTTCAGATGGGATTGTAAACGTATCCACAGTCCCGTGGACTTTTATAAACTAAAAGGAGAAACGTCATGTTAAACAAAATAGCCGTTATCGGCGGGGGAAATATCGGAGGGGTTGTTGTTCAGGAGGCCGTGTCACGGCGGCTGGCCCGCAATGTGGCCCTGGTGGATGTTAAGCCGCCGGAATTTGCCAGGGGCAAGTGTCTGGATATTGCCGAGGGCACCCCGGTGATCAGCGCCGATATCAATGTGGAAGGTTCCAAGGAGTACGATGTTATCGAAGGGGCGGACATCATCATCAATACCGCCGGCGTGCCGCGTACTACCCGGCCCGATGGCACCATGCCCACCCGCGAGGAGCTTTTGGGCACCAACCTGAAGATCACTGATTTTGTCAGTGAAGGTATCGCCAGGTTTGCGCCGGACGCCATGGTCATCTCCATTGCCAATCCGCTGGATGCCATCGTTTACCGCCTGCATATGAATCTGAAAAAAGACCGTTCCCGTCTTATCGGTATGGCCGGCGTATTGGATTCGGCCCGCTATCGTCTTTTTATCGCCCAGGAAGCGGGCGTTTCCGTGGATAATGTTCAGGCCATGGTTTTGGGCGGGCACGGCGACAGCATGATCCCCATCCGTTCCGCCTGCCGCATTGCCGGCATGCCGGTGGAGCAGTTTGTGGCCCCGGAAAAACTGGACGCCCTGGAAGCGCGCACCCGTAAGGCCGGCGGCGAAGTGGTTAAGCTGCTCGGCGTCGGTTCGGCTTTTGTTTCTCCGGCCTGGAGCGCTCTGGAAATGGCCGAGGCCATCGCCTTTGACAAAAAGAAGATCATGCCTGTCAGCACGCTGCTTGAAGGAGAATACGGCGTAAAAGGTCTGTTTGTGGGCGTGCCCGCAATACTGGGTAAAAACGGCATGGAAAAGGTAATTGAAATGGATTTAACCGAAACGGAAAAAGAATTGTTTAAAAAATCCGTGGCCTCGGTTCAAAAAACGGCCGATGAAGTGATCGCCATGACCCAAAAATAAGTTATATCCAGGCCTGTCTCTTAAACCTCCCGGTGGCCAAATCGGGAGGTTTTTTTTATTTACTTCAGTTTCCTGTCAGGAACCCCGACAATACTTTTTTCATAAAATTGACACAGCGCAAAGACTTCCCGGTGGGGAAGGGCTTAGCTTGCCGCTGCAATGATTGACCATGTTTCACGCAAAAAGGAGAATACCATGCGTAAATGGATGTTTGTTTTTTTAGCTTTTGTACTGGCCGTTTCCTGCCAGGACAATGCCACCAGCAGTAAAGATGATAAAGAACTTGAAGTTGATGCCAGTTTACAGGATCAGGTGGCCCTGGGGTATCAGGTAAACCAGTATGTCTCCACCGGAGATGAAATCGAACAAATGACTTCCGGCTTCAATGATCCCGCTCCCAACACCGGAATGGGATTTGTTCAGGATCAACAGGGCCGCATAGGGCAAACTCTGGCCGCCTATAACCAGATCCGTCCCGCGCTTTCCATGCCGAACAGCCTTTTTAAGGTGCAGGGAGAGGTGGAGATTTTTAAGACCGATACGACCAATGAATTCGGTGATAAGGTGCGCACGGCCCTTCTGATCGATGTGGTGGAGGGCAC
>WGCN01000011.1 GCA_015493745.1 Calditrichales bacterium
AGCCACAGCACATCTTCTTCCACATCCACATGGTAAACCACATTGGAGCTCAGGCCGTCGTTTACGGTATAGAGATACCAGTAGTCACGGTAGGTGTCATACTTCAACAGACCCAGGTCGGTGGCCAGCCACAGGTTGTCATCCTGCAGGGCCATGTCATACACATGGGGAAAAAAGTTCATCTGGTCAAAGGGAAAGGAGCGCCAGGTATCGTTCTTCATGTCAAAAAGCCCCACCCCGAAACGATTGGCAAACCACAGGCTGTCGGAGCGGATAGCCAGCGCCTTGGTAAAGTTGGTGGGTATGGCCGAGCGTTCCTGTAAAAAGGCGAGGGTGTCCGCTTCCGCGTCATAGGTAAACAAACCCTGATCGGTGGCGATGTACAGGCGCGCCCCCTGAAGACGTATTTTATTAACGGCCCGTTGGCGCAGTATCTTTTGGCCGATGGTTTTGGCCCGGGGCTGACCCGGCTGCCATAAAAACAGACCATTGACGGTGGCGATAAAAGCCTTGTCTCCGTAGGGGGCAATATCCAGGATGGCGTCGTCATTCAGCGGGGCGGCGGTAAATTTTTGCCAGGCGCGCTTCTTCCCGTTGTAGCCGAACAGGCCGCGGTCGCTGCCGAACAGAATAAGATTGCCCGCCCGGTCGATCACATTGATCTCCGAAGAGAGGATGTTGAAGTTGATGCCGCTGAAAAAATAGCTCCAGCGATCCTTGCGCCGGTTATAGCGGACAATGGCCGCCTTTTCCGGGTCCGCCGGTCCGCCGGCCATCCAGATGCGTTTACCGTCCAGATAGGCGTCGCGTACCCGGCGGAAGGAGGGGCCGCGGCGTTCAAAGCGTATATCGCTGGTAACCAGGTTGGCCCGGCCCACGCCGGCGCCGTTGGTGCCCAGCCATAGGGTGCGCTGAAAATCCACCAGCCGGTCGGTGATCTGATAGCTGTAGTGGTTGCGGTCCAGTATGCGCTCATCTTCGAACAGGGTATAGCCGCGCTGTATAAAAAAACTGCTGAACTCGGAAAGAGGGGGCCGGGCGTAGGGCTCCCAGGCCCAGGTTTTGGAGGTGTGTTCCACGGTCACGCGCGCGGGCATGGTCGCCCGGGTGCTGGGCGTCCAGTAACCGAAACCCTCGTTATAGACGTCTATGCCCTTGTCGCTCTGGGCAAACAGTTGATTGGAGGAGGCTTCGTAGACCAGGCGGTAAATGGCATTGCTGCGCAGACCGTTGGAGGTGGTAAATGGAACTTGCCACTCCTGATCATACAGGTTATAGCGCAAGATGCCCCCTTCGCGGGTGGCAAAGTAGACCTCGGTCTGGCCCATATCGATGGCCGTAATGTCGTCGCCGTTGGCATAGGTGATCCAGTCAAAGGGATCATAGTGGGAAAAACGGTCAAAGGTTTTGCGGTTAATGGTCTGGGCCGGGAGCGCGGCCGCGGCCAACAGAAAAAAGAGTAATATTCTCATGAGAACTTCTTCATTATTTGATCAAAGCGGTAATGGTTGTTTTTATGAAACTTTATTTTAAAATAGCGCCGGCCCTCGTCATGACGACTTTCCAGAATGGCGGCCCAGGGATGCAGCAGGTGTTCCATGGGCCCCTTGCTGTAGTCTAACTGAATCTCTTCAACCGCGTATTGCGATGCAATGCTATTTAACAGTACCTTTTTCAGCGGCGCGATGCCGATTTGCTTTTGGGCGGAGATGAAAACGGCCTCGCTGAATTTGTGTTGCAGATGCTGTAGTTGCGCCGGATTGTCTATCATGTCCACCTTGTTGAACACGGGAATGATCGTCTGCTCCCGGAACTTAAGTTCCTTCAACAGTCCGTGCACCACCTCGATGCGGTCCTCAATAAAAGGCATGCTGGCGTCTATCACATGCAGCAGGATGTCCGCCTCCCGCGCCTCGGCCAGGGTGGTGCGAAAGGAGGCTACCACCTGGTGGGGCAGTTTGCGGATAAAGCCGACCGTGTCGCTCAGCAAAACGGGCGTCACCTCATCCAGCATCATCCGTTTTACCCGCGTATCCAGGGTGGCGAACAGCTTGTCTTCGGCCAGAACGCCGGCCCGGGTCAGGGCGTTCATCAGGGTGGATTTACCGGCGTTGGTATAGCCGACCAGGGCCACCCGCAGCAGGTGGTCGCGGTTTTTGCGCTGTACCTGCTGCTGGCCCTCGATCTCTTTGAGTTTGGCTTTCAGGCGGCTGATGCGCGTGCGTACCAGCCGGCGGTCGGTTTCCAGCTGGGTTTCACCGGGCCCCTTGGTGCCGATGCCGCCCACCTGCCGGGAAAGGTGCATCCATTGGCGGGTCAGGCGCGGCAGCAGATAGTTGAGCTGGGCCAGCTCGATTTGGGTTTTGGCCTCGATGGTTTGCGCGTGCTGGGCAAAAATATCCAGAATAAGCCCGGTGCGGTCAATAACCTTCACCTCCAGCTTTTTTTGCAGATTGCGGGCCTGGGCCGGGGAAAGCTCATCGTCGAAGATGACCAGATTGGCCTTTTCCGCGTCGAGCATTTCGGCCAGCTCTTCCACCTTACCCCGTCCGATGAAATAGGTGCGGTCGGGGTGGCCGCGCTCCTGATATAGCTGGCGGCAAACCACGGCGTTGGCGGTTTGGGCCAGCTCCGTCAGCTCGGCCAGATGCTCTTCCACTTCGCCTTTTTCGTATTGGGGGAACTTTACGGCCACCAGTATGGCCCGTTCTTCCCGGATACTTTGTAAGTCCTGCTCGTCTATCATGGGGTTCCTTTTTCCAGTTTTTTTATAACCATCATCTCGGCGAAGGCCAGCATGATGGCCAGGATGATGAAATATAAGGTAAATTCCATACCTCTGCGCCGGTTTAAAACCAGGGACTGCCAGCTTTCAGCGGAAAGGTCGGGCAGTGCCGTTCCGTTCATGGCAGCCCGGGGCGGTATCTGCTCCCGGTGGTCAATGTTGACCGCCAGGCTTTGCAGGGGCCGGCCGTTGCGCATCAGGGTGTAAAAACCGGGATGCTCCGTATGCTCCGTTTTTACCAGCCACTTTTCATTTTGATACTGCAAGCGGGCGGCGCGGGTTTGTCCATTGGGCAAACGGATTTCCCAGGAGGCGGTTCCGGAAAAAGTGCCGGGATAAAAATAAAGAGGATGGCCCACCTTGCCCGCCGGCCGTGGCGAACGGCTGCGGGAAAGAAGCTGCAAGGCCAGAAACGGAATGAAAGCGCTTTCCGTGGGCAGGGCGCCCCATTGTGTGTTCAGGTCGGCGGCAAACAGGGTCAGGTTTTTATCTTCCATATAAAAAGGAGCGCCGTTCTCAAAAAGCAAAGGCGCCGGGTTTGTAACCCGGAGCTTATAGTAACGCCGGAAAGGAATATAGCTGACATCCTGTTTCTTGCTTTGCCCGCGGCGGCTGGCCTGAAGCGCCCCGGCGGGCAGGCGCAGGTTCATAAAACCTTGTCCGGACAGGGAAACATAGCTTTCCACCGGGGTTCGACGGTTCAGCTTTTTAAACAGGGCGTTATAGGCGTCACTTTTATCTTCATCCTGGGGAATAAAGATAAGGTGCCGGCCGCGGTTTAAAAACTGGCGCATTTTAGTTATATCCGATGTTTTAAGACCGGCCGGAGCCTGAAAAAGTAAAACGTCGAAGGCCTCATTGCTCATAGTCTGCCAACGGTAAAGGGGAACACTCTCTATTTTTAAGCGCGGCAGGCCATTTAAGACATCCATGGCCACCTGCATCATGCTGTCCGTCCGTCCGTATACATATAAAACCCGCAGTTGCCCGGGAATATTCAACACATAATAATAGCGGTTGTCCAGGGAGAGGTCGTCATTGTCGAGTTCAAAGCGCAACTGGTGCTCTCCACCCGTTTGCGGTTCATAGTCCAGGGTCAGTACCGCCTGCTGTTGCGCTGCCACTTCCGCAAAGCGGCGGTTAACCAACCGGTCTCCTTCAAATAAACGTATGGTCGCGGCCATGTCGCGGCGGGCATGATTGCGGACAGTAACCTCAAAAGGCCAGGGCTGGTGTGCTTCCACATTCCGTACCGTTTGGGAAACGCTGTCTATGGACAGGTTGGCGTTGGTCTGATCCCCGCCGGGATTAAAGTAGAAGAAGCGGGGCTTGTGTTGCAATCGGCTGCTGTCATAAGGCGCCAGACGCAGGTCGGAAAAAAGATAGAGCTCTTCATGGCTGTTGGGAAAAGTGCGGAAGAGAGAGTCGATTTTCGGATAAAGGGCGGACCAGTGAAAACGCCCGCTGCCGGCCCGGAAAAGCCGGGAAAGATCCATGCCCCTGTGCAGGGGGGTGAGCCGCGCCCGGGAACCGCTGAGCAAAAACAGCCGGTCATTTTCATCAAAATAGGAAAGCATTTTCTGCACGGCCTGAACGGAACGGTCGAACAAGGGCGCGCCCCGGTGATAGCTTTGCATGCTGTAGGAGTCATCCAGAATAATGACAGCGGTCGTTTGCCCGTTGCCGTCGCCCCGGGTTGTGGCCAGGATCAACCGGGCGAAAATCATGATCAGCGCGATGATAAGCAGGGTGCGGATCACGATGAGTAATATTTGCAATAAGCGTACCTTTTTGATGCGGCTGGCTTCAATGGATTTTAAAAAGTGAACCGCGCTGAAGTCGAACTTCCGGGTACGGGTTCGGTTGAGCAGATGCAGGAGCAGCGGGATAAAAGCGGCTAAAAGGAATGGCAGGATAAACGAGTTTATAAAGGTTAGCATCAGTCTCCGATACGGTCAGGTAAAATGATATGGCTCTAAATTGAAAATGGTCGTATGTTTAAAATGTTTCTTAAAACTAAACAATTTTGACTAAAAAATGAATATGGAAAAACCGAAGGTCTCCGTCGAGGAGTATTTATGGGTGGCCCACTTCTATGACCGCATGATGAAGCATGTCAATTATGGCGCCTGGTCCAAATATGTGATGCGTATGTTTGATCTCGCCCGGCGTGACATCCGGGATGTGGCCGACCTGAGTTGCGGTACCGGCCGCCATTTACACCATTTTATAAAAGCGGGATTCCATTGCCTGGGGGCGGATATATCCATGCCGATGTTACGGGTGGCCTGCTCGCGCCCAACGGTAAAAAACCGCCTCTGGCAGCAGGATGCGCGTCATCCGGCCATAAAAGAAAACAGTATGGATGCTGTGATTATGTTGTTTGATTCCGTAAATTATCTGCGACGGGAGAATGAAATCCGGCAGCTTTTTGAAAAGGTGGATCGTATTTTACGTCCCGGAGGCCTGTTTGTTTTTGATACCGTCACCGAATATATGATCCGGTTGCATATGACGGAATATTTTGAAACGGAAACATGGGATGATCTGGCGTATGAACGACGCAGTGCCTATAATGCCAAAACACGCATGCAGTACAATAATTTTTCCATTCTGCGGCAGGGGCAACTGATACGGGAACGCCATAGTCAGCGCATCTGGACACATAAGGAGATGACGGGCTTTATTGAAAAGAGTCCGCTGACATTGCTGGATGCCCGGGCTGATTTTAAAAAGAAACCGGTTCAGCCCCGGACGGAACGCATACATTACATTTTACTAAAGCCGAAAACATGATAGAGTTTTACAACGTTCATACCAGCATCCGTGATAAAAAAATTCTGAACAATATCACCTTTCGTATCTTAAAGGGCGAGTTTGTTTTTTTAACCGGGCCGAGCGGGGCGGGGAAGTCCACCATTCTACGGCATATTTATATGGATGTTCTGCCGGATAATGGCATGGTTGTGGTGGAAAACTATAACTCGGCCAAGATAAAGGACAAAGAGGTACCCCTGCTGCGCCGGAAAATCGGCGTTGTTTTTCAGGATTTCAAATTGTTGCAGGATCGAACGGTGTTTGAAAACATCGCCTTTGCCCTGCGGGTAACGGGCGTCAGCAGCCGGGATATTAAACGCCGGGTGATGCGCGTGCTGGCCGAAGTCAACCTGGGACATAAACGCAGCCAGTATCCGGTCACGCTTTCCGGCGGGGAACAGCAACGGGTGGCCATTGCCCGGGCCATTGTTAACAACCCCTTTATTGTTTTGGCCGATGAACCCACCGGCAACCTGGACGCGGAAACCTCGATGGAGATCATGGATATACTTGAGCGCATAAACCGCCAGGGAACGGCGGTATTGATGGCTACCCATTCACAGGAAATTTTACAGCACTTTCCGCACCGCCATATCCATGTAGAGGGCGGGGAGCTGAGCCAATGAGTTTCTGGTTTACCATACGGGAAGGGTTCAAAGGGTTTAGCAGGGCGCGCCTTTCCACCACCCTGACGATCATCTCCATCTTTTTTTCGCATTATATGATCGCTCTGTTTTTGATGGCCAGCTATAATTTTGAGCACTGGGTGGATGATTTCCGCAGCCGTGTGGAGCTGGAGGTTTTTCTGGAGCCGGGTACCACCGACAACGAGGCCCAGCAGCTGCGCCGGCAAATGATGGACTACAAGGAGGTGGAGAAGAGCCGGTATATATCCAAAGATGAAGCCGCCGCCCGCTTTGAAAAGGAGTTCGGGCGAAGCGTTTTTGATGTGTTGCAAAGCAACCCCCTGCCTACGTCCATTGTCCTTAATCTTAAGCCGCCATACCGCCGGGCGGCCGCGCTGGAAAAGCTGACCAAAAAACTGGAAGCCCTTTCCTTTGTGGATGAGGTGGTCTATCCCCGGCGGGTTATCACCCTGCTGGACCGCTATATGAAGGTGGTATACCTGGCCGGTGCGTTGGTTTTGCTGCTGTTGTTGCTGATAACCTTTGTCCTGATTTACAACACCATCCGGCTGACGATCTTTGCCCGCCGCGATATTATTGAAATAATGCAACTGGTGGGTGCCAAAAGAAACTTTATAAAGCGTCCCTTTATTATCGAAGGCCTGTTGCAGGGGGTGATCGGCGCGTCGCTATCCATGGCCGCGGCCTGGGGCAGTCTGCATCTGGCCCAAACGTATATACTTTCTTCTCTGGCCTTTAAGCCGCTCTATCTGCTGCCGGTATTACTCTCCGGGCTGGTCATCGGCTACATCTCGGCGGGTTTTAGCGTGGCCAAGCATCTAAAAGAGATTTAAAGCGATAGCGCTTGACTGCGTAGGACATCATTTATAAATTGCCTGTCTTTTGCATTTGGTAACGATCGTTACACAACGTCATCTAAATCGTGTGCAAAACAATTAAGGAGAAAAAAATGACGGACATAAAAATCACCGAAAAAAATACCAGGAAAGCAGAAAAAAAGAGCGTGTCAAAAACCAAAGAGAACAAAGAGATAAAAGAGCTGAAAAGCAAAATTGAAAGCCTTGAAAAAGAGGTGGAAACATTAAAAAACGAAGCAGCTTCCTATAAGGAGCAGCTTTTACGCAAAGCGGCGGAGTTTGATAATTATAAGCGCCGTACCGAGCGTGAGTTTTTGGACAATATCCAAAATGCCTCCCAGGAATTAATCCTGGAGCTGCTGCCGGTTCTGGACGATCTGGAGCGATCCATTGCACACGCCCGGGAAGAGCAGGCGGATACGCCGATGTTGCAGGGCGTGGAACTGGTTTATAAAAACCTGATGGCCCTGCTGGAAAAGCGCGGCTTAAAGGCGATCCCCTCCGTCGGCGAAGAGTTCGATCCCGACAAACACAATGCGCTGATGCAGGTGGAAACGGATAAGGTGGATAGTGGCTATGTGGCCGATGAGCATGTTAAAGGCTATATGTTAAATGACAAGGTACTAAGGCATGCCCAGGTACTGGTAGCAAAATAAGGTTGTCACCCCCATGAGTAAAAGAGATTATTACGTTGTACTGGAGGTGGAGCGTAGCGCTTCGATCGATGAGATAAAAAAGGCTTATCGTAAAAAGGCCATGCAATATCATCCGGATAAAAACCCCGGCGATAAGGAAGCGGAAGAGAAATTCAAGGAAGTGGCCGAGGCCTATGCCATCCTGGGTGATGAGCAAAAGCGCGCCCGTTATGACCGTTACGGTCATGCCGGCGAGCAAATGGGTGGTTTCGGCGGCGGCGATCCTTTCGGTTTTGGCGGCGGGGTGGATCTTTCCGAGGCCTTGCGCCAGTTTATGGAGCAGGGCTTTGGCGGTTTCGGTGATATTTTCGGCGGTGGTTCCCATCGGCGTAAGCGAAACACACGCAAGCGGGGCGCCGATCTTCAGATACGCCTAAAACTGGATCTGGAAGAAATAGCCACCGGAACCCGGAAAAAGATTAAGGTAAATAAAAAGATCGAATGCGCCACCTGTAACGGCAGCGGGTCGGCCAAGTACAGCAAAACGGTTCAATGTCCGCATTGTAAGGGCAACGGTGAAATCCGCCAGGTTTCCCAGTCCCTGTTCGGGCAATTTGTAAATATCCAAACCTGTCCCCGTTGTAACGGTGAAGGGCAGGTCATCGAAAACCCCTGCGCCACCTGTGGCGGCGAGGGTCGGGTCAATGGTACAAAGACCATTGAAATCAACGTTCCGGCCGGAGTGAAGAACGGAAACTATATTCCCCTAAATGGCGAGGGACATGCCGGGTTGCGTGGCGGCAGCCCGGGGGATCTGATCGTTCATATCGAGGAAAAGCCGCATAAGATATTTGAACGTCAGGGAGATGACGTGGTTGTTTTGTTACCCATCTCCTTTGTCGATCTGGCGCTGGGAGCGGAAATAGAGATTCCCACATTAACCGGTAAGTCCAAGCTTACCATCGCCCCCGGCACGCAAACGGGTAAAATCCTGCGCATGCGCGGCAAGGGGATACCCCATCTTAATGGTGCAGGTATCGGCGATCAGTTGGTTCAGGTACAGGTCTATATTCCCGAGCGGCTTTCTTCCCATGAGAAAAACGTATTGAAAGAGCTGGCTCAAAGCAATAACTTTAAGCCCGATGAGCATGCTAAAAAGTCCATGTTTCAAAAATTCAGGGAAGCCTTAAACCTGTAGCAGGGACGCGCGATTAACACGGGTGTCGCGCATGATTACCTTAAGCAAGGGCGAAAAAAAAGCCCTGTTGGTATTTTCTTCGGTAATGTTTATCGCTTATGGCATACAGTGGTGGCAGCCCCATACCGTAAATATAAACCGCTTTGACTATCGGCTGGCCGACAGCCTGTATGACGTTTTGGCTGCCGATACCTTGAAAAAAGTCCCTCCGCCGCGAGAAACGAAAAAGAAAACGGCCCGGAAAAAAAGAATACCTGCCAAAAGACTTCCGGCCCTGAAAAGTATAAATATAAATACCGCCACAAAAAGTATGTTGATACGGTTGCCGAAAATCGGGCCGGTTACGGCGGAAAACATTCTGAATTACCGGAAGGAAAACGGAGCGTTTCGCCGGATGGAGGATTTGTTAAAGGTGAAACGCATAGGTCCCAAAACGCTTGAAAAGATAAAACCGTATCTGTTCATAGCCGACAGCCTTAAATGAGGTTGTTGTTATAATCACAGGTTTTTTCTATATTTACCAACTTTATCGTTATCCATTAAAGAATAGAATGAGTTTATGAAGAGACGAATTGTTATCCATGCGGATAAACCTTTAAAACTGGCCGGGTCCAAGCTGGAAGAAGACCTGTTGCACTACTTATCCGATGAAATTATCGGTGTTATTGATCCGAAGAATGCCGGGAAAACGACACAACAGGTTTTGAATTGCGGCGGTGACATTCCCATCACTTCCAGTTTTGATGAGTTGATAGAATATAAGCCCAACTACCTCCTGCTCGGCGCATCCAGTTTTCGGGGTGAGTTCCCCATGGAGTGGTATCCCATGGTTATAAAAGCCCTGCAAATGCGCGTGCACATATTAAACGGCCTGCACCAGCCGCTGAATAAAATCGTCGAGTTTGAGCTGCTCTCACAAAAATATAAAGCCAAAATATATGACCTGCGCCATCCGGGGGAAAAGCCGTTAAAGTTCAAGGGGCGCGTGGATGCACTACAGTCGAAACGTCTCTTTTTTGCCTCATTGAATTCCGGTGGCGTTGAGTTACCTTCCATGATGGAAAGCCTGAAGGCCTTGCATCGTCAGGGTATTTCCGCGGACTGGATCCCCACGGGCATGGCCTCCAACCTGATAAAGGGCAAGGGCTTTATTGCCGAGTCGCTGGTATCCGATCTGATCTCCGGATATCTGGAGGGCAAAATAGCGGAGCTGGATCAGAAGTTTCAATACATCTTTATCGAGGGCCAGGGCTATTTACGAGACCCGTTACGTGCCGGGGCCTTTGTCAGTTTGCTTCACGGCGCGCGACCCGATGGCATTATGCTTACCGCGGGTTTAAAGAACAGTAAAGGCCGCGATGAGCTTGTGGCAACGGTACGGGATTTTCAACACCTGCTGCGTCATATAAAAAAGGCCCCGTTTGTGGGGTTGGCCTTTTATGCCCCCCTGTTAAAGGAGTCCGAGAAAAAAGAAATCAGCGAAACCCTGCAGGAAGAACTTGTGATGCCCGTATTTGATCCTTATGAGGGCATTCCCAACAAAGTGGTTGAGCGCATTAAAAATATTGCTAAGAGTTAAGAGCGCCTCTAAACCCCGGTTTTAAAAACAATTTTGCCGGCCAGCTTTTCCGCACTCTCCTTTCCGCTCCACAATTCTACCAGTTTCAGGGCAAAAGGCAGGGCGGTTCCAACGCCGCGTCCGGTTATAATATGGCCGTCGCGGACCACCTCTTCATCTCTGTAAAATCCGGGATCAAATTTGTCTCTTTCCGAGGGGTAGCTGGTTATCCGGCGTTTTTTCAGAATATCCGCCGTTAAAAGAATGGTCGGCGCCGCACATATCGCCGCGATGTAACGTTTTTGGGTGTGAAACGTTTTAATCAGTCCGATCACCCGCTCGTCGGCCGCCAGGTTGCGGGTACCCGGTTGTCCGCCCGGCAGGTAGAGCGCCGTAAACCCATCCATTGCAACATCATTGAGCATCGTGTCGGCGATAAGCGGTATGCGGTGAGAACCGGTAACCACTTTTTCCGCGACGGAAGCGGTGACAACATCAAAACCGGCCCGGCGCAGAATATCAATAACGGTAACCGCCTCAATCTCCTCAAATCCCGGAGCCAATAGCGTTAATATGCGCATTATCATTACCCCTTTACTCTCATGTTTTGTCATAACATCCGTCCAGGCCGCCAAAGGGTGACTGGAATGGAAAAATAGTGTAAATTGATCTCAATTGAAACATTTCCGGACATTTTATGATCAACGCTTATTTTATATCCGATGTGCATCTGGACTTTGTGGCCGATCCGGCGGAAAAGGAAAAACGGGAGCACTTTGCCGCCTTCCTGAAAAAAATATCTCCGCGGGTTACGCACCTGTATCTGGTGGGCGACCTGTTCGATTTTTGGTTTGAATATAAATATGTCATACCCAAGGCCTTTTTTGAGTTTTTGAAAATCTTTTCGGATATGGCGGCGCGGGGTGTTGAAATACATTACCTGGCCGGAAACCATGATTTTTACGCGGGCTCTTTTTTCAAGGAACAGATCGGGATGCATACCTGGCCGGACAGCTATCGTTTTGAATTGGGAGATAAAAAGTTTTATCTCTATCATGGCGACGGGATCGGAAAAAAGGACGGGGCCTATCGTGTTTTAAAAAAAATATTACGCAACCCGCTTAACCTGAAGCTTTTTCGCTGGCTGCACCCCGATGCGGGTATACCGCTGGCCCGCCGCCTTTCCGGCTCCAGCAGACACTATACCAGCCAGTTAAACCACCTGCGTGATGAAAGCGATTACAAGGCGTTTGCCGAACAACGTTTTGCCGAAGGGATAGACTATGTGATGATGGGACACCGGCACAACCCTCTGGTGCACCGGCAGGGCGGCCATCAATATATAAATCTTGGTGACTGGATCAACCATCGAACCTTTGCCTTTTATGACGGCCGGGAACTGAGTTTTATGTGTTTCCGCGACGGACGGTTTGAAAATTTTGAGAAATAAAAACAGCCCCATGCTGCATGGTGCGGGTAATACTTATTTATCGGGGGGTGATGGCTTTTCCGGAACGCCGGTTTTCTGTCATTTTTTCCACGAATAAAAATCATGGCTTAGCGTAACACCACAAAGCGGTTTCCCTTTTAAGCCCCGAACTACCCGGGGCTGGAGACCTGGACAACATGAGCCGGAGTCCGGTTCATCGGATTTCCGAAACCTTTTCAAGTCATATATCCGTTTGTTTTTCAACTCCCGGCATGGAAGTAAGAAATAACCGCTAATATTCCCATAAAAAAAACATAGGCCGGGAAAAAGCAGAATTTTTGGAAATAAAAAAGGCTGCCCCGTATGGGGCAGCCTTTTGGTTTTTAAAAAGGGAAGATGCTATTATTTTACCAAGAGCATCCGCTTGCTTTTTGAGAAGTTGCCAAACTTCAACTTATAGATGTACATACCGGAAGCAACCTGCTTGCCATTGTCATTGGTACCGTCCCACTCCTGAACATAGCGGCCTTTGTTAAACACCTGATTGTTGACCAGTGTTTTAACTTTTTGACCGGAGGAGTTATAGATAACCAGACTGATTTCCTTTTTAACCGGCAGGAAGAATTGAATCGTCGTGCTGGGGTTAAAGGGGTTCGGATAGTTCTGCTCCAGCTTGTAATCGGCCGGGGTGATAATCGTCAGCTGCTTTTCCTTAAGACCGGTAAACATGGCCGAGGACTCCAGGAAGCGCAGGGAGATGCGATTCGGCTCTACGATCTTGTAGGAACTTTCACTGTAGATAGATTCGGTAACATCCACCGTGTCGATTTTCATGGAATCGGTGTTGGCATACATGGTGTCATATACCACATAGGAGCTGTCCTTCAGCCATACCTTGCTTAACACATCAATGCTGTCTTTCCAGGTTTGGGAAGGCATAATGATGTCCTGATAGCTGTCTTTGTCAAAGTCTGTATGGTTGGAGAAAATCTTCATGGCGATGGTACCTTCGGTATCGGCCTGAAGAGAAAATACCGTATCAACAACACCGGCAGAGTCGGTGATGGTCATTTTACTGTAGATGGTGGAGTCCAGGTCTAAACCGGTATAAAGGACTTCTGTTGTCCAGTTGGCCTGATCGGTTTTATCACCACCCTGAAACTCGGCGGACATGATATACTTACCATGACGCGCGGCAAAGTAAAGGTTGGGCTTGCCGTCGTTGTCATAATCGCCAAAGCCGGCGCGACCGAAAAAGTCAAAACGCGAGTCGCTGTCGGCAACCGCATCCAGTAAAAAGGCGTTGGTGCTGTCCATCTGGGTCAGGGTATCGCCTTCTTCAAAGTGAACCATTAACACCAGACCGTTGGCGCTGTAGAGAGGAAAGTATACCTCTTCGCGACCGTCGCCATCCACATCAAACGGTGTACCGCCCCCGAGGGAAACACAGTCATCGGGATAGTTGGAATAAACATAGTTTTTACCGCCCGTGGTGTCTGCCAGCTCATAGGTGTCCGGCGCGGTGCCGCGTACAACGGTAAAGTGACCGTAATTCCAGTTATGGAAAACCATCTCTTTTTGGCCGTTGCCATCAAGGTCGGCGGCCACAACGGCGTAAGGTGTACCGCCACCATAGGCGGCATATTCGCCTTTGCTCTTATAATACATGGCCTCGCGGTTGGCTACGGCAAAGCCGGGATCGTCGGTGGAATAGTCGCCGTCGATGCTGAAAACATAGTAACGGTCATATTCACTGCCGGTGGAGTTATTGGCAAACATCAGTTCCATCTGTCCGTCGCCGTCGACATCAGCCACATCGAGATATTCAATGCTGCTGTAGGCCGCGCCAGAATCCTGGGTAGAGGCGAACAAGGGGCCGGTAATCACGAAGGAAGGACCTTCCGTACCAAAATTCCAGCTGCCGGCAACGCCGTCCCATTCATAAATGGCGATACCATTCAGGTTAAAGGGAGCAATCAGCTCGATCAGGCCGTCACCGTCCAGGTCGGCCCACTTTACAATACGCGGACGGCTGCCGCCACCCAGGCTGTCCCAGGCCGGACTGGTCCATACCAGTTCCATGGCGTCGTCTCCGGTATTTTTAAATACATGGATGTGCCCCTCATCGGCATAGTTGGTTACGGCCAGGCCGGATACACCGTCACCCAGCGGGTTGGGGTGTACATCGCTGCCGCGAATACTGCGCAAACCACTCAGTACGGAATCCTGGTCTATCGTCGGAAACTGATAGCCGGATTTGAAATCCATGGTTTGGGCCTGAAGACTCACCAATGTGCCCAGCATAAGGCCAAGCAATAGTACAGTAAGTTTCTTCATGAAACCTCCTTCATTTTGGTTATGGTTAGGTTAATACACTATTAGAACAAACCCTGACAAGTAAGCATCTATTTGGTATAAAATCAAGTATTTTTTTTGTGATAAAATTTCCTGTGACGATTTATTTTTCTATATTATCGGCAATTAGTTCAAATTCCTAACAAACACCTCCGGAGAATTTTTATGAAGCGTATTATCCATACCTTCCTTTTGCTGTTTTTTCTCGGTCATCAACTCTATTCCGGCACGACGGGAAAAATATTTGGCACGGTGACCGATCAAAACACCGGTGAACCGCTCATAGGTGTAAATATTATCGTTAAGGATCAACTCCTGGGGGCCTCTTCCGATGCCAATGGTGAGTATTATATCCTTAACATACCTCCGGGGGTTTACGACCTGGAGATCAGCTATATCGGGTATAACACGGTAAACATAAAGAATGTAGAGGTACAATCGGACCAAACCACCGTTATTGATATAAAACTCTCCGAACAGGTGATGGAGTCCGATGAGGATATCGTGGTTGTTGCCGAACGTCCCATGATTCAGCGAGACCTTACCGCTTCTAAAAATATTGCCACGGCCAAGGAAATCAAAACCCTGCCGGTGGAAACCTATGCCGGTATCATGCTAACCCAGGCCGGTGTAACCCAGGGTGCGGACGGCGCCCTGCACATCCGCGGTGGACGTTCCACGGAAATAGCCTATCAGGTGGATGGGGTTTCCGTGGCCAATCCTTTTGCCACAAACGGACTGGCCACCTCGGTGGCCACCAACGCCATTCAGGAGATGACCGTTACCAGCGGCGCCTACAGCGCGGAGTATGGCAACGCCATGAGCGGGGTGGTAAACTTTACCACCAAGGACGGCGGTTCCCGCTATAAAACCTTTTTAAGCGTCTATAGCGGAGACTATATCAGCTCCCGCAGTGATATCTTTTTAAACATTGACGATATAAAGCCGGCGGCCAACTTTATCGCCGAGGGTACCTTCTCCGGCCCCTTGTTTCAGAGCAGCCCCTCAACCACCTTTTTTCTGTCGGCCCGCTACAATAAGTCGGAAGGTTATCTTTACGGCATACGGGAACATACCCCGAATGATTCTTCCAACTTCGAGCCCAAGCAGCAAATCACCACCGAGAAAGATGAAGACCAGATCATTACCACCATCACCTATACCGATGACTGGTATATCGAACGGGGCGGTGACGGCGCCATTGTGCCGATGAACCCCAGCGAGGGACTGAACCTGCTGGGCAAACTTAAATTTCAGCTTTCTCCCTCGATTACCTTGCGGGTGCAAAGCCTTCTGGAAAGTTCAAATTATAAAAGATACGAACATGCCTACAAGTATAACCCCGATGGGGTTCTAAACCGTAAAAGTATCAGCAGTAACAACTCCTTTCAATGGACACAGACATTCAGCCCGGAAACTTTTTTAGAGTTCCGGGGGGCCATAAACACCCGCAAATTTGATTCCTTTGTCTATGAAAACCCGCGTGATCCCCGATATGCGTCACGTGACCGTATCCAGGGCTCTCCCGGCGGACTTACCTTTTTGTTCGGCGGTCAGCAAAACGGACATCAACATGACTTCTCCACCACCTATCTGGCCAAAATGGATATTACCAGTCAGGTGGATAACCGCAATCTGCTCAAGGCCGGGGTGGAAGCGCGCATGAACGTTTTAAACCGGGAATACTATACCGTTGGTTACGACCGTAACGTTTATCAGGAGCCGACGCCGGTTTACGGCGGTAAATATACCCGTTACCCCCGTCAGATATCGGCCTATGTTCAGGATAAGCTGGAATACCAGGATGTGATTATCAATGCCGGCCTGCGTTATGACTATTTTTTCAGTGACGCCGAATATGCGGTGAACGAATTACAGCCCGACGGCGAACGTAAGCTGGCCGACGCCAAACACATGTTTGCTCCGCGCCTGGGCATGGCCTTTCCCATCTCCGCCGAAGGGAATATCCACCTTTCCTACGGCCACTTCTACCAGATGCCGGCGCTGGCCAACCTGTATACCAACCCGTATTTTCTTTTGCCGGTAAACGGCACGCCCCGCTTTGGCAATGCCAATCTTAATCCGGAAAAAACCATTCTTTATGAGATCGGTCTGCAACAGCAGCTTGGCAGCTCCATTGTTTTGGATGTTACCGGGTTTTACAAGGATGTACGTGATCTGCTGGCCTGGCAAACCATTACCTTTGACCGTCTGGACGGTGATCGCCAGAGCTATCGCATCCGTCGCAATCAGGATTACGGCAACACCAAGGGGGTAACGGTCACCCTGGAAAAACGGGCCACGTCCGGGAGCCTTTTTGCCGCAAAGCTCGACTATACGTTTCAGGTAGCGGAAGGAAACGATAATGACCCCAGTGCGTTCTACTATAATTCGCTTTCGGGACAGGAAAATATCAAGGAGATCATTCCTTTGGATTGGGATCAGACCCATAACCTGTCGGCTTCCATAACCATGACACCGACAGATGCTTTAACGATCGGGTTGATCGGCCGTTTGTCCAGCGGCTACCCTTACACGCCGCGTATTTACACCTCCAATTACGACTCCCGGCCCAACTCGGATTTGAAACCCAATTCCAAATATGTGGATCTGAGGGCCAGTTACCGTTTGAGTATCGGTGACATGGACTATAATCTGTTTTTAAAAATTTATAACCTGTTTGACAACTTAAACGAGCGCTATGTGTTTGACGATACGGGCAGGGCAACCTATACCTTTGCCACCCGGGAAATTGATGAACCGGAATCCTTTAAAAAACATTACGGGGAACCGGGGGTACACACATACGACGAATACAATGTGCGCCCTCAGTATTATAGTGCGCCGCGGCAGGTACGCCTTGGTGTAAGCGTTGACTTTTAAAAATATACGGTCAGGAGAAAAAATGACAATGCGCAAGCAGCTAACGATTATCGGGATAATGATCCTATTGCCTGTCTCACTCTGGGCCCAGTTCTCCAAGGTGAACCGGGACAGTTTATATCTGCACGGAATTCAAAAAGAATGGTCACGGGCACAGGTTCAGGATTACCTGTCCTGGGAACAGGCGCGTTTCGGCGCGGCTGATGGCGGATCGCTCCGCCAAAGCGCCATCATGAACGGCAACAAAATCACCACGGAAATCTGGAACTTCGGCTCCATCTCCAGTCCGGGTAACCGGGTAACGGATATTGTTTGGGAAGGCCTGGGTTACGGTTATGAGTTCGGTCCGTTTGTGGCCGCGGAAATTGAAGTGCCCAAGGGGTCACATCCCGATGCCATGATTAAGCGGGATAAGTTCGGCCGCGTGGTAACCAATGCCAAGGGGGATACCGTCTATATCGCGCATGTCATATCCGATGGTCTCAAATCCAACGGCGGCGAAATATCGGGTGACGGTTTGCAACGCTGGGGCTGGCAGCCGCTGCCCCAAAGCGATGACGGTAAAAATGAGTTCCTTTCACTGGATTCCCGCTTTATGCCCACCAGCGACGATCGTGACCGTGACGGAGACGGCAAGCCCGACAGCTGGCCCGAGGGTTTTTACAATGCCACCCTGCGTAAATATGTGTGGCCCGGCGCCCTGGGGCAGGGAGCAACCAACGCCGACAAAGAAACCTTTTATGTGATGGACGACCGCGATAATAAAGAGTTTGCCTATTACCCCTACCCCGGTGATTCCGTGCGCAAAGGGCTGGGCCTGGAAGTGGAAGGCCGTTACTACCAATGGTCCAACGCCGAAGCCGAGGATGCTCTTTTTCTGATTTATAAAATCCGTAACAAGGGACATTTTGATCTGGAGAATGTCATCTTCGGCATGTGGGGTGATCCCCATATCGGCGGGCCGGACGACTGGCGTGACGACTGGGCCAGCTTTAACACCGAGCTGGAGATGACCTTTGCCTGGGATGCCGACGGAAAAAGCATCAATGATCCGCAGATCATCCCCGGGTACCTCGGTTATAAGTTTCTGGAAAGTCCGGGAATTTCCAACGATGGTATCGATAACGATGATGACGGCATGGTTGATGAAAGCTGGACCGACGGTATCGATAATGACGGCGACTGGAATGAAGAAACCGATGATGTGGGTATTGACGGTGTGCCCAACACCGGCGATCTTGGAGAAAAGGATGGCGTTCCCACGGCCGGAGACCCCTTTGATATTTCCAAGCCGGGCGAACCGAAC
Organism: Calditrichales bacterium; assembly: GCA_015493745.1. GTDB lineage: Bacteria > Calditrichota > Calditrichia > Calditrichales > J004 > J004. The sequence goes on from WGCN01000011.1 coordinate 18,471, forward strand.
TTTGAGTTTACCGATATTGATGAATCGGACATGCTGGGGCTGACCAGTTTTGCCCAGCCCGGATTCTCCGGTCTGCGCATCAGCGATGATGAACGTATCTGGCGTGACTACCTGCAGCCGGGCAAGTTTGATACCACCGAAGTGCAGGGTGATTATGTTTTCCTTTACGGCTCCGGAAAATTTACCCTGAAATCGATTTTTAACGTGGATGAAACACTGATCAGCGAGGCCATAAAACGATTCTCCATTGCTTTGATTGTCGCCGCCGACCGTGCCGACCTGCTGCTCAACGCCAATGCCGTGCAGCGCATTTACAACTCCGGCTACCAGTTTGCCAAACCGCCGGCCAAGCCGCGGCTGACCCTCGTTCCCGGAGATAAAAAGGTAACCCTGTACTGGGATGACGCGGCGGAAAGCTCCGTGGACCCCATCTCCAAGGAACAGGACTTTGAGGGCTATATCATTTATCGCAGCACCGACTACGGCTTTCTGGATCAGCAAACCATCACCGATGCCAACGGCAATAAGTTTTTGTTCAAACCGCTGGAGTCCCCCACCGGTGTACCGGCCCGTTTTGACCTGATAAACGGAATAACCGGTCCGGCTAAAACACCGTTTCGTTCACGCGGAGTGGCTTTTTATCTGGGAGACGATGTGGGTATACGCCATGTCTATGTGGATTCCAACAATGTCATCAACGGTCAAACCTATTATTACGCCGTAACCGCCTATGACCGCGGCAGTGACTCCCTGCGTATTCCACCTTCGGAAACCTCCAAGATCATTTCCTATAATGCGGTATTGAACCAATATAACTTTGACGTAAACACGGGAACGGTTATTCCCCGGGCCAAGGCCGCGGGTTACAGAACGGCCGAGATTGTGGATCACAGCATTAATGCCGGGATCGTCCGCGAACAGGGCTTTTCCACGGGAACCTTTGGTCTGGATATCATTGATCCGCGTAAGGTGGAAGAGGATAACAAGTTCATTATCGAGTTTTCCGATACATCGGGCGTTACCGAATACTCCGTTTTGGACACGAAGGAAAAAACGGAAACCTTTACCTCCTTTTATGAAAACTATGTGCCGCTCGGCAATCCTTATCTAAAAGGAAGTACGGTGAAAGTGACCGACAACAGCGGAACAGTATACACGGAAAGCGTGGACTACTCTCTGGATTCAACGGGTGGAGCGATAATGGTGTTTGACCCCGCGCTGCATCCCGGCGCGAACATGCTGGACAATACGGACTATCAGATCAGCTATGAAAACTATGCTCTCTATCGTAGTACCCGAATCGATTCCCAACAAACAAACCCCATATTTGACGGCCTGCGTCTGGTGGTTAAGGAATCGGCTTTTCAGCTAAATCGGAAACTGACAGGCTGGTCCGCCTCCAGTCGCTCGGATCTGGAGTATCAGGTATTTCAAAATGCCAACTATCCCGAAGATCCTTATGATTACGAGTTCCAGTTCTTTGATACCATAGTGGACACTTCCATAAATAATGTGGCTCTAAATTTTAAATTACGCGATGTGGTCAACCAAACCGATATGGATATCTATGTCACCGAACCGGTGGCGACCCGCAATAAGATTTGGGAACTGGGTGAAACCTTTTTTATCCTTCGCGGCGGGCAAAAAGCCTCCAACAGTGTGTGGCAGGTAAAATTTACGAGCAGCGAAGGTGACGGGGCGCCCAATCCCGGGGCCAATGACCGCTTTTATCTGGCGACGGATAAGCCCTTTGCCAACGGCGATCGTTTTTCCTTTACCACCAAGGCGGCCAAAGTGGTTGTTGAAGAGGCCAAAAACCAGTTGGATCGTATAGCGGTTGTGCCCAACCCGTATGTGGCCACCAACGTCATCGAACCGCTGAACCCCACCGCGCGCACCACGCGTGGTTATCGCCGGATTTATTTTAATCATCTGCCCGCACAGTGTACCATCCGTATTTATACCACGGCGGGTGAGCTGGTAAAAACCCTGGAACACAACAGTACCATTGATGACGGTAAAATGTTCTGGGATCTGCTGACCAAGGACAATATGGAAGTGGCCTACGGTCTCTATTTTTACCATGTGGATGCTCCGGGTATCGGTCAAAAAGTCGGTAAATTTGCAATAATTAAATAGCCCGTCCGGGTAGCAAAAAGGAGAAAATGAATGAAAACGAAAATGATACTTTTTGGGGTAGCTTTCGCCTTCCTTTTTAGCGGGACGGCTATGGGCCAAAGGCTTTCCTCCGAGTCGATCTCCAAGGTGGGTACGACGGTCGGGCAGTTTTTAAAGATTGATGTCAGCGCCCGTTCGGTGGCCATGGGCGGTTCCTTTGTGGCGGTGACCAATGATGCCAGCGCCATGTATACCAATGCCGCCGGTATTGCCCGTTTGAACGGGTATGAAGCCATGTTCACCCATACGGAATGGATTGCCGGTACCGCCTATGATTTCGGCGCCATAACCTTTAACCTGGGCGATGGCAACGCGCTGGGTCTGATGGTTTCCTCCTTCTCTTCGGGTGAAATGAAGGTGCGCACCGTGGAACAGCCGGAAGGAACCAGCGAGTTGTTTGAAACACAGGACATCCTGATCGGTCTTTCCTATGCCCGCAACCTGACCGAAAACTTTACCATCGGCTTTACCGGAAAATTTATATCGCAAACCATCTGGCACATGACGGCCAACACCCTGGCCCTGGACGTGGGTCTGATGTATAACACGCCTTTCTGGGGAACCGTGCTGGGGGCCAGCATCCGTAATTTCGGTGCGAAAATGCGCCTGGACGGCCGGGATATAAAATATGCCTATGACCCGGACAGCCGCAATACCGGTAATGTGTTTGTGGTAAACTCGCAATATGAAATGCGGGACTACGAAATTCCCCTGAACTTTCAGGTGGGTCTGGCCCGGCAATTTGAATTAAGCGAGAAAAACAGCTTTTTGGTAAGTGTTGACGCCGTAACCCCCAATGACAACTATGAAGCAGTTAATGTGGGCTTTGAATATGGCTGGGATAATATGTTTTTTGTGCGTGGCGGCTATAAGTCTCTGTTCCGCGCCGATACCGAGGAAGGCCTGACCGCCGGCATCGGTTTGGATTTACGCATTGAAGGCACAATGCGCCTTTTGGTGGATTACGCCTATGCCGACTTTGGCCGCCTGAGCGACAATACGCAGCGTTTTACCCTGAGGCTTAAGTTTTAAAGGAAAGACTGTTTTTTGTTGCCGAAAACATTTCATCTTTTTATGAGTATTACGGATTCCCCTTTTTCTCCGAAGAAGGGGAATCTTTGTTTTATTACCTGTCAGCGGTGGAAAAAGCAACCATAATATGAAAAACGCACTTTTTATAACAATACTCTTTTTTCTTTTATTGGCCGGTTGCCGCCGGGAGCAAAGCCTGCCGGCGGTGGCCCGCGTCGGGGAATACACTATTACCGCCGCCGAATTCAGAGACCGGGCCAATTATTCTCCCCTGCCGGCATCCGCAAGTTTAGAACAATATAAACAGAACGTACTTCAGGCGTTGATTGCCGAAAAGATGATCAGCCAATATAACCCCAAGCCCGCCTCCCTGGCGGATAGGTTTGCCGCCCGCCGGGAAAAGGAAGCCGTCATCGAAACCTTTTGGAAAAAGGAAATCGAAAGCCATATAAAAACGGATGATGAACAGCTTTGGCAGCTTTATCTGAAAAAAAACCGCCAGCGGGATGTGGAAATTTTAAGTGCGGCCAATGAAACGGAAGCGCAAATGCTAACCCGGGCCTGGATCGAAAACCCCCAAAGCGTCCGTCATCGCCTGCAAAGGGACACCCTGCAATACAGTGGTGAACTGCCCGTTTTGGAAGACACCCTTTTTTCCGCGCCAATGGGAAAAAGGATCGGGCCTCTTAAAATCGGCCGTCATTATATCACCTTTCGCGTATGGCAGGAGTGGCCCCTCTATATCGTTTCACGGGGGGACTTTCTGCAAAAAAGAAAATCGTTATTGAAAAGCTGGCGCCGGTTACAAAAGGAAAAACTGTTTGCCCGCTATATCAAGGAGCACTTTCCCAGGCAACCCTACCGGCTGGACAAAGAGGTTTTCCGCCGTATGACCTCTTTTCTGGTTAAGGAGCTGTTTTCCGCGGGTGAAAAAAGAGTGCGGGAAAAGATGACCGCCATGCTGGAAAGCAGACGGGAACTGATGGGGGAAACGGTTATCTCCTTTGATAACGGGCAAGCGTGGACGGTTGCCCTTCTTCTGCGGGAATTACTGACCGGGCCCTATCCCTTAAGCTATAAAAGTGAAGGGGCCTTTAAGTTCAGCCTGATAAAAACCGTACGTCGTCTTTTGGATGATGAGCTTATCTATCGCCAGGCCGTGAGCAAGGGCTATGAGCGCGCGCCGTATGTACTCTGGCAAAAAGCCATGTGGCAATCGGCCTACCGGGCCCAGAAAAATAAAAAGCTGTTGTCCGGGAATATGAAAAAAAGCCGGGCGGTTCTTGACAGTCTGGAAAAAGAAATACCCATAAAAATTTATCATAATGTTCTCGATACCCTGCGCATAAACCCCACGCGGATGATGGTGCTGAAAAAGCACTTTCCCGGCCAAACCATCGTACCGCCCCTTTTTACGGTTGGCAATCCGTAAAAGCTGCCCGGCAAAGCGCCCAGGCCCGTCTGCGCATGCCCGGAGCACTATGTTGTTAATAAATTATGTTCAGCATCAGTCCCACGCCTATTTGAAAATCCGAATATTCAAGTCCCGGAATCGAGAACTTGTCGGGATAGTTCATGGTGGTATACCTGGAAAAAAACTTGATATGGGTAAACCTAAAGTTGCTGCTTTCGGAAAAAGGAAAATAATCGATCTCCATTTCCAGCCGCCGGCCCTTTATTTTATCGCCCATGGAAACCCAGTTATACAGGAAAATAAAATGCAGCAGCTGAGGGCCCATGAGTATGTTGGTGGATGCGTTCAGCCCATAAGAGGCGTAGGAGCCCCTTTCAAAGTAGTTAAGGCCGGCTTTTTTGTCGGCATAGGTGCCCATATAGCCAAAGCCGCCCTGAAGGCCGGCCAAAACCGGAAGCCCGATACTGAAAAGCTCCGTGGAAAAGCGTCCGCTGACCAGATCGATATCGACAAACGAGAAGTTCTTGTTGCTTGTAAAGCGTGGAGGGGTATTTTCACTGTAAAAAGCGCTTAAAAGAATCAGTCCGGCGAAATCACTGGATAAATCATAATGAAAGGAACCGCCGTATCCGGCGCCCTGAATGGGAATGCTCCATCTTGTGACGGAGGCCTCAACCGGCGAGCTGTTTGCCGAAACATTCTCCAGCCAGGGGTTTTTTACCGAAGCCGAGGTATAGACAATCCCGGCGGAAGTTCCTTCCCGTATTTGTGAAAATGTGCTGGCCGCGCTAAGCAGAACAATTAAAATGGATTTGGAATAAACCAGAAAAGAGTTCTTCATGAACGCCTCCTGCCTGTATTGTGGTAATTTGCCGGGTAGGGGGCAAGTGTCATGCCATGCCCGGTTTCCGGGTGGAACGCACCGTTATATGCGGAAGAGGCGGCGACGGGGGAAATATTTTGTATCGATATTCAGACAAAAAGGAGGGCGTCTGTCTCTAACAAGCGACAGGCGTCAGTTAAGCCGGGTCTTTTTTGTGTAGTATGGCGGAAATGAGTCGCTCCAGTTCCGGTACAACCTCCCGTTCAAACCAGGGGTTTCTTGTAAACCAGGCCCGGTTGCGCGGAGAAGGATGAGGCAGGGGAAAATAACGGGGCAGATATTCGCGGAAATGTTTGACGGTTTCCGTTAATGACCCTTTAAAATGCCGCTTAAGATAATAACGCTGCGCGTACTGCCCGATGAGCAGGTGCAGCTCCGCTTGCATATGTTGCAGAACAGCCGGGTGCCACAGGGGTGCGCATTCCGGCCGGGGCGGGGCGTCGCCGGACGCGGTTTTTCCCGGATAGCAAAAGCCCATGGGCAGGTGGGCAAAAAGGAGCGGGTTATGGAAAAGCGTTTCCTCCACGCCCAGCCAGCCGCGCAGGCGTTCTCCGCTGGCATCGCTCCACATAACGCCCGAGGCGTGCACCTTGCGTCCCGGCGCCTGTCCGGTGATGATGATTTTGGCGGCGGAATGGGCATTCATAACCGGCCGCGGCGGCAAGGGCAAAACGTCTTCACACAGGCGGCAGTTTTTTATATCGTGCAACAGCGCCTTCACCCGATGTGCCGTCCTCCGTCCACGGGAATGGAGGCGCCGGTGATGTAGTCCGCTTCGGCCAAAAAGCGCACCGCGCGGGCAATGTCTTCCGCCGACCCCTCCCGTTGCAACAGGGTGCGTTCCAGGGCTTTTTCTATTTGCGCCGGGCTGTAATCCCCGGGCATGAGTACCGGACCGGGATTGATACAGTTGACCAGCACATTTGGCGCCAGAGCGCGGGCCAGTCCGCGGGTGAGGGTGTTCACCCCGCCCTTGGTTATCAGATAAGGGATATAATCGGCCCAGGGGGCGCGCCAGGCGGTGTCGCCGATGTTGATGATGCGTCCCGCACCCCGTTTTTTCATCTGAAGACCAAAAGTCCGGGCCAGAAAAAAGAGGGGCTTCAGGTTAATATCCATCAACCGTTCCCATTCCTCTTCGGAGGCGCTTGCCAGCGGCGTGGGGAAGAAAATCGCGGCGCTATTGACCAAAATATCCGGTTCCCGCGGAAGAGCCTGCACTTTCAGAATAAAAGCCTGACGCTCTTCGGCGTCGGAAAGATCGGCCGGCAGCAATTCAATTTGGCCGCCGTTTCCGGTAACCTCTCTTTTCAGGGAAAGGGCCTCTTCCCGGCTGCTGTGATAGTGACCGATGATGGCGCATCCCGCCGAGCTGAGTTCCAGACTGATGGCCCGGCCCAGGCGTACGGCGCATCCGGTAACCAAAGCGGTTTTATTTTTTAAGTCCATAGGCTAAACTAAAAAAGAGCGGTAAAAATACCAATGTTTTTTAATTGGCGAATAAACGGGCTTTCCGCCGGTATGGTGAGCGGAGGGGGGAGTGCCGGTAACGGCTGTTTTAGTTAAATTACAAGCTTTCTTTTTAATAAGCCGTATATTTCGTAAGTTAGAGCCATGTATATCATTTCTTTTATCTGCTGATTCTCTGACATGACCCGGACAAGATGGACCATCGTCGATATTTTAAAAACGACCACAGAGTATTTCACCCAAAAGGCCATTGAAAATCCACGGCTAAATGCCGAGATGCTGCTGGCGCATTTGCTCGATATGCGGCGGGTTCAGCTTTATCTGGAATATGACCGGCCCCTTGCCGATGAAGAGCTAAACCGCTACCGCGACTTTGTTTCCCGGCGTGCGAAAAACGAACCTTTGCAGTATATTACGGGTACGGCTGCTTTTATGGGCATGGATTTTAAGGTGACGCCCCATGTGCTGATTCCCCGTCCGGAAACCGAGCTGTTGGTGGAAAAAGTCCTGGCATTGCAGGAAAGCTTAAAAGAGCCGAAGATACTGGATATCGGAACCGGCAGCGGCATAATCGCCGTTTCCCTGGCCCGGCTCTATCCCGGAGCGCGGCTGACCGGGGTTGATATCAGTTCCGCCGCCCTGAAAACCGCCGCGGAAAATGCCACCGCTCTATTGCAGCCCGGCGATATAAGTCCGCGCTGGATGAACAGGGATATAACAAGCGCCTGGGAAGGGGATAACAGCTTTGATATCATCGTTTCCAATCCGCCTTATATCCGGCGCGACGAGATGGAGACGCTGCCGCCGGAAGTGCGGGAACATGAGCCGCGTCCGGCGCTGACCGACGAAGGAGACGGATTGCGCTTTTATGGCCGTATCTTTGAAATGCTTGCAACCCGGGAACTGATCTGCCGTCATCTTATGCTGGAGATGAGCGGCTCACAACCGGAAAAAATAATTTCCATGAGCAAAAGCTTTAACTTTGCCTCATACACACTATACAAAGACCTGAATCATATCGACCGGGTTTTACACATTCAACCATAAGGAACGACCTATGGGAACGGAAAAAAACAGTAAAATGGAAGCAGAGCTGTTAAAGCTTCTGAAAAACCACGGCAAAACACCCCTGCCGCGTAAACAGATCAGCCACATGCTGAACATTAAAAAGAAAAACTATCATGAGTTTGAGAAAGCGCTGAACAACCTGGTTAAGGAAGGGCTGGTGCGGCGTACCAAGGGTCATACCTATGTCTATCAGGGCGTCAGCCGCTATGTGGGTGAAATAAGCCTGACCCGCCAGGGCTTTGCCTTTGTCAGCGTGGAGGGGCTGGATGACGATATCTTTATCGCCCGCCAAAACCTGAATACCGCGCTGGACAGGGATGTGGTGGAGGTACAGCTTTATGCCCAAAGCCGGGGCGGCCGCCGCCGCGAAGGCTATGTAACCTCTGTCGTTAAGCGTTTCCGCAGTATCATCGTCGGAACCTATCACGAAACGGAATACTATCGTTACATTGTGCCGGATTCCACAAAAATATACCGCGATATCATCGTGGCCGAGGATAAAACCATGAACGCCCGGGACGGACAAAAGGTACTGGTTTCCTTTGATCGCTGGGACAGCGATCAGCACAACCCCGAAGGTACGATTGTGGAAATTTTGGGTGATGCCGATACGCCGGGGCTGGATATCATCTCCGTGGCCTATGCCCATAACCTGCCGGTAAAATTCCCCCGGGAAGTGGAGGCCGAAGCGGCAAAAAAGAACGCCGATATCACGGCCCGGGTGTTGCAGGGCCGTCTGGACTTACGTGACCATCTTTGTTTTACCATTGATCCGGAAGATGCCAAGGATTTTGACGATGCCGTTTCCCTGGAAAAACTGCCCAACGGCAATTACCAATTGGGGGTACATATTGCCGACGTCAGCCATTTTGTGGAAGAGGGCTCCATTCTGGACAAGGAAGCCCTGAACCGCGGCACCAGCGTCTATCTGGTGGACCGGGTTATACCCATGCTGCCGGAAAAGCTATCCAACGATCTGTGCAGCCTGAAACCCAATGTGGATCGTTTGGCTTTTACCTGTTTTATGGAGATCAACAAAGATCTGGAGGTGGTCAGCCACACCATACAGCCTTCGGTGATCCACAGTAAAAGACGCTATAACTACCAGGAAGTGCAAACCATCGTCGATGAAAAGCGTGATGATCCCTATCGCCCGGTACTGGAAGAGAT
>WGCN01000012.1 GCA_015493745.1 Calditrichales bacterium
AGTAAATACTGTCCGGGGAAAGACCCGTGAGGGACAGGGGCAGATTGGTCGTACTAAGGCTGTCGTTCAGCTGCTCCGGATTGGTGCCCCAGTAACGCCGGTAACCGTCGGCGTAAAGCACCACATCGGCATAAACCGTGGCCTGGCTGCTGTCGGCGCCGGGCAAAACATAAGCGGCATAGGGTTCCGTGGGCAGGGGCTGGCCGCCCTCCAGAAAGTGGCGCTGGATGACATTCCACAGATTGACGGAGCTGCCGTCATAATTAAGCGCCCACATACCCACGCCTTTATAGTCATGGCCGCGGGCCAGGCTGAACTTGGCCGAGATGCTGCTGTCGGTATCCACCCAGGACTGATACCATTTCCCCCCGCTTTGATAGCGGTACCAGGGGGACTGCGTCTCTTCGTTCCAGCGCATACCGTAGCTGGCATAGCCGCTGAGAGCGCTGCGGTAGCGTTCCGCGCTAATATAGTCCTGCACGGAGGAGAAGGGGTCTTTTGTGGCGGTTTGAAACTTTTCCCCATAGTAGGGCACGCCGAGTATCAGCTTTTGCGGGTCGACCCCGCCGTACTGACTGACTACGGTGTTGGTGATGTTGATACTACCTCCGGTCAGCGGGGCGGTGGAGCCGCTGGTGTTGCTCCAACTGCCGGAAAAGGCGTAGCCCATGATAAAGATGTAATCACAGGAGGCGGCCAGGCCGTTTAAGTCCCAGGCATTGCCCCAGTTAACCGCCGGCCCGGCAAAAGAGACCTCGCTGCCGGGAAAGGCGCTGTGGATGCTGTCGCTCAGTTCGCTCATAAAAGAATTGATCACCGCCCCCTTGTCGGCGTCATAGAGACCTTCAAAATCGATATTCACGCCATCGAGGCCGTAGGCCTGCATTTTACTTTTAACGTTTTTTATGAAATTCTTTTTTGCCGTGTTGTTGCTGATGATGTTGCGTATGTCATCCTTGTTAAAATTCACGGCGGTCAGAATCACTTTAACGCCGTTGTCGTGCGCCTTGTTGATGATATCGCTCCAGGGCCAGCCGGCGGGATTGCTGATACTGCCGTCGGCGGCCACGGTAAAGTCAAAACAGGCGATGTGCGTCAACAGGTCAAAATGCAGATTATCCAGGGCGTTGGCGTACTCCCAGTCGGGCAGATAACCGAAAACCGTACCGCTGAGCCCGGACGTTTTTTTTAATGATTGTTGCAGGGGGCGCACCTGTATGGGGACATCTTCCGTTGAGTGCCGGGACGCATAGGCTTTAAGGTGCTGTTGCCATTCAAGCTGATGGATGGAAGGGTGATCGTTTTGAGCCAGGGAAAGGCCGCTAAAAATGAAAAGGAGCAGTATAAAAGGCTTCATGGTTTTTTCCTGAATAAAATGAATCCTCAAATTACTAAAAATAGAGATATGTTTCTGTAACCGATTTCACGATGAGCTTATTTTATTGTAACAAGCGGAGTGCCTGGCAGAAGCGACGCCGTGAGCCTAAATACACACAATATCCGCAACTCGTTAAACTTCCATGAGATTGTGGTAATCTTTGTGTACTTAATTAAAAAGAATCTGTATCCCCCCAGGGAAGAGGTCCGGCCGACGGATAATTCATCCGGAAGTTGGGACATGGGGGGATTTTATACTGTATGGAATTTATACACTCTCGCCGCCGCCGGCCGGCCGGTGATTCACGGCCTGTTTATCGGAACGTCGTTTATATCAATAAAAACAACCCTTTAAGCAATGTACCCGGCCACGGGTCTTTTTTTTGGTACGGCCTTTGCCCTTAATGGGGCTAAACGTCAGGAATCGTGAGGAATTCCGCCCCGGTTATCCGGGAAGCGTTTTAATTTACCCGAAAAAATATTGTAACCAACGCCTGTCTTCCGGCAAACCGTCAACCGGCTTAAGCACAGCTCCCGGTTAAGCCGGTCCGGTTTGCCTTTTTTATGGACCTTTTCATTTCCGGGCACAGCCAGCATCCTGTTATCTTTTATCACCGGCTTTTCGGCTCAGCAGGGCATCCAGACCGTTGGCGAAAGCGGCGCGGTCTTTTTTACTGAACGCGGCCGGCCCGCCGGTCTGCACTCCGCCGGAACGCAATTCATCCATAAAATTCCGTACACTCAGCCGGGCTCCCACATTGTCCGCCGTTAACAGCTCCCCGTGGGGACTCAGCACCACGGCGCCTTTTTCGATCACCTGCGCCGCCAGGGGAATGTCTTCTGAAATTACCAGATCGCCGGCGGTCACCCTTTCCACAATGGCCCGGTCGGCCACATCGGCGCCGGCGGCCACCAACAATGTGTCGATTAAGGGGGAGTCGGGCGTCCAGACGGAACGGTTGGCGACCAGAGTCATGGCCGTGTCCGTGCGCCGGACGGCCTTAAACAGTATCTGTTTTATAACCACGGGACAGGCATCCGCATCTACCCAGATTTTCATTGCACACCTTTAAATTGTTTTTTCACTTTTTACAAAAAACAGGCTTTACTTAAAAATAAAAATGAGGGTATTTCGAAGATTTTTATTTTGTAAAACCCCTAAAACCTGGGGGGGGGACGGCCATTGTATGGTCCGGATGCCTTGCGGGCAGTTTTTAGGGGGCAATAATTTATTTTGAAACTTTACCCTTCCTTAGGCGGTTCATATACTTTTTTTTAAAAGGCCTAACTTCCATTTTCATAAAATGTTAAAAAAGAACCGGGATCGGCCGACCGTTCAAAAAAAATAATGTTTTAGATAAATCAACCGTGCATATATTAGCCAAGTATCATTAAAAACCGGAAAACAGATGAATTTTATTGAAGATTTTATAAAGAAGGAGTCCTCCAGCGGCATACTTCTTATTATTACCACTGTGCTGGCACTTATTCTCAGCAATACCCTTATGTCTCCTTTGTACCAGTCCTTTTTGCATATCCCCGTGGAGATACGCATCGGGGCCCTGCATCTGGATAAATCCCTTTACCACTGGGTCAACGATGGTCTGATGGCCATATTCTTTTTGCTGATCGGTCTGGAGGTCAAGCGGGAACTTATGGAAGGACACCTTTCTTCGGTCCGCCAGGTGGCCTTGCCGGGTATCGCCGCCGTGGGCGGGATGGCCATTCCGGCGGTTGTCTATATGGCCTTTAACGCGGACAACCCCATCGCCGTCAGCGGCTGGGCTATTCCCACGGCCACGGATATCGCCTTTGCCCTGGGTATACTTTCCCTGTTGGGTAAGCGGGTACCCGTTTCACTGAAAATATTTTTAATGGCCCTGGCCATCATCGATGATTTGGGCGCCATAGTCATCATTGCCATATTTTACACCAAACAGCTCTCCATGCTTTCCATAGGTATCGCCGCCATCGCCCTGCTTTTTTTAGTGGCGCTGAATATGTTTCGCGTAACCAAAAAGGCGGCCTATTTCATCATCGGCGCCGTACTGTGGGTCAGCGTGCTGAAGTCCGGCGTGCATGCCACCCTGGCCGGCGTGGCCCTGGCTTTTACCATTCCCCTGCGGGCCGAGGACAAGGAGGGACGGAAATTTTCGCCGCTAAAAGAGCTGGAGCACAGTCTTCATTTTTGGGTGGCCTTTTTCATCCTGCCGCTGTTTGCCTTTGTCAATGCCGGGGTCGATGTTACCAAAATCTCCTTTGACCAAATGGCCGGGCCGGTGCCGATGGGCATCATGCTGGGGCTGTTTGTCGGAAAACAGGTGGGCGTGTTCGGCTTTAGCTGGGTGGCCATAAAGCTGAAGCTGGCCAAACTGCCCGAAGGCAGCAACTGGCTGCAGTTGTACGGGGTTTCCATCCTGACCGGTATCGGCTTTACCATGAGTCTGTTTATCGTTTCCCTGGCCTTTGAGGATGACAGCGTATTTTTCTACACCGATAAACTGGCCATTCTGGTCGGCTCGTTCTTCTCGGGCGTTGTCGGTTATCTGTTGTTGAAGGCGGGTAAAAAAGCTTAGTGCAAAAACAGTTTAAACGTTTTCTTAAAAGGGCGTCCGTGGGGCGCCTTTTTTTTATCCGTCGCGCCGGGATGATTGATCGTTTCCCTGTAATAGGCTATAATGTCTTTTGACGATGGCATCAGAAAAGGTTAAACATGACCTCTCATCAAAAAGAGCAGGTAAACGTTGCTGTAAAGGCTCGCTACCCTCTTGCGCGATCATCCCTGGAAAAGCTCTTTTTCCTGTTACGCGGACGGGAGTTGCTCTGCGGAGAGCTTTTGCTAAAGAGCGGTACCGGCAATGACAAAGAGTATTTTCTGTTAAGTGGAATCTTGCGCTCTTTTGTGTACACAACGGCCGGCGGGGAGGTGACGCTTTCCTTTTATACGGCGCCGGCTGTAATTACCCCTTGTGCCGCCCGTACACAGCGCGGACTTTCCGTGCTCAATATTCAGGCTATCACAGACGCTGATCTGGCAGTTATGGAAGCCTCCCGGTTTGCCAGGCTGCGCCGGAGCGACAGCGAGATAAACCGTTTTGCCCAAAGTGTCATCGAATGGGAGCTGCAACGCAAAACCGAAAAGGAGATCAGCCTGGCCTCGCTGACGGCCCGCGAGCGGCTGCTTCTTTTGCGTAAAAATATTCCCGGACTGGAGAACAGCGTTCCCCACGGTTATATCGCCTCATATCTGGGTATTACCACCGTATCACTCAGCCGCCTGCGCAAAGAACTGGCCGGACAATAATCCGGCGTTTCTTATCAATTGTTAATGCCCCGGCGCACTTCTCCACTTATATTGCCCTTTGCTAATAATAATGGGGAGTGGCGATGTTTTTTGTTTTTACGAGGTGCCGGAGGAAAACCGGCCTAATAACCGGGTTATTAAGTATGAGTATACTGTTTTTTTCCTGCGGGTCGGGAAGGATTGCGCGGCAGGCGACGGACACGCCTGCTGTGCAAGAGAAAGCGGGGCTTGTCCATACCGAAAAAGCGGTCTATAAAAACGGTGGCCGGCGTTATGAAGCGCAAAGGGGAGTGATGGCCGTTCCGGAAAATCGCAACCGTCCCGGTTCCCGGCTTATCCGGCTGCCTTTTTTTCGTATCTTTTCCAAAAGCAGCACACCCGGCCCGGTGATATTTTATTTAACCGGCGGTCCGGGGATCAGTAATATGAAATTCAATCCGCCGGAATCATTGCTGGAAGAGCATGATGTGGTGATGGTCGGTTATCGCGGGGTGGACGGCTCTTCAAGGCTGGAGGCGCCGGAGATAAAAAAGGCTATAGCCTCGGCGAAAAATATTCTTTCCGCCGAGGCCATACGCTTCCTGAACGGAGCCATACGCCGGGAGCTGCGCCGCTGGGAAAAAGAAGGGCGGGACATTGAAGGATATACCATCGTCGAGGTGATGCATGATCTGGAAGCGGTACGGGAGAGCCTGGGATACAAGCAAATTAACCTGCTCAGTGAAAGCTATGGTACCCGTATCGCCCTGATCTATGCCCGGGCCTACCCTCACAATATATACCGGTCGGTGATGATCGGCGCCAATCCGCCCGGACGTTTTGTCTGGGAGCCGGGAATGATCGATGATCAAATTCGCGCCTATTCTAAAATGTATGCCGACAATAACGGCACCGGGGACTCTCTTGTCAGGGCCATGGAAAAGGCGCTGGAAAATATGCCGGAAAGCTGGATGGGGTTTACCATCGATCCCGGCAAGGTTAAGCTGATGATCTTTGTCATGTTGTTCCACCGTAACAGTGCGGCGCTGGTGCTGGATGCCTGTCTTGATGCGGCAAAGGGGGATTATGCCGGGCTGGCCCTGCTTTCCGCGGCTTATGATCTCAGCATACCGGGTATGTTTGTTTGGGGTGATTTTTTGGTTAAGGCCTATAGCGCGGACTATAACCCGCGAAGAAATTATGAACGGGAATTGGACCCGCCAGGGGCGATTATCGGATCGCCGCTGTCTAAATACTTTTGGGCGGCCGCGCCCGGAGATATCCGGCTGATAAAAAAACGCTACCGGGAACCGCAGGTGAGTGATGTACCCACGCTGATTATCAGTGGGAACATGGACTTTTCCACGCCGGCCCGTTATGCGCGCGAGGAAATATTGCCCTATTTATCCCGGGGCCGGCAGCTGCTGTTTTCCGATTATGGCCATGTTAATGACCTTTGGCGGGTGGAAAACACGGATGTACCCGGCCTGATAGCACGGTACTATAAAACGGGAGAAGCGCCATTTGTGGTTCCGGAAAAAAAAGCCATGGACTTTGAGGTGACTGTCGGCTTGTCCGGTATGGCCCGCTCTGTTTTGGCCACGGGCGGGTTGCTGATGATGGGTCTGTTGGCCTGGGCGCTGCTTTAGCCCCCGGCCTTAGAGCCGGGTCTGTGTATCTTGGTGGCCTGATCCTATTTGCCGTAACGCAGGCTTCCCGCGGCCGGAGACCAGGGGTGTTGCGGTTCAAAATAATTCCACAGTATCCGGGAGATGTGACGGATCAGCTCGACGCCCTCGTTGTCATCGCTCCAGCCCCTATCCTGTTGGTCGCGGGTCATAACACAAAAAACATAATCCCCGGAGGGGGCATTGACCAGCACCACCTCCGAACGGGCGTCACTGACCGCCCCCTGCTTGGAAGCCGTCCCGACCCAGGGGGGGATTTGCGAAAGGGCCGCGCCGTTCCAGTAGATATTGCCCAGAACCCGGTACATTTCATCGCTGGCGGCCGGACTCACTGCTTTTCGCCGGCGTATCATGGTCAGCAGGCGGCTCATCTCCCGGGGGGTGGATTGTCCCCAGCCGTATTTTTCCCAGGCCTTTTGCCGGCCGGGTGTGCGTGAATTGACGCGTGTGGCCCTAAAGCCGTTCTTCTCCAGCCAGTTGTTGACGGCCGAGCCGCCTCCGGCCAGACTTTGGTTCCACAGGGCCGCCGTGTTGTCGCTGGTGGTGATCATCGGCATGACCAGCCTGCCGAGGGCGATCTTTTCGCCGCTTTTAAAGGAACCCAAAATATCCGCTCCCGGATAGCGCAGGGAATCCTCATAAACCATCAGGCTGTCATAGTCCAAAAGCCCGGAGTCGATCTTATCAAAAAGCGTGGTCATAATGGCCACCTTGATCATACTGGCGGTGGGGAACAGGCTGTCGCCGTTTACGGAAACGGTAATGTCCTTTTTAAAATGATGCACATATATACCGGCCCGGCCCTGAAAACGGTCTGCCAGGCTGTGCAGCCTTTGGGAAATATCCTTGTTCTCCCGGGGAAGAGGGGCTGCCCGAACGCAGGCCGTAAGGTAGATTAAAAAAAGACAAAGGGCGGTTTTCATGACTTTTCTCCCTGGAATGGATTGCCGTGCCGCGGGAAATTTTTTATTCCGGAAGCGCCGGTTAGCGGCGGGGACATTTCACGCGCGGCTGCTTTTCTTTATGCCTTATGTCCGGTGCAGATAGCGGAACAACAGTTTAAAAGAGCGGTCGATCTGCTTTTTTTCCAGAATGATATTGAACTCCGTATAGGTGGAAACCACCTCGATCACATTGATGCGCTGCCAGGCCAATTGTTTTAGGATATTATAATGAATGCCCGGGGTATGTACCATCTCCCGGGTGAGCTGCAGCGTGATGGCGGCCAGATCGTCCAGATGGGAAACCTGTTCCTCTCCCGCAAAGATCTCTGTTATGCGCGGCTTGAGGCTGCTGTTGAGGATGGTGGTGATTTCATGGATGCCCTGGGTAAAAGTGACAAAATAGTCCTGACGGTCGCGCAGGGTCTGCATGAGCTGCTGGCGTTTTTCCAGAATGGTTGCGGACTTTACAAAGGTGTATTCACACAAGCCGGAGCGCACGGTAATATCGCTTAAATCCTTATTAAAGGTTTCCACCACCTTTTTGCTCAGGCGGATATCGGGCAACATGCGCTTCAGGGCCATCAGTATGGCGCTCTCGCTGGTGGGCTTTAGCAGCTCGCGTTCGATGCGCGGTTTCATCTGCCGGGCCAGGGCCGAAAGGTTGATAATGCCGTCGGCCAGACCGTCCTCCAGAAAGGGCGTTTCCAGAATAATCTGCCGGATGGTGTCTGTTACGGTAATCATGTTAAATATTTAACACAATGATCTAAATTTGTCAATATTTTACAGAAAATTTTTTTTGAGAAATTTTACCGTAGAATAGGCGCCCAAAAATCAAAGCAAGGAGAGTACAATGAGTTTAGATGTCGCCTGTGTTATTTGTGACGCGCCCATAAGCCTGCCCGCCGATACGGTGGAGGATGAACTGCTGGAATGCCCCGAATGCGGTTCGGAGCTGGTGGTGGCCTCGCTGACGCCGCCGCTGCTGGAGGAAGCGCCGCAGACGGAAGAGGACTGGGGGGAATAGCCGGTGGTACGCATACTGGACACGACCCTGCGCGAAGGCGAGCAGACGCCCGGCGTCTGTTTTGATAACCACATAAAGCTGGCCATTGCCGATATGCTGGATCATGTGGGGGTGGATATTATCGAGACCGGGCACCCGGTGGTTACGGCGGAAATAGAGCACAGTGTGCGGCAAATTGCCTCCCGCGGTCTCGCGCCGCTCATCGGCGCGCATGCCCGCTCCCTGCGCCGGGATATTGATGTGGCCCTGGATTGTGGCGTCAGTTTTCTGGGTATTTTTTATTGTGTTTCCAACAACCGCCTGCAACACCACCAAACCACCCTGCCCCGGGTCATAGAAAAAATTACGGAGATGGTAGCCTATGCCCGCTCGGGAAATCCCCGCCTGCAGATTCGCTACACCCCGGAAGACACGGTGCGTTCCGAGTGGGAAAACGTGGTGGAAGCCGCTTCGGAGGCAGTGCGCGCCGGCGCCGATATTATCAGCGTGGCCGATACCACCGGCTATATGATTCCGGGCACCAGGCGCAGCATGTATGATTATGTCAGCCGTTTGCGGGACGATCTGGCGGCCCGCTCGGCCTTTCCGCAAATCGCCGTCCATTGCCACAACGACCGCGGGCTGGCCCTGGCCAATGCCCTGGACGGTTACCGGGCGGGCGCGGAAATCATCGACGCCACGGTGCTGGGGCTGGGCGAGCGCGCCGGACTGGTGGACCTGGCCACCCTGCTGGCCGTATTGCAAAGCGATTTTAATGAAGGGCAACACTGGAACCTGCGGGAACTTCCCCGTTTGTATGAC
>WGCN01000013.1 GCA_015493745.1 Calditrichales bacterium
CCTTGGTATAGCCCGTGGCGGCCAGGGTTTCCATGATGGCTTCCGGGAAACGGGTAACGGCATGTTTAAATACATAGCGGCCGTTCATATAGGGATAAATGCTGCCGTTGTCGATCATCTCATGGCTGACCCTCTTATCGCCCCGGCTGCCGGGGTCCTCGCAATAAAGCTGCTGGGCATATTTCCCGTCGGCGTGCAGGTTGCTGGTCAGGATGCCCCGGCCCTCTTCCTCCGTGGCCGTCAGCACCGCCGCCCCCGCGCCATCGCCAAAGATAACCGCCACGTCACGTCCCTCGGTACTCACATTCAGCGCCGTGCTTTGCACCTCGCCGCCCACCACCAGGATGGTTTTATACATACCGCTTTTTATAAACTGATCGGCAATGGAAAGAGCGTACACAAAGCCGGTGCATTGGGTGCGTATATCCAGCGCGCCGACGCCGTTCAGCCCCAGTTCATCACCCAGCAGGCAACCGCTGCCGGGAAAGGTATATTCCGGGCTGAGGGTGGCAAAAATAATAAAATCCACATCGGCGGTGGTCATTGCGGCCTGTTCCAGGGCCGCGCGCGCCGCGGCAACGCCCATGGTGGTCGCGGTTTCCCTGCCCGGTTCCACCCAGCGGCGCTCCTTTATCCCCGTCCGTTCCCGTATCCAGGCGTCCGAGGTCTCCATCATCGTTTCCAGGTCATGATTGGTTATAATACGTTCCGGGACATATTTACCCATCCCGGCTATTCTTGCATTTGGCATAGAGATTCCTTTCAGGCGGTTTTTTGCAGATTCAGGGCATGCTCGCGGATATGGCGGATAAACTTGATCAGGGGCTTAACGCTTTCCTCGCCCTGCCAGAACGCCCCGTCCAGAAAACGGCCGTCGGCTTTAAATATATAGGGATTGTCCGGCAGGATTTGCAGATCATCCTTTTTTCCATACAGGATAACCGGCGTTTTGATGCGGTGCAGCATCTTTTTGGGCGCCACCCGCTCAAAACGTTCCCCGGCGCGGAACTCCACAAAGCGGGTCATATTGTCCAGAAAAGCGGCCGGCACCTTATTATCGATAAAACGCTGGCGCACCACCTCTTCCAGGTCGGGAAAAACCGATGAAAGAATCAGCCCGTCCGCTTCGGGAATTTCATCATGGGCATACAAAGCCACGGCGGCGGCATATCCATGCCCCACCAAAACAAGCCGTTTGCCCGGGTGATGCTGTTTTATATACTTATAGGCTTCCAGCATATCCTTTTTAAAGGAAACGATGGACAAAAAAGAGGAATTACTGCTTTTACAATGATTACGCGTATTAAGAAGATAGACGCTTCCGAACCCGGTAAGACGGGTGGCCACCGGCAACAGGGCATCCACCGCCCGGTTCCAGCCGCTGATCCCTAAAAAGACCAGATTGCTTTGCGCTCCGGGAATCTCCCACAATTGTAATTTTTTTTGATCTTTTACATTTAATATGTGTTCATTCCAGTTCAGCTTAAAATCACGGGGATGTCTTTCGCAATCCACGTGCGGCAATTGAAACGCTTTTTGCAGCTGGTAGTGAAAAATGATAAAAAACATTAGGATTCCGGTGATACTTAAAAAAAGTATGGAAAGAATGATGCTCAACCCGGTACTCATTTACACATTCGCTCTTTTTATGTAACTTCCCCAAATAAGAATGTGAAGATAAAATAAAAACCAATGAAATGAAACTATGAAGCCTATTTTTAAGATTTTCCCCCTGATAGTACTGATTTCCCTGTTCAGTTGCAATGAACGCATCGTCACCGACGACGACGGTGGCTTTACTCCGGTGATAACCCCCGTGGGGGACAGCACGACTTTTGAAATGGCCACCTGGAACCTGGCATTTTTTCCCCGGCAGGGCAATGCCACGCTCAATGCCACCAAGAATATCATCCGCGGCCTGGGGGTGGATATGTATGGCGTGGAAGAGATTGCCAATATAGACGCCTTTAATCAACTGGTCGATTCGCTCGATGGCTGGAAGGGAATACTTTCCGACGATACCTACAGCGACGGCAGCTACCAGAAAACCGGTCTGCTGTACAATGCCCGCTTTATCACCGTCAGCGGCGCCCACTCCATTTTCACCAACGATGGCTACGCCTTTCCCCGCCCCCCCCTGCAGGCCTATGTGGAAGTAAAGGACGCTCAGGGGCTGAAGTATAACTTCAATGTGATCGTGCTGCATCTTAAAGCCTTTGGCGGGGCGGAAAACGAAGCGCGGCGCAAAGCCGCCTGCGACAAGCTGGAGGCCTATATCAGCGAGCAGATCGCCAATGGCGCCGATGCCGACTTTGTGGTGCTGGGGGACTGGAACGACCAGGTCTCCGATCCGCAGGATACCAATGTGTTCACCGCCTTTTTAAGCAAAACCGATAAATACCGCTTTTTGACCCAGGGACTCGACGCAAGTTCCTACATCTCTACCACCTATGCCAGCCTGATCGATCATATCATGATCACCGCCGACAGCGAAAGCGAGTATGACGGCGGCATCACTGAAGTGCGCTACCTGGATAATGAGATTTCCAATTTCCGATCGCTGGTATCCGATCACCGTCCGGTCATTGCCCGTTTTGAGGGTTTTCAGATTATAATGAACTAAAACCGGCCAGGACGACGTTCACCCCTTTTTCCCGGCCCGCGGATGATACCTTTGGTATTGTTCGGTAATCACCGAGCGATCCAGATGGGTATAGATTTGCGTGGTGCTGATGTCCACATGGCCCAGCATCTCCTGCACGGCCCGCAGATCGGCGCCGTTCTCCACCAGATGGGTGGCAAAGGAGTGGCGCAGGGTATGGGGATGGATTTTCTTGCGGATGCCCGCTTCCCGGGCCGCCTTATCCAGTATTTTCCAAAACCCCATGCGGCTCATGGGCCGGCCCAGGCGGTTCAGATACAGCACATTGCCCGCCGCCGCCGACCTGGCCAGCACCGGCCGGGCGCGGTTGAGATACTCCCTCACCCAGTACAGGGCGGTGTCCGATATGGGCGTCAACCGCTCCTTGCTGCCCTTGCCAAAAACCCGCACGATGCCCTGTTCAAAATAGATTTGCGGGATTTTCAAGGTCAGTACCTCGGAAACCCGCAAACCGCTGGCATACATCTGTTCAAACATGGCCCGCGTGCGCAGGCCGAGCGGGCTGTGAATATCGGGTACGGCGCACAGCCGCTCCAGTTCCTCAATGGTAAGCACGCTGGGCAGGGTACGTGGAATCTTGGGACGGTCGATTTGACGGGTGGGATCGTTTTTTGTTTCGTTTTCGGCCACCAGGAACTGATGAAAGCCGCGTATGGAGGAAAGGTTGCGGGCCACGGTGTTGGCTGAAAGACCGATCTCACTGAGCAATTGGATAAGCTGACGGACATGATCGGCTTTTACCTGATCCACATCGCGGACTCCCCGGCTTTCCAGGTATTCCAGATAGCGGCTCAGATCCCTTTTATAGGCATCCACGGAATGGGCGGAAAGGTTTTGCTCAAAGGTAAGATAACTCAGGTAGAGCTTTAAAAGTTGACGCACAAGCGGGTCTTCCGGATTGGCTAAGGGTTAAAAACGGTGCTTTGCGGGCACAGGCCCCTCAGGAAGAGCCCTCATTGCCCAGCAGCGGTTCGGTCAGCGACAGGGCGATACCGGACAGCATCACCTCCGGAGCCAGTTGACTGAAATCCCCCGAAAGCAATTTACGATCCACATTGGTGAATATGGAACAGCCCGCCTGGCGTTCGACAATGATCCCCGAAAGGTGGCCGCTGAATTCGGCAAAGAAGGTCACCTCCTCCAGCACTTCGCTGGCCACATAGCCGGTGCAAAAATGCAACTGCGAATGGGTATAGGGGGTAAAGATCGATATCAGCACCCCCCTGCGCTCACCAATCAGTAAGTCGGGGTAGATTTCCATGGTCAGGCGCCGGCCCTCTTCCTTGTTTTCCAGCACGGCGCGATACTGATCGCTCCGTTTTTTAAAGGTGGTGTTCAACACCTTCTCAATTTGCTTTATATCATCTTCACTAAATTTAAACGACATCTGTTTTTCCTTCGGGTCATGGGCTGTTTTCTACTACGGGACGAGTGTCATAATGTTATCTATCCTTAAAGGGGATTTTACGAAAAAAGGCTCACCATATTCAACACCAATCTTAAAACCAAAATAGGCGGCGCGCGTTTTTACCGATTCCAGAAAGGCGGGGTTGCTGATATAGGTCTCCGGCTCAGCGGAAGCGGGATCGTAAAACTGGCTTTTATGGGCCCTTACCGCACGCAGCTTCTCATCCATCTCCGCGGAGATATCCACGATAAAGGAAGGACTCTCCACCCGGTGCATAAAGTAATGAATCACCATATGAGGCCGCCAGGGTTCCAGCCCCGGATGCCATTTGGCCACGCCGCTAAAAAACACCGCCTCCTCTATCAGCCGCGAGGCCCGGGCATGGTCGGGATGACGGTCTTCATGATAGGGCGCCAGCACTATCCGCGGCCGCAGGCGTCTCAACACCTCAACCACTTTTATTTTCTGTTCTTCACAAACGCGTATCCGGCCGTCGGCAATTTCCAGGTTCAAGCGCCGTTCCACACGGAGAATCTCCCCGGCCCGGGCGGCTTCGGCGGCGCGGATTTCCACCGTTCCCCGCGTGCCCAGCTCGCCCCGGGTCATATCCGCGATGGCCGTGCGGTAGCCCTGTTTGTTCAATTTAAGCAATAAACCGCTGCAAAACAGCTCCACATCATCGGGATGCGGCCCAAAGGCCAAAACATCAACTTGCATTGCTACTCTTTCCTTATGACGAAGCTTCGGGCGGATCGTCCGGCTTCTTTTGCGAATTGTGAAATGAATCGATAAAGGCGTTGATCTGTTGTTCGATATCAAACAAACGGTCATGCTCGCCCACATAGTCGCGGGTTTGCACATTCAGAGAACGCACCAGTTCACCCAGGCTGGCCAGCACGGCCTGAATACGGCGTACCTGGAATTGGGTGATCTCGTTAAATTTTTCCTGATAGGAATCGTCCATCTGCACCAGTTGGGCCATGCCGCTGATACTGGCAATGGAGTTATTGATATAGTGCGACAGGGTGGCCAGCAACCGGTTGAGGGCCTCTATGCCCGCCAGCAGCCGCTCCCGGTTGATGCGCAGTTCCATCAGACGGTTGCGTTCGCTAAAGTCTTCCATATCCAGGCTGATCAGGGAGTTCCTGTCATCGCGATCTTTCAGAGCTGTGGCCGTGGCTACCAGTTCCACCAGCCGTCCGTCCGCCGACTTCTTTTTAATCTCCAGCATACGTAAAACACCGCCGCGCAGGGTATCCTTTAAAATGGAATCGAAAGCGGCCGGATCATTGTCGATATCCAGCAGGGAAACGGACTTGTGTAAAATATAGTCCTTGGAAAAACCGAAAATCTCCTCGGCGCGCTTGTTCCAGGTGACGATACGTCCCTTAACATCCACGGTGATCAGAATATGCCCCGAATGCTCCACGATATTTTCCAGCAGGGCCTCGGCCAGGGCCAGATCGCGGCTATTCTTGGAGATTTGCTCCTGCAGGGCCTTGTTCACCTCTTCCATCTTGCCGGACTGATAGCGGAAGTAAAGCAGAAGGGGGAACATGGCCACCACAAAAACCAGTGCGATAAACCACCAGGAAAACCAGAAGGGATGGTCGACCTCAAAGCTGCGATCCAGACCGTTCAGGGGGATAATCTGATCCCCGAGCCGGGCACGAATACGAAAGTGATACACCCCCGGTGAGAGACGATTATAGCGGATGACCTGTACCGGGCGGGCCTGTTGCCAGTCGGTGTCGTAGCCATCCAGGCGGTATTCCAGTTGCAGGGCCGAAGGATTGTAATAATAGATACCCTGTACATCAAAAACGATGTTGGCCTGATCGTAGGGAATGACCACATCGCCGTTCAGGTCGTTCAGTTGGGAATCGGGAGCGGCCGCATAGCCCGCCCGGCGATAAAATACCCGCGGAAGGGGCATTTCCCGGAACATCCAGCGCGGATCCAGCACGGTTAGTCCGCCAAACACCCCCAACCATAAACGGCCGTCCGGGGCCATCCAGGTAGAGTTCTGCGTGGTGAATTCATCCCCGGCCAAACCGTCGATAGCGCGGAAAGGACGCCCGGCGCGACCATCCTTGAAAAACTGAATCCCTTTATCGGTACAAACCCACAGGCCCTTACGCCAGGGGTCGCTCAGAATCTGGGCAATGATGGTACCCTCAAAACCGGCCTCGCGGCCGTAAAGGGTGTAGCGGTTATTCCCGCGCAGTATGATCCCCCGGTCGCCCCCCAGCCAGATGCCGCCGGCGGCATCTTCGGCAATGGTGTAAATGGCCCGGTCGGGCAGTCCCTGTGCATCCTGCATAAACTGAAACCCCCGGCCGTCATAAAAGGCGAGACCGTTATCCGTACCAAAGAAAAGGGTATCCGTGGAAGCCTGAAAAACATCCCACACCGAGCGGATGTCATGACGGGCGAATTCGGGAAAGGCATATTCCCCCTGCCCGTCGCGGGCAAAAAGGCCGATGGTGGTGGCAAACCAATAGCGCCCGGCTTTATCCTGCAACATGTCCAGAAAGGTACATTCCGCCGTAATGGAATCCAGCTTTATCCGGCGCAGCTTGCCGCCGCTGTAGCGCATCAGCACATCCTCGCCGCCCAGCCACAGATCCCCCCGGTTATCGCGATAGATAAACCAGATGATATTATCGTTCAGGGCCGTGAAGCGCGGATCCCGCTTCAGCCCACTGTCGGTGGTAACAAAAACACCGCGGTCGGTGGCCAGCAGCCGTCTGCCGGTAGCCGGATCATCGGTCACGCAGTTTACGGCCGGACTGAGCAGACCGTCTTTTTCCGTATAGCTGAACACATAGCGATTGCTAAAGGAAAAGAGACCGTTGGTGTAGCTGCCGGCCCACAGATTGTTCTCCCGGTCAAAAAGAAGAGCGCGGATATCCTCGCCGGGCAAACCGTTTTTTTTATGCCAGTAATCGACCCTGTCCCGCTCAACGCGAAACAGCCCCTTGTTAACGGCCAGCCACAGGGCGCCGTCCCTGCCGGAGATTATACGGTTCACATCAATGGTTTTGACCCCGGGCAGCGGAAAGGGGCGCGGCCGGCCGTTTTCCATATCAACACGGTACAAACCACGCCCGGTGCCAAGCCAGATACTGTTTTGAACCGGCAGAAAAGACTTCAACCTGGCGCCGACATCCAGCGGATAGTTTTTCAGCATGCGGCCGGTAATATTATAGCGTTTCAGGCCGTTTTCATCCAACACCCACACGCTGCCATCGGCGGAGAGCTTTATCTCCTTGACCGACACCCCTTTGGAAAAGGTCTTTACGGGAACTTCCTTTTTAAGATTGACGCGGTACAGACCGTTGCGGCGGGTGCCAATCCATAGCCAGTCTTTTTGAATGGCCAGGGTTGAGATGGAATAACGGCTAAAAAAGGGCGGACCGTTTTTTATGGTCACCGTGCCGTCATTACGCGGAATTATCCGGGCCATGCCCAGGGCCGTCCCCACCCACAAAGCACCCGAACTGTCCTGCGCCAGGGAGAGTATCTCATTGGCCGGCAGCCCGTTGTCTACCGTATAGGTCTGAAAACGGTCGGAGTCATAGTGGCTCAGCCCCACCCCCGAACCGATCCAGATATAGCCGTTATCATCCTGCAACAGGGAAAAAATCTGATTGGCGGAATATCCTTTGTCACGATAGGTATTGAAGCGATAGGTCTGACCGGAGACCAAATCGATGACAAGCATCATGAGCATGGCAATAAGCAGGATATCTCTTTTTCTAAGCATCTTGACAGGCCGGTATTTTTATTAACTTTTAACCCCATACTCCCAAAGGGAAAAGTAATTTATGGTGAATTTAATTTTATGCAAACTTAATCGCCTTCCATAACGATTTGGAGCCGGGTTGATTTTCCCCCGGTATGGCTTTGAGCGTGATTGTAGTGTAACTTTGTTTTTTGCGAAATTCTGTGATCCCCGATACCTCAGGGCGTAAAGCCGGAGGGTGGCGGATACAATGTCAACCATTAAAACAGCATGCGTAAAGGAGCCATAAACATGACTACGATGAAAGGGAAGAGAGTGTTGATCACCGGAGCCAGCAGTGGCATCGGCCGGGCCTGTGCCGGAGTATTTGCCGCCGAAGGGGCCCACCTTATACTGATCGCCCGCCGCCGGGAACGGCTGGATGAGCTGGGGGCGGAATTAAAGGAGAAGTATGACATTAGCGTCGAAACCCTTGTGCTGGATGTGCGCCAGCGCCCCGCCGTGGAAGAAGCCCTGAAGGGAGTTGACGCCGTGGACGTGCTGATCAACAATGCCGGACTGGCTCTGGGCATGGGCCGGGTGCAGGAGGCCAATCCCGATCATTATGACGCCATGATCGATACCAATGTCAAGGGCCTGTTGTATGTTACGCGGCAGATGGTACCCAAAATGATTGCCCGCGGCCGGGGCGATATCATCAATATCGGTTCCATCGCCGGGCATGAGGTATACCCCGGAGGCGCGGTCTATTGCGCCAGCAAGCACGCCGTGGATGCCCTGACCAAGGGGCTGCGCCTGGATGTGGTGGATACAGCGCTGCGTGTTTCCTCCATCGATCCGGGACTGGTGGAAACGGAGTTCAGCGTTGTGCGCTTTGAGGGCGACAAACAGAAGGCGGATAATGTTTATAAGGGGAT
The DNA here is from genome assembly GCA_015493745.1 of Calditrichales bacterium. Taxonomy (GTDB): domain Bacteria; phylum Calditrichota; class Calditrichia; order Calditrichales; family J004; genus J004. The sequence goes on from WGCN01000013.1 coordinate 8,736, forward strand.
GGAACCGCTTACGGGGCGGGATATTGCCGATGTGGCCCTGTTTATCGCCAGCCGCCCACCCCATGTGCAAATCGCCGATGTGGTTATCTTCCCCACGGCCCAGGCGGCGGCCACGGTGGTTCATCGCCGGGGCTAACCCGCACCCATAGCCTCCCGGCCGGCGTAGTGCCGTGTTGAAAAAAACGCCCTGGTATTGTAGTTTGATGTTTTAAAAAAATCGGAAGGGGTATGATATGTTTGTAGGCCATTACGCCGCCGGGCTGGCACTTAAGTCCGTCGATAACCGCGTTTCCCTGGGCTGGCTGTTTCTCGGGGTGCAGTTTGTCGATATTCTTTTTTTTCCGTTTGCCCTGTTGGGTATCGAGCGTTTTCAGTTTATCCCTCATTATACCGCATCCACCCATTTTTTTCTGGAATACATGCCCTACACCCATAGCCTGCTTTCGGCCTTTATCTGGGCCGGGCTGACCTTTGCCGCCGCTCTTGTATTATGGTCGGGTAAGGGTCATAAAAGGCGCATGGCCGCCGTGGTGGCCCTGGCGGTACTCTCCCACTGGTTCCTGGATCTGCTGGTGCATACCCCCGATCTCCCCCTGCTGGGCGACGACTCCTTAAAGCTGGGCTTCGGCCTATGGAACAACGCCTTGCTGACCTATGGGCTGGAGGCGCTGTTACTGCTGGGCGGACTCTATTTGTACATGAAGAGCACCCGGGGAGAGAAAGGGCTGGCCCGGTACGGCATCCCGCTATTTGTCGTTTTAATGCTGGGCGCCAATATCATCAACATCTTTGGCCCCGTCTCCCCCGATGAAACGGCAGCGGGTATCGCCACTTCGGCCCTGGCCGCTTATTTTGTTTTTGCCGCCCTGGCCTTTTATCTGGACAGCCGGCGCTCCCCGCGGTAAAAGACGGGATGAGTCCCGTCACGGCTTCCTTAATAATTAAAGAACTATGTCCGGGTGTACGGGCAAGAATTCATTTTTTAGGAGAATGCAGGCCGGTTACCTGAAAAAACCGTTGAACCGGTCTGCGGGACTTCATTGTCTGTTTTATCGCCCCCGGAAACTCATCCTTAAAGTTCACAGAGGTCGAAATAATATCCGGCAAGAGTATTCACGGTAAAAGCCCGAAGCCAAAAGATTACACTTCATATAAAAATACACCCTGTAAAACCCGTGCAAGACCGTGTTCACCGGACCTACGTCCCGTAAACATTTACATCTGTACAAACATTTTACCGGCCAGTTGCCGGACATGGCCGTTCAGCTCCAGTATCAACAACTGACTGAGGGCCTCTGAGGGGCTCAGGCCGCATTTCAGGGCGATTTGATCGATATGCCGGGGTTCATCCGCCAGGAAACGATAAATGCTTAAGGCGGGTTCCTCAAGTGCCGGCTCGGGCCGTTCTTCCTTTTTCCCCGGAAACGACAGACCTTCCAGTTCCACCAGAATATCATCCACACTTTCCACCAGCTTGGCCCCCTGTTTAATCAGGTTATTGGTACCGGCACTTTTAGGGGAAGATATGGGCCCGGGAACGGCAAACACCTCCCGGTTCTGATCCAGGGCATACATGGCCGTCAGCAGAGCGCCGCTTTTTTCTCCCGCCTCAACCACCAGCACCCCGCGGCTCAAGCCACTGATGATACGATTGCGCTTGGGAAAATTGCCGCTATCGGGTTTGGTGCCGAAGGGATATTCGGAGATGCGCACCCCCTGACGCTCAAAAGCCGGCAACAGCGCCCGGTTCTCGGAGGGATAGATGACGTCCAGCCCGTTGCCCAAAACAGCCAGTGTTTTTCCTCCGGCGCTCAGAGCGGCTTTGTGAGCAACCGTATCCACACCCCGGGCAAAACCGCTGGCGATGACAAAGCCCCGGCGGCTCAGTTCACCGGCCAGACTATGGGTAACCTGTTTGCCATACTCCGAAGGCACGCGGGTGCCCACAATAGCCAGGGAGGGCGCCTCCATCAGGGCCGCATCACCTTCCACAAAAAGAAAGGCCGGAGGGTCGTATATGGCTTTTAAAGAACGGGGATAGGCTTCATCCCAATAGCTGATCAGGCTGGCCCGGGTTTGCCTTAGGTAGTTCAGTTGTCTTTTAACAAAATCCTCATTTACGCTCCCCTTTATCAGTTGGGCCCGTTTTTTATCAATGCCCTCCAACTGCATCAACTGCCGGGGAGAGCTGTCCAGCACCGCTTCGGCACTGCCCAGACCGCCGATCAATTTGCGCATCAAGGCCGGACCGATACCCGGGATGGAAAACAAAGCCAGCAGGGCTTCAGGGGATGAGGCGTTCATCAGGTTTCATCCGTTTTTTCCTGTTCATCCGCTTGCAGAATAAGTTCATGCAAGCGATCCAATAGGGTATCAAGGTTTTTACCGGTCACCGACGATATAGCCACCTGAGGCACTTTAAGCGGCAAGAGCGGCGGCTCTTCCTCTCCCAATACATCCGTTTTGGTGAGGGCGATCATAAACGGTTTCAGCGCCAGAACGGGGCTGTAGCTTTCCACCTCGTTTTGCAATATTTTCAGTTGCTCCAGCGGTTCCGCTTCGTCGCTGATATCTATCATATACAGTAAAACGCGGGTACGCTCCACATGCCTTAAAAACTGATGTCCCAACCCCTTGCCTGTATGGGCGCCCTCTATCAGCCCCGGAATATCGGCCATGACAAAGCTGGAGAACTCACGATAGTTGACTATACCCAGATTGGGCTGCAGAGTGGTAAAAGGATAGGCGGCTATTTTAGGCCGGGCCTTCGATATGCGGGAGAGCAAAGTGGACTTCCCGGCATTGGGGAAACCGACCAGTCCCACATCGGCGATGCTTTTCAACTCCAGTTCCAGTTCACGCATCTCTCCGGGCTTGCCCACTTCCCACTCCCGCGGGCTTTGATGGGTGGCCGTGGCATAACGGGCGTTACCCTTGCCGCCGCGCCCGCCCTTTGCCACCACAAAGGTCTGACCGTCATAGGTAAAGTCCACCAGGATACGGTCTTCTTCTACATCGCGGACAATGGTGCCCACCGGTACCTCAAGCAGAATATCCGCCCCCTTGCGGCCATGTTTGTTGGAACCCATGCCGTGCTGACCGCGCTTAGCCTTATATTCACGGCGGTAGGTAAAGTCCCGCAGGGTATGCAGGTTTTTACTGGCCCGCAGGGTTATGGAACCGCCCCGGCCGCCATCCCCTCCGTCGGGGCCGCCCTTATCAATAAACTTTTCCCGGTGAAAACTCATACACCCGCTGCCGCCCTGCCCGGCGATAACCCGTGTTTTTACAAAATCTATAAACATATGTTCTTCTAACTTTATTAAATGATACTCCCAACGGACACGCTGAAATTACAGGCACCCGTCAACAGGAAATATAAGTCTGTTTTTAGTGTTTAAAAAGATAAAATATTCCGGGAGTCCGGCAAGAAATCAAATAAACAAAACAGCCCGCCCCTTACGACAAGCAGTAAAAATGGCTAAAAAACCCCGATTACGCTTCTAATCCAAAGTGCCGGTCAAACTGATCCTGTGCGTGCCTCCCAAAAGGTCATAATCGGAATAGGCATAATCAAAGCGGAAGTTATTGTAATACAATGCCAAACCACCGGAAACGCCACCAAATTGTGTGCCGCGCAGTTCATCGCTCAGGTCACGGTTCAAGGCGTTGTCATAGCCCAGGCGGAAGCGCAGGTTCTCACTCAGCTTAAACTCACCACCGACGGAGAAACGCTTAATGTAGTCACCAAAACTTTCAACGGGATCGGCCAGGCGATTAAGGCTCAGGGCAATGGTTAGCGGTAAATGGGCCAGCTCCTTGGAAAAGCCCAGCCGTATATCCAGCGGCAGCCTGTCCTTTACATTTCCATAATACTCAAAATTGGTTCCCAGGTTGTTAACCGCAACTCCCAGACGGATACCCTCATCATAGGGTACCTGCCATAACAGACCGAAATCAAGCGCAACGGCGGAAGCATTGTAGGATTCGATCTGGGAAAAAATATATTTAAGGGTAACGCCATAACTCAACCCTTTTTGCAACATATCCGAAAGACTGAGATTCAGACTGACATCATTGGCGGAAAAGGTATTGCCGGTTTCACGGGCAAAGCTGTTGGTTTCTTTAAATTCACCGTAATTTATATAGCTGATCAGGGCACTGACCACGCCCAGCCCTTCAATACGTTGCGTATAGCCGGCCAGCCCGCCGTTGATATCCAGCAGATATTTATTGACGGCAAAGGTATATTGCGGCTTTTCACTCAGGGCCATTCCCGCCGGATTGACAAGCATCGTACCCACATCATTGGAAAAGGTAACAAAAGCGCCACCCGTGGCCACCGTACGCGGATAAAAATCGGTACGTAAAAATTCAAAGGAACGGGTCAGCGGCGTTCCGGCATGAGCGGAAGTGATTATGAGCAGCAGTCCTGCCATCAGGTATTTTTTCATTGTTCAACCTTCGGACTTAAAAGTTTTTCAATACGATCATTTTGTTCAACCAGGAAATTTTCAAAGTCGACACGTTTTAGGTGAGCTAAAGGTTCGCCCAGGAATCGGGCGCCGATATCCGCGAACTTCTGCGGAATATCGCTGACATAAAAACGGTCTTCGCCCGGACGCGTACCTTTATGCTCAAGTTTAAGTTGTTTTAATGTTTCGCGCACATAATACGCCGTTTCATAGCCCGAGTCAATCAAATGTACGTCCGGGCCGGTTACTTTTCGGATACTTTCGGCCAACAGGGGATAATGGGTGCAGCCCAGGATAAGGCTGTCTATCTCCGCATTTAAGACCGGATCAAGGTATTTGTGCAGGGTCATCATGGTCACCGGATCATCCAGCCATCCCTCCTCCACCAGGGGTACCAACAGCGGACAATCCCTGGCCACAACCGTAAAGTCCGGGTCCTGTGCCTGAATAGCCTCCGTATAGGCCCCGCTGCGCACGGTGGCGCTGGTGCCCATGATCAGGGTCTGTTTCTTTTTAGAATGCCTGATCGCGGCCAGTGCGCCGGGGCGGATAACGCCGGTTACCGGAACAGGCAGGCGCTTTTTTAAAACATCCATAGCCAGGGCCGATGCCGTGTTGCAGGCAACGACGATCATCTTAACATCAAATTGCAGTAAAAAGGCCGCATCCTCGATGGCATACCGCTCAATAAGTTTTTTTGATTTGGTGCCGTATGGAATCCGGGCCGTATCTCCAAAATATATCAGTTGCTCATTGGGAAGCAGCTTTCTCAATTGTCTTAAAACGGTCAGGCCGCCTATTCCCGAATCGAATATCCCTATGGGGCGCGTCTCTTTCATATGGCTGCTTCAATATCCTTTTTATATTTGCGTATTCCCTCGAAAATCGCTTCGGCCATTTTTTGCTGCATGGAACGCTTGCGAAGCAAAGCCGCCTCATACCTGTTGGAAATGAATCCCATTTCAATCAATATATTGGGCATGGTAGCCCCGACCATCACCCAAAAACGGCCCTGCCGCACACCGCGGGAGTGCAGCCCCAGGGGTTTCATTTTTTTGGCCATCGAGCTTTGCACCACGGAAGCCAAATACTGGCTTTGACGAATAAACGCGCTTTGGGCCATTGTTGCAAGGATAAAATTAACCCCCTTATAGCGTTGCTGATCATGGGCTTCTTCAAACTGAATGGAGGCATTTTCCTTAAGTACCACGTTTTGGGCCTGGCGGTTTTTATCCTGATCCGCACTCAGGAAATAGGTTTCGAACCCCTTAGCCTTCTCGTTCGGGTTGCTGTTGCAATGCAGGCTGATAAAAATTTTTCCCCGCTTTTCATTGGCGAACTGGGTACGACGCCATAAAGGTATAAAAACATCGCTGTTACGCGTAAAAACCACCTTGATATCGGGGAAATTCTTTTTTATGATTTTACCCAGCTTTAAACCGACGCCGAGTACGATATCCTTTTCCTTAATGCCCCCTTTTCCAATGGCGCCCGGGTCTTTTCCGCCATGGCCGGGATCAATAACGATGGTATCTATCAGCCATTCCCGCTTTTGTTTTTCCAGGATGGTTTCATTCCGGGCCTGCGTCTTTACCTTTTCCGAGGAACGCAGGTTTACAACTATTTCATGCTCTTCCGGATGGAGAATGAGTTCCTTACTCAGAATGCGCTTTTTCAGTTTAAAGGCCAGGGAAACCACCTGATCCAATGGAATAACTTCCACCTTGCTGATCAGCCCCTGCGGTTTTATCCGCGCGGCCAGGTCTTCCGGTACCGTTCCACCGAGGATATCGATATGAAACCAACCGTTGGCCACCTTAAGCGTAATATCTTTTTCCGGAAAATTCTCGGCAACCTTTATGGTAATAACCGTACCGTTTTCCTTCGACTTCAACCCCACCCGTAAAATATTTGAATCATGTGGTTTGAAGATGGATAGAACCTTTTGAGAAGGATCAAAGGATATCCGCCGGGCCGTATTCTCCGAAAAGAGAAAGGTCATCATTTTAAGGGGTACCCAAAGTGTCTGATCCCGCCATATGGGGAAAAAGGAGCTTTGGATAACCTTCTCGTTTAAAATGACAAAATTATTGTCCGAGGTAAAAGTTGCCTTATCCGGCCCAAGATAAAGCACACACTTTTGTCGTTGTTCATTGGTATAAATGCCATAGCCTGTTTTCAGCGAGAATTCGTCCAAACGAACGTAATATAGTCCGTTTTCTTCGATGGCCGATATTTTATGCTCCTGGGCGCTGCCATCTTCTTCACGAAGGGTAATCTGAATATCTTGATTGGGCTTCAGGGAGAGCAAAAAGAACATGCTCAGAATCAGTGACAACAAGATCGGAAACAAAGAGCGGCGGCGTTGGCATCTTTTCATGTGAATATTTTTTTTCTTAAAGTGTAGGAATAGAAACAAATACTGCAATAACACGTCTGCTTGTACGAAACGAACAAAAATTGTTTCCCCAATTGTATAACAGATGATAAATTTAGTAAACCTGTCCTTTGTAAGCAACGAAAGGCGGGATACAGGAGCAACTTATGTCAATACTCGATGTTTCGCATATTTCTAAAAGCTATGGTGATCACAAGGCCGTCGATGATATTTCTTTTTCCCTGGAAAAGGGTTCTGTTTATGGAATTCTAGGCCCAAACGGTGCCGGTAAAACGACGACCATTCGCATGGTCATGAATATTATCATTCCCGATTCCGGAGATATAAACCTTTTTGGCCAAAAACTCTCCGAGGATTTAAAGAACCGTATCGGTTATTTACCGGAGGAGCGTGGCTTATATCCTAAAATGAAAGTGATTGATATGCTTGTTTTTCTCGGTGAACTTCACCTTATGAAAAACTCAGAAGCTTTCAACAAGGCCACCAGCTGGCTCGGCCGTCTGGGCCTGAAAGAACATGCGAACAAAAAAGTTGAAGAATTGTCAAAAGGGATGCAACAAAAAGTGCAGATTATCGGCAGTCTTCTTCATGATCCCGATCTGATCATTCTCGATGAACCCTTTTCCGGCCTGGACCCCGTTAACACAAATTTGATTAAAGATATTATTTTAGAGATGAAAGCCAGCGGCAAGGCGATTATGTTAAGCACACATATGATGGAAGCCGCCGAAAAACTATGTGATCAGATTATGATGATAAACCATGGTCATATTGTTTTGGAGGGTGCCTTACAGCCTGTCCTCGAGGCGCACGGTACCAGTTCTATTCAGGTGGAATACACAGGCAACGCCGGTTTTGTCCGTGAACTGCCCATGGTTGAAACAGCCGATATTTACAGTAACTATTTTGAAGTCCGTTTAAAGGATCATCAAAACCGGAACATGTTTATCGAAGAGTTAATAAAAAAAATTGACATCCACTCCTTCAAAACCATGCAATCCAGCCTTAATGAAATTTTTATACGCTTAGCCGGAGAAACACCTAATGAATAAGATAATAACCATCATAAAAAGAGAGTATAAAGAAACCGTTTTAAAAAAGGGATTTATCATTCTGACACTTCTCATTCCGGTGTTGATGATCGGTTTTACCATAGTGCCCGCACTTTTGGTACAGATGGAGACCGATACACCTTCAACCATCAGCGTTGTTGATGACAGCGGTTTAATCGGCGCTGCTTTGCAGAGTACATTAAATGACACACTTAAAAACGGTCAACCCAAATTTATCTTCAATGTTATTCACCCCGGCGGTAAACCGGAAGATGTCCTTTCCTCACAAAAAGCCTTAATCGAAAAGGAAGTCATCGATGGCTTTTTATATATCCCGGTAAATGTAGCCGACAGCAACCGGATTGAATATTATGCCCGAAATGTCAGTGATTTTCAAACGAACCGGACTCTTAAGAATGCCGTGGAAAAAATCATTATCGATCAACGTTTAAAAAGCAGCGGTTTTGATCCGGCCATTGTACAGGAGCTTACTCATGATATAAAGCTGCGTACCATTAAAATACAAAAGGGTGGCAAGGAAACCGATGCCGATTTTTCCAGCGAATATTTTTCTACATTTATTTTCGTTTTAATACTCTACATGACTTTAATTATGTATGGTAATAGTATTATGAGGTCTATAATACAGGAAAAAACAAATAAGGTTGTGGAAGTTATTCTTTCCAGTGTCAAACCGATTCAACTTATGGCCGGCAAAATATTGGGGCAGGGTCTTGTTGGACTGACACAGTATTTTATTTGGGTTCTTGTCGGTCTTGTATTAACCCTGAGCGGTGGCTCTCTGATCCAGATTGAGGGAAATAATCTGCTAAACTTCTCCGCCGGTACGCTGATATGGTTTATTATTTATTATGTCCTGGGATACTTTTTATATTCCGCCATGTACTCCATCGTTGGCGTGGCAACCACCACCGATCAGGAGGCACAACAGGCTTCCATGCCCATTACCCTGCTACTCGTGGTTCCCTTGCTGGTTTTAACCACCCTTGTTAAAAATCCCGATAGCAGCCTTATTATTGGCTTGTCCTATGTGCCTTTTTTCTCTCCCATCATCATGTTTGCCCGTATCAACATGAGCAGCCCCGCCCCCATGGAGCTTATACTTTCCCTGCTTATTCTGGTAGGAACGATTATCTTCATGATCTGGCTGGCGGCCAAGGTTTATCGTATGGGCATTTTAATGACCGGAAAAAGGGCCAATTTACCGGAGATTATGCGCTGGATACGCGCCAGGTAAGAAGATTATTATACAGGAAACCAAGGCCGCATAAATCAATCGTTGAATTATGCGGCTTTTTTTTACTTATACCTATTAGCTTTCTTAGGAAAAGGATCTGAATTGTTCAGGTAGAGTATTTGTCATAAAATTACCCCGATCGAATAAATGTTACTCCTCATTTCTAATGATTAATAAGTCCTCCCTGGTCCATAATGGCATGAAAATTAAGGCAGTACTATCTTTTTCTTCCGATATTATTGTCCGCAGTTTAATACCATGATTATCCGCCTGAAAATAAAAAAATCAACAGTTTTATAAAGATTTAACATAAAACTCTCTGAGAGCTGAGTTTCCGGATACATGGTGAGTAAAAAATATATATAACAGTAATCAATCATCCGTTTTATGACCAAGATTCTGGTTTTCGACGATAGCAAGCGGTTTTTACAACAGGCAAGAGAAATTGATGCAAAAAATTAGAGACAATGGATTTAAACAAATTGGTTTATGAAAGGCAAAAAAAAAAAGCCCCGGAGTTCCGGGGCTTTTTAGTTTTAAGCGGATACTTAGAAGCTGACTTTAATGGAGAACAAATTGTTTCCGTCAAAGTATTGCGAATCACGATAGGAATAATCGAGGTTCAGTTTCACATCACCGAGAGTGTAGTTAAAACCACCACCCAGGGTAAAGCGATACAGTTGAGCTTCCGCATCAAGGTCCGTTGCATAAATATAACCGCCACGCAGGGCCACCATGTTATTCCAAATATACTCACCGCCAAAACGGAAGTTATCGGAACCATAGTTATAGTTGTTAAAATTGGTGAACAATGTCAAAGCATTTTCATTGTCAATGCTTACGGCATAGGACATACCAATTTCAAAACTACCCGGCAGGTTGTCAATTTGAGCTTCCCGGTTCAGGAAGTCGGAGAAAGTAGCCCCGTCAACTTCTACGGCCTGCTTATTTAAGCCACTACCGCTGTATTGAAGTGAGGAACCGATATTACGCATAACCACACCAAAGGAAAGGCCTTCAAAGCCAGCCAGGTTGGCATATTGAATACCTGCGTCAAAGGCAATAGCCGTTGCGCCGGCACGATCAATACTTTCACTGATGACCTTGGCCGTTACACCAACCTGAATAACATCCGTTAAACGGTTAGCATAAGTTAATCCCAGGGTGAAGAAGGTCGGCGAGAAAGTACCACCACCTGCTCCGTCCGGGTCGGTTACTGTCGTTACAGGAATATCACCGAAATCAAATGCTTTCAGAGATACACCAATGTTACCAAAACCACCCATATTGGCACCAATGGCCATGTAGTTAACGGCAACATCATTAAAGATATTCATGGTTGAGAAAACACCCGAAGCGTTTCCACTCATGTTAGACAAACCGGCGGGATTCCAGGAAATTCCGTCGATGCCCTCTACCGTAGAGATATTCGCCCCTGCCATGGCAAGGTAGCGCGCACCTACCGGTACTACTGTTTGCATACCGCCTGCTGTACCATAACGGGCGGGATCCCCGGCAAAGCTTAGCTGTATGGCCAGTAAACTAAACAGTATAATTTTAGATATTTTTTTAAAATTATTTATCATTTCTGACTCCTTTTAAGACTCTCACTTTATATAAACAAACCATTTTTAGAAGAACTCCAGTTGTTGTCTTCTTTGAATAATAAACAGTTTGAGTACCTTAGTTGCGCTACTGCCATCCGAAAGAGTCATATCAACATGAGCAAAATACATACCGCTGGCCACAGGCAGGGCATTGTCATTCCGCAGATCCCATTTCAGGAACTGACTCGTGTTGTTAGACGGTGTTTCCAGCTTACGTACCTGCTCACCGGCGAGGTTAAAGATACGAATAGTAGCTTTTTTCGGCACATGATAGAAGGTTACGAATCTATCAAAGCGGCCGGATTCCTGAGAGTTGCCCGCATAATAGGGATTCGGGAATACAGTAACTTTATCAGCGTCTTCTCTTTCCAGGGCAATGGACTGTTCCACAGCCGGAGCATCAAAGACGAACTTATCAGCGGCGGAGTTTACGTGATTGGCGTATACGTTAAACTCAAACGGGGCCAACAGATAACTACGCGTACCACGGGCTTGCGGCCAGATGGCATAAAGCACATCGGCTATGGGACCCCAGTTTACGTTGTCATAGTCGGCACCTTCATTATAGTCGCTGTTCATGATAAAGGTATATTCACGTCCACCCAGATCGGCAAAGTTTGAGTCGTTTATAGCCCAGCCCATATCCCAGAGCAGGTTGGCGTTACCGTTACTGGCATCCTCTACGAAACAAACGTTGATTTGACGAGGCGGATCCTGTTCCATGTCAAAAGCGGCAAAGGGCATATCGCCAATACCACCGGCAGGATAACCCAGGTCGCGACGGTAAGTTTGGCCCTTGGACCATCTGTCGGGGAACTGAGTCTTACTGGCAGCCACAACATCAGCGGTAGGACGTCCCACAGCGCTTCCTGTTGTATCGGCAGCCCAGAACAGGGTTACATTGGTATATTCGGTCGGATCGGTGATGGTACTGCCAAAGAAATTGGCACCGAGATCCATACCGCCGAAGAAATATCCACCGCCCCAGTTAACGCCGGAGAACCAACGGTTACCGGTGTAATCCCAGTCATTGATGCCCGGAGGAGGTCCAAAGACCTTTACTTGCAGACCATCAACGATCGGTGCATCATTACCTGTAGCACCGCTCGGATACTGCAATTGACCGTCAAGTACTGTTGTTTGGGTAGTGGAATCTCTTAATCCCCAAACGGTTTCACCGTAATTGGCGGAATTGGTATCTGTTTCGGTATAGAAAAATACGCTGTAGGTATGACCGGTCGTTTTGGCCGGGTCAACCACGACGATTTCCACGGAACCGTCACTCACCCCTTCGTGCGATACGGCCAGGGTGGAACCTGCTTTTCCTTCAACACGCTTACCGGGAGACGGTGACTGTGTTTGAACAGGAATAACGATCAGGGAAGACTCGAGAGCCTTATCCTGAATCAGTTGCGGATCCGGGTTGTAGTTGTAAGCGGTTACCGCAAAATAATAGGTATTTCCGGGGAACAACGCTTCGCCGGTCAGATAGTTTTTATCAACAACAAAATAGCGTTTAACGCCGTTGTCTTTACCAAACTGTACCGGTACGGTTTTTGTAGTTCCATATTCTTCAAGGAACTTGGGTTGTTCAATGGTGGTCACACCATCAACAAGGTCAAAAGTACCGATCAGCTGTGTTTTTGCATCCAAACCAAAGCTAAGCTGATAAACATTGTATCCCTGGAATGAATATTCCGTGGAATCACTATCAGCATACTTTGTGTTTTCGGTGCGGCTCACAGCTTCGGCATCATCACCCCAGCTCAGAACGATGGTATTCTCAAAAGGACTGGCCACAACCTGCGGCGCGGGAGGCGCTTTGGGAATAGTGGCAAACAGATCATCATACAGTTTTTGAGCCAGTTTATCAGTTTCTTTAACCTGTACAACAGAGTTAATGTAGTCGGAACCGCTACCACCGATAACGGCAACAACGATTTCCTGCTCATCTCCGGGAGCCATGGTGAAAGGTCCGGTGGAAAGGCTCATACGGCGGTCAGCGGGGGCAAAGTTGGCGCCTTGACCGTCCAGATCACCGGTTCCCGTGGCGGGATCACCGTCAAGCGGGAACTTTGTTACCTCACCGGTTGCGCGATGGGTGAACGGTGTGGGGTTATCAACCTCCGTATTGGTAATAAAACCACGCAGCAGGTTATACCACTCAAGAGTACCATTATAGTTACCCAGTTGGGGATCACTCCACTCGGTGTTACCGGCGGAGAAATAACCAAAAGAGGTCATCGGGATGTTTACTTTACCCGGTCCTACTTTTTTCAGATTGAAAACGGCATAATCCTCGGCATCGTCAATACCATTGTGGTTGATGTCCTGACCGGCAACGCCGTCTACGATGGGGCCTTGAAAAAAGTCATAACCCATGGCGGAAGGTGCCACGCCAAAACGATCAAATTCATCATCATTCGGGCCGCCATTATAGGCAAAACCTAAGCCAAGATCAGGGTCACAACCTACAAGGTCGTCTGTATAGTTACCCACATCCGGGTCGCACCACTGTGCCACATACATGCTGTCAAAGGTAACATCGGACTTGTTGATCAATTTATATTTTTTGAACATCAATTGTCCCAGGCGGGCGTCTTTTTGGTTGTAGCCCCACATGGTTACCTGAAGCTCGATACCCATGGGATCGGAACCATACAACTGGGTTGTACGTCCGGCGTCGGAGTCGTCAACGACAAAGAATACGACCTGATCGGCGCTGGCGATACCGGGATAATCCCCTTTATTGGGATCGGCCATGCCATTCTCATCGAGAACAGGATCATAGGCGCCGTTATCATTTACGTCAATATAAGGAGCACCTTCGGCTACCGGCCAGTTTTTCCAATCCAGCTTATATTGCTCGATGATCTGGTCGGCCTGTTCTTCCGTAACGGACTCCAGAGGCACTTCGAAAAACTCGGAAGCGTCCTCTTTTACCTGGGCACGCGTCAACGAAGCCCAGTCGGAACGGATACGATAGATTTGATCAAAAACAGCCGCGGTACCGGTTCGATAGGTAGAACCCCCTACCTGAATACGAGTGCCTGTACCATCAGCATTGGGAACCAAGGCCCCCCAAACCACGCCATCTTCATAGATCACGTTGGATGTTCCACGGGGATAAATACCGCCGCCATTGCCATTGGGATCGATACCGGATTTACCGTCATAGTAAAGCCAGTAGGCCCAGTTATTAATATTAGACAAGGTACGGGTCGGGTTCAACGCGGACGTTTTATAAAAACTCTGCGTACTCCGAGCATTCTCGGGCCCCTTCGCGTACAGGGAGCCTATTGTTATCAATAAGAACAGGCTCATTATTAGAATAGTAAAATTCAATGATTTTCGGTTCATTTGTTACCTCACAATTAGTTTACATCTACTCTTCTTAGTAGGTAAGTTTTACGCCGAAGAAAATTTGCCGCGGCTGACCAAACAGCTCAAGGCCTAGCTGACTACGATAAGCACCGCCGTTATCCAAAACGATGGCCTGATACATATCGCGGTACTGAGGACCGAGTTGCTCAATATTTTGGCCGGACAATTCCGGGTTAGTTAAATAACCATCATCCGTGGCGCTGCCTGTTTTCTGATAAACATTGATAACGTTTTTAGTGTTAAACAGATTATTTATACGTACATAAAATGTAGCGTCAATCTGATCGGTAACATTAAGGGTTTTATCCAGGCGTAAGTCCGTAACAAAATTCCAGGGAGTTGTCGAGCTGTTCAGCGGTTCCAGAGCGGAACGGGAACGTGTATCGGACATGTAATCCACACCGGCGGTGTAAGGATCAACCTGTCCACCCGGAGGGGCTGTTACGAGAGTATAAGGGTGACCGGAATTGAAGGTAAAGAGCAGATTGGCTCCAAAGTTTTCCAAAACAGGTCCGCCATCACCCTTGCCAAAACGATAATCTAGGTTAATGGAACCGCGATGACGCTGAGCGTAATCCAGCGGCGACAGGATCGTCGGCAGATTGGCGTCGCGCTCGGCGGCGGAGATAAAGGAAGTACTACCGGAACCGGTACCTTCGGCATCGGTGTAGGTATAGTTAAACTGAGCCTGCAAACGCTGATAACGGCGCAGGGTCATTTTAAATTCAAGACCTTTGGTTGTGGCAAAGTCACCATTTACAAGACGGTTATAAACCTGACTTGCGGCATCTCTATTCGGCTTTTGACGAACCGTCTGAACCTGACCCTTGATATTACGATAGAAACCGGTAATATCAAAAGCGGCATAGTCGGACAACTGACGACGGAAACCCACTTCATAGTTGGTGGTACGAACCGGATCCAGACCAAAACCGACGGCACGCAGAGCAAAACCGCCCACGGTAATAATGTTACTGGCGGTTCTTTCACTGGTGTAAATCTGGTTCAGGCTGGGCATCTGGGCAAATTTACCGTATTGCAGATAGAATACGGTTTTCTCATCCACGGGGAAGGAGAAACCCAAACGCGGGCTAACCAGAACGAAAGGATCCATGTCCCTCCACTCACTGGCCAGAATCTGACTGGTATTCTTATCAAATTTAACATCAGCCGGGTCACGCAGACGGCGGTCATCGGGATCAAAATAATCCAAACGCAGACCGGCATTGATGATCAGATCATCATACTCGATTTTATCCTGCAGGTATAAAGCGCCAAATATGGGCTTTTTCGGGGCCAGGGCCACGCTACCGTCGGAATAGGTTTTGGCATCATCAATGCTATTGCCATAAATATCATAACCATAGGAGTCAACGCCACCGTTTTGGTTCCAGACATTGACCGGTACATTATTAACGCCACCGTAAGTGGTAATACCAAACCTGTTACCATAGGACGGATCGGCCGCGAAGAGCATTACACTGGGAGCGATATCAAAATAGCGTACCGTATAGGCCTTAACCTCGGCACCGGCTTTGATCTCATGGTGACGACCCAACTGGGAAGTCAGATTAAACGAACCGGAAAAATAACTTTGATCCAGTTTTCTGTAGAAATTACTAGGGGCTCCTTTTCTGGAGAAAGGAATACCATTAAGAACATAGTTAAAGTCAGGACGCCAGGCATCGCGATAGGTAGCGCCATGGGCGGCTACTTTAGAGCTGTCATACCAGGACATCCAGTCATTACCCAGATAGCTGTCACCACGCTCAATCGTGGAACTGAAAGCACCCAAATTCACTTCATAGAAGGTGGTCGGGGAAAGGATATGCGTCATCTTAGCCGATACCAGGTAAGAATTCAGATCGTCATATACTTCGCGGTCGCGAAGAATGTTCAGCCAGGGGGCCCCATCCGTATAAGTTCTACGGGTATTAAAGGCGCCGGAAACACGAAAGTTGATCGGATTAAAATCAAAACTGATCGTTCCGTTTAACGCATAACGGTTGCTTTGATTTCGGGGGGTAAAACCATCCGGATAACTGAGATTAACCGTATCCGTTCTGGTTCTGTTCGGGTTGGCGTCTATAAGGTTGTTAAAGGTAAAGCCTTTGCCAAAACGTACTTCGTCATCACCCTGAAAGTAGTTTTCACCGGCGATATAGAATTTAATCTTATCACCCATGATCGGCCCGCTTAATGTAACAACGCCGATTCTGTGCTGATAGGAGTAGGTATCAAGGAATTTTTCACCTTCGGCGGCAAATCCATCCAACTGATAGTCAAGAGAAGCACGGAAATCGCTGGTACCGGACTTTAACTGGGTACGGATAATACCGGAGTTGGCACCGCCAAACTCGGCACTGTATCCACCGGTCAAAACCTGAGTTTCCTCCACAGCATCCTGAATGATGTATACAGCGTTTGTGTTGGACAAGGCGCTGGAAGTGGAAGCTCCGTCGAGATAATACCCAACTTCATCGGAACGGCCGCCACGAATGTGAACAACACCGTCCTGAACAACCACACTGGGCTGCAGGGCCAGGAAATTATTCAAACCGCGAACGGGAATACTTTCCAAATCCTTCGAGGTGATCAATGAATAACTTTGGGTAACGTTTTTTTCCACCAGGGGACGTTCACTGACAACAACAACGGCATCTGTTTCCAGTACCTGCTGGCTCAGTTCGAAATCCACGTTGGTGGTAACACCCGCCGAGACACGGACGCCTTCTTTAATCACGTCCTGATAGCCAACGTAGTTGGCGCGTATTTTATAAGTAGCAACCGGTACGTTGAGAACGACATAATAACCATCCACGTCGGTCATGGCTCCCAGGGAAGTTCCCTCAAGAATCACGTTCACGCCGACCAACGGCTCACCGGTATCCTTATCCTGGATAAAGCCGGTAATTTTACCTGATGATTGCGCGAAAAGCGACAATGGAATAGTTATAAATAAAAACAGAAGTAACCTTCTTAACATATCTACCTCCTATATGGGTTATTAGACAAAGACGAGAAAACAACAGATTTACCTTTACCTCATAGAAGCCCTCCTGTGAGTATATTTTCAAAATGAATTATGTATAATATTGGTTAGGTACATTGGGGGGAAGATTCCCAATGATTGTGCAAGGTAAGGGTTTTAACTAAGTATGTCAAATGATTTCAGCGCCTCTTTACAAAATTGAGGCAATCACTTTATTTTTTCTAAATTATTGATTTTTAAAGTATAATTTACATACAAAATATTGACATTTTTTAGCTCTTTTCCGCTTATAACCCTGTAAAATAAAGCCATTTTTATTCCTCTACATAATAAAACCGGACAAAAAACACCTTTATAGCGAATAATTTCAGGGCGCCTCTTCCTTTAAACAATAAAGGACAAAAAAAAAGCGGCTTAAGAAAACCGCTTTTAATTTTTAACTGTCTTTACAAACTATCCAGTTCCTCCAGCTTTTCCAGAAGGATACGTGCAATATCCGGATCACTGACACTGGCGCTGAAGGTGCTGTCTAACAGCTTTATCTTTTCGATACATTTACTGTAATTTACCAGGTGGAAATAACCGGCCGCCTGCAGCCAGAGCAGATCTTCGGCATTAAAGGACGTATAGTGTACAAAACTGTAGCTGCTTTCAGCGGACAATACAATATCCGCCCTCTCGATACTTTTGCTGTAATTGCCTATGGCCCATAAGGCGAGGCTCCAGCCGGCATTACTGTCAATCCGTTGTTCACCGGCGTTTTCCTCAAACTTTCCTTCGGCATAGTTTAGCGAGTCCAGAAAAAGCGCGCTCCAGGCCGCTCCTTCCGTCGCTTCCGGTGAATTCAATTTTTCAAAATCTTTCAGGGCCTGTTCATAGTCCCCCTGTTCAAACACCGTCCAGGCATCTTCCACCGTCGGCGGATTGTCTGAATCCGTAGCTCCACCGCAAGCGCTCAAGGCCACGGCAATTGTTATAAATAAAAGACTTTTAATTGTTTTCATCTTTTTCTCCTGTCATTTTATAGCTTAGCGTACCAACAGCATTTTTCTGGAAATTCGCGTATTACCCGCCTGAAGGGTATACACATACAATCCGCTGGCCACCTGCCGTCCCTGGTGGTTGATTCCTTTCCACTGAACGGTGTAAAAACCGGCATCCTGCACCCCATTCACCAGAGTAGTGATTTCACGACCCAGCATATTATAGACGGTTACCTTAACCTGAGCGGTCGACGGAATTTGATAACGGATCGTTGTCGTAGGATTAAACGGGTTCGGGAAATTCTGCTCCAGATTAAAAGTTTCGGGAACGGCAACGGCATCCGGGTTATAAAAAACCGCGTACTGTCCATATCCGGGAAGCAAAGCCTCCACCCGGCCGTTATTTCCATAACCGCCGACATACTGCCAGTCCCCGCTCACATATTGATAGACCCCGATCCGGCCTTCCTCAAAGTCGCCGAACTCTTCGGAAATACTCTGTACCGCGGCATCATCATAAGTGAAAGGCAGGGAAAGGACTCCTGTCAGTCCGGCATTGCCGTCGATATTTAAAATTTCACCCAGGCGTATCATATCCCCCTCATCCGCATTGGCGGAAGCTGCCAACTGCGTCAGCCGGTCGGAAAAAGAGGTCACCACATATCCGGGCGAAGCCACGGAAGAGGCGCTGATACGAACAGGCTCCCTTCCGTCAGGCAGGGAAATACTCTGCACACCTGTTTTGGTCAGCGAGGATATGGCGTAGGTTTCAACCAATTCGCTGGTCGCGCCAAACTGATTCCTGGCCGAAACGGTTACTTTTAAACTGCCGGTATCTTTTAATTTATATTTTGTGGCATACACAAAACTTGAGCTTCCTATGTAGCTCATCAGGTCATTTGACGCTACCTTTGTACCGTCGCCCTTAGTCAGTTCATAACTGATCTCCGGGTTTACGCCAAGCTTGATATCGCTCACCAGGTAAGATCGCAGGTTTGCCTTAACCACCTCGGCGGCCAGCATCCCCAAGGCTATATCCGGTGAGGCCGTCGAGTTTATGGTTACGCTCCTGCTGTTTTCACGTACTTTTCCGTTTTTATAGGCTAAAAGGGATATTTTCACCTTGCCGCTCAACGTTTTCGGTGTAGGGACGGTAAATACCGTATCCACCGTCGCCTTTACCGACCCAACCACGGCCAGTTTATTTGTCCCGGCCCAAATCACGGTGGAGTCGGAGGCAAAGCGCATCTTTAAGGAGAACTTTATATCTCCGTCGGAGTCCTGTGTAATGGAAGAAATCAAGGGCGCGTAGGGCTTATCCTCCGTCAATTGCGGAATGGTTATCGACCAGACTCCCCGGCCATGGGTAGCCACCACGATCTGATCCTCAACCTCCTTTAACTGCCATATTGAAGCCGCCGGCATACCATAATCGGCAAAATGCCAACTGGCCCCGCCGTCGGTGGTTTCAAAAAGCCCGATCTCCGTACCGGCCCACATCATATCCGTGTCAAAGGGCATAACCAACAGGTCGTATACCGCCACATTGGGAAAGCCGGCCGTGGAAACGCCGTTGGAATACCCGGAGATATCAATCCACGTTTGTCCCAAATCCGTGGTTTTCAGGATTTTGGGCGCATTGTCAAAGGAGAACATGACATAGGCGGTTGAATCGGAAACAGGATCCGTGGACATGCCACTGATCCGCCCCAGGGTAATGCCGGCATAATTATTTACCGGCTGAAAGGTCTCTCCTTCATCGGTGGAAACAAATATCCTGCCGGTGGAGCTCATACGATCACCGGCCCATACAATATTCGGATTAACCTTGGACACTTTCACATTGGAAAAGCTGCCTCCTGCCGTCCAGGCCTCATTCTCGATCACCTTGGTCACCCAGGTCTTGCCAAAATTCGTGGATTTATAAACACCCCGTGATGAAACGGCAAAAAGCATATCCGGCTTAATCTGTGAACCGGTTATTTTTGTGATAAACGGATCGGTATTGGAAGAACCGCGATTGGAGACACTCCAGGTTTTTCCTCCATCCACGGAACGTTCCAGGTTGCCAAACTGCCAACTGCCGATCATTTTTTTAGGATCATTAAAATGCCATACCACATTAAAACCATCGGCGTTGACCGAGAATTGTCCGTAGTTCCACTCGGAACTGCTGTCGGGGTCTTCGTTGGAATACCAGGTGCCGTTATCCTGAGCACCGGCCAGGTAGGCATTGGCTCCCGGCTTTTTATCCACACCGTAATACTGGGTGGAATTTATGCCGACAGTTCGAACCCAGCGCGCATCCAGGGTGGTGGCATAGGCTACGCCGCCGTCATTGGCATTGATCAGCCCATAGCTGCCGTCCGTGTTTTTAAAAGCTTTCAGGTTATGATGATCCACATGAGCCCCATGAGCCTGTGAGAAATTTTCCGCCAGACGTGTGACGGAAGAATTGACCACTTCGCCATAAAGTATTTGCAGATTGGCTTCCGAAGAAGGAAGGTTGTCATTATCAAAAGGGGTGGAGCCCGGTGATACCGGCCAGTAAAAATAAAGCAGTTTATCCAGATGGCCGCCGTTCCGGGCTATGTTCTCGTTGGGATTTTGCGCGTCATAGGTATAACCGCTGATAAAGACATACTGCCGGGTTTCAAGATCGTTGGAATAGTTAAAGACGCTGTCCCGATCCTGATCACGAAAGGAGACCATCAGCTGACGATTGTTGGTAATATCCCAGGCCTCAAAGGGAATATCGACATAATCGACATAGGTATACTGGGAAGTCGGTACGCCGGAGGTGGAACCTTCCGGCACGGTAAAACGGTGCGCTTTTTGTCCTTTTCCGGGACCAAAACGCAGTTCAACGGAAACGAAATCGGAATCGGCCAGGCTAGGCGCGTTCTCATCCTTACCGTCTGAGTAATAAAAACCGTTGAAATTTTTATTGCTAAAGTTGACCGTATTTAAAAAGTCAGTGGTATTATTGCGTATTATGTCATACACCTTGGATTCACGGGTGACCACCAGTGCCGTATCGGTCAGATTGATGGTGTAAACCTGAACTCCGCCCACATAAAGTTTAAACTTGTTTTCCGGGTCCACCATGATGGTGTTATCATACCATCCTTGTCCGTTCAGCCAGTCGGGATCGCTGCCGCTGTCCTTGGCCAGGGCCCAGCTGCTGCCGGCATCAAAACTTACATACAGTACGGAATTATTGCTGCCCCCTTCGGCGGCGGCATACACCAGGTTGGTGTCCTGCTCCGTCATGGCCAGTTCCAGTCGTCCGCCCAAATCGGCCAGTGATCCGGCCACCACTTCCCAGCTTTCCCCGGCATCCAGTGATCTTATAATACCCACACCGTTTACGGAGGCGAACTGCGTTTTAAAGTTAAGTGGATTGGCTATCAGGTGCTGGATGCGGGCATTGGTTCCGTGGGTATATTTCTGTTCCCAATTCAAACCACCGTCAACCGACTTCATAATTACCGAACGATAATCCGAAGTATAGATACCGCCATTGGAGCAAATCAATACCACATCGGGATTGTCGGGGTCTACAATCACCCGGTTAATATTTACAAATTGGGGATTTTCTGTCGTCGAACTCAGCAGCTTCCAGCTTTCACCGCCATCGGTGGATTTCAGAACACCGTTTCCATTTATCTGATCCGTGTTAAAAAAGCCTTCACCCGTACCGGCGTAAATGATATCCGGGTTTGAGGCCGGCTGGGCAAAATAGGAGATAGCCAGCAGGGGCAGGTCTTCGGTTTTGGCCTTCCAGGTTTGTCCGGCATCCGTGCTTTTCCAGATACCGCCCCCAACCGTACCGGCCAGCCAGGTATTGTTGGTCGGGTCACCGGCATCTACAAGCAGGCCGCGTGTTCTGCCCGGCACATTACTGGGGCCCCTCTCTACAAACTGCAATGATGAGAATGCCGTTTTTTTGAAAGTTCGGGGGTTCTGTTTTTGGGCCTCCAGGGCCTTATCCAGGGCGCGTAAACGGTAATTCAATCCATAGCCCGGATTCTCTTCTCCCTCGCGGGTACGGATGTCATGATAAAATTTTGCAAACATATCCGGACGGTTGGTTTTTATTTTTCCGGCACGCAGCTTTTCCAGCTTCTGAATATGGTTTTGTAAAACCGCCCAATCGGCCGTTCCCCGCCTGGTCTGTTTCAATTCGGCTTTTAAAACCACAATCTGTTCAGTCAAACTCTGGGCAGCCGTGGTTTTTTCCGTAAACGGATCATCAAGCAGCCAGTAGCCGCTGCCAAGACCGATAGCTATTAAAGCCAAAAGATAAAATGTTTTACGCAACATTATTCCCCCTTATTGTAATTCAATCGTTTTAGCGCTTACCATCTCTAGATAAACGCTTATTATTTTTATTTATTTCTATCTCTATACGGTTTGTCACAATCATACTCCCGGTATTTTAACACATCGGGGGCTCCACTTCACGGGTACAAATCAAAATAAAGAAACTTTTAAACAAAATTATCCATAAACATAAAAAAAGAACAAACCTCCTCGGACATAGCCCGAAAAGAAGTTTTACTTTAATACCACCACCTTTTTAAATACCGCTTTTTTACCACCGGTGATACGTACAATATAAAAGCCCGAGGCTACTCTTGTCCCTTGCAGGTTACGGCCGTCCCACAAAAACAAACCCCGTCCCTGATCATCGATCTCATTGTAAACCAACCGGCCCAGCACGTTAAAAACCGAAAATTCCACACGTCCCCCCCCATTTGCCTCATACTCAATGGTCAATGGATTCTCCGAGGGAACATAAGGCACGGGATAAACCTGGATATTGTCGATATCAATATTACCCGACGAGCGGCCGGAATAAGGTGCCGCCACCTCCAGCTTTATCATCCAGATACCATCGAGAGAACCGCTGCCGGTTTTAAAATTTTTCAGGGGTAAAAACGTGGAGGTGGCGTTCTGTCTCAGATAGGAGCGCCCGCTGTAATTTTTTTCTATAGCCGCCGAAGTTTCATAGCCCATGGTGCCTTCCTGCGGATAATATACCCCCACATCCAGAAAATCGTTTTTCATCCGGAGTTGTTTGATGTTCTCCACATCCACACTGGCCCACCCCCCGCGCAGGGGATTTTCCAGTATCACCTTTTTATATGCGGGCCGACCGCCCAGGGCCAAGGCACGATCGTATATTTGTATTTCCACGGCACCGCTGCTGCTATAGTTATAAAAGGAAACTGTTTTGATAAAAGTGGAATCCCGGGGGGCGATATAGTGGATGGCGTTGGTGGCGCCGTCGGAGCCAATAACAAAAGTGGGCTTATCCGAACCGTACTCCAGAGTAATCAAATCATATTTTTGCCGGCCCGAAACATCCAGGGCAATGACATCATTGGTGCCGGAAATATTAAAAAAGCCCAACTCCAGCGTATGAACCTCGCCGCTTAGATCAAACTGCTTCAGGGGAAAAAGCGGTGTTTCCAGCCAGGCGGTTCCCCCCAAACCAAAGGCATTATAATAAACCGGACCGGAAAAGGGGCGGCCTTGCGCAACGGTAACGGAGTCGCCGTTGGTCAGCTCCACCAGGCGCATGGCGTAAGAAGCCACGGGCCAGGATTTATTTTGCGGGTATTCCGTGATCCGCTCCGCCGGAGAAGCGCGCAAATACTGTAAGGCACTCCACCGGAAACTATAGTCCGGGGTGTTAAGCGGATCATTACTCATCAATGTTTTGAAAAAATTTTCCAGCACGGCAACAAAAGAAACGCCGTTTTGCGCGTTCAGCGCCCTGTTCACGCCAACAACTCCGTGTGTCGCTTCCTGAACTATGGCGCGGATGGTAGTGCGTCCGTAACGTTCATATAAAAAATAGCTCCACAGGGCCACCCGCGAATAGTGTGGCAGGGGATCATCATCATTCCAGTCGGTCATGGAAAGGTCGCTGTTATTCAAATACCTTTCGGGAGAACGCAAACCGTAACCGCACAGATAACTGGCCAGTTCGGACAGGCCTTCGTTAACCCAGCTTTCCTCACCCGGATCATAGTTGTAATGGATCAGGTGTTGAAATTCATGGGCCACGGTTCCCAAAACAGCCTCCGGTTTATAAATCGGATCGCGCTTATCATTATAGATGCCGGGATAAGTGTCAATATAGAGAATGTCGGTTTTATTGGAACCGGGCTGGGTCGTTTGATCATAGGAGAAGAAGAAGCCACCGACAAAATTACCACTGCCGTCATAACCATCCTGTATATCGGTCATTAAAAAATGCGTCCGCCCGCTGCCGTCAATATTGGGCGGCTGACCAAAGGACCATTCATTGATGGCCACAATGCCCTTGTTGGGATCCAGACTGCCCTGGGGTGTGGAATATAAGAGGTCTTGCAACACATCATCGACCACCTGTTGGGTTACATGGCTGTTCTCCCACTCGCTGTCCTGCACCCAGATGCGGATATCCCCATCCTTGCCGCGCAGGGTGGCCGTTACATCATCAAAGAAAGGTGAATCCTTTGACTTGTCGATATTGTATACCTTAAAGGTGTGGCTGTCACCCGGATTATCCGGTATCGCCGCGGTCTTGGAAAAAGTGAAGGTTTGCAGATCACTATATGCGGCGGGATTCGTTTTGCGCAGGGCGGCCATGTGCGTTTCCATTTCCGTGACGGAGGGAAGCATGGGGGTGCCTGAAATTCTGGGTTCATTAAAAAAAGATTGGGCCGCGGCTAAAAACGGAACAAGCGTCAAAAGAAGAAATCGATTCAATAAAAACCCCGGAAATAATATTAGTGTGTAATTTCAGGATAGACCTGTGCCAGCTTATCCAGTTCATCGTCGGTCAGGAAGTCAAACTCAATACCCACATGCCGGGTTCCCTCATCAAAAGCCTTAACGTTTCGGATATGGCCGACGGTCTTTACCAGGTCATCCCCCACGGCAACGACCACCTCAACCTTTAACCCAACCTCCATATCATGATCGCTACGGATGCCGATACCGGTACGGCTGATATCAAGCGTCAGGGCCATGCCCTCGTCAAAAACGCGGTCATCGGCGTCATAAAGGCGATAGGACACAAAATTTTGCGATCCGATACGTTTAGATTCACGTCCTTCGAACTCCATCTCATCTTCTCCCTGTTTAACAGACAAAACTAAACTTATAAATCTCAGGCCTGTGCTCATCCGCGGGCAAGGCCTTTTACAAAAGGCTAATCCAGGATGGCGCTCAGTTCCCGGCTCCAATCCGGCTGCTGCTCCGGCCAGCGTTCCAGTTCGCGTCTTATGAGATTGATTTTTGCCTCGGGCGCCAGTTTACGATTCAGATAGAAATAGTAATTGTCATGATAGCGTACCAGGCCGCCTTTAAAATTTCCGCGATCCGACTTTACCGGAATATCATTATTTTCAAGAAGGGCGATCAATTTCTGAAGTTTTTGTTCCTGCGTCATATCTTATCCGTTTTTAAGACCGGACTTAATATCCTTAACAATGGCTTGCAACGCAAATCAGAGATACTGGGTTAAATCCTTGATCTTAAGTTTATCCACGATTTCCTTTACGCGCTGTGAGCTTTGTCGTTTGCAAAGCAAAATGGTGTCTTCGGTTTCAACCATGATCAGGTCATGAACATCTATGGCCGCCACCAGCTTCCCTCCGGAGGTATAGAAAAAGTTGTTTTTAGAGTCCAGGGTCATGGGAATGGCCTGCATGTGCGCATTCTCGTCTTTTGTTTTGGGGGAGATGTTATACACCGCCTCCCAGGAGCCGACATCGTTCCAGTTAAATTCCGCTTCAATCACCCGCACCTGTCCGGCATTTTCCATAATGCCGTAATCGATCGATTTCGGCCGGATGGAACTGTACATATGTTCAATGGCGGCCGCCATGTTTTCCGTGTCCAGTGCCGCCTCCACCTCCGGAAGCATTTCATACATATCCGTCATCTGGCGCTGAAACTCATCCATAATGGCCTTCACCGTCCAGACAAAGATACCGCTGTTCCAGTAAAAGTCGCCGCTTTCCAAAAAACGGGCGGCCGTTTCCATGTTGGGTTTTTCGGCAAAGGTCTTTACCTTGTAGATCGGGTAACGGGAAACGCAGCAGGGCTCCTCTTCCCGCTGGATATAACCGTAACCGGTTTCGGGATAACCGGGTTTAATGCCCAGGGTCATCAAAACATCCGAGTCGCGGGCATGATCCACCGCGCTGCGTATGATATCACGGAAAGCCTCGTCATCACCGATCATATGATCGGCGGGAACCACAACGGAGACAGCCGCGTCACCGCCGCTGCGCTTACGGATAATGGCCGAAGCCAGGGCGATGCAGGGGGCGGTATTACGGCCAAAGGGTTCGGCGATGATATTTTTTTCAGGAAGACCGGGCAATTGGGCGGCCACCTTTGTCACCAGATGCGCGCCGGTGATGATCAATATTTTTTCCGGCGTCGTCAGTTTTACCACGCGGTCATAGGTTTCCTGCAACATGGTTTTTTCACCGGTGATTTTTAAAAGTTGCTTCGGAGTCTCAAACCGGCTGAGCGGCCAAAAACGGGTACCCGCGCCACCGGCCATTAAAACTATATACATATATTCCTCGAGTTAGTATTTAAAGTGTAATCCGACCCTGATAAACAATCCCGGCCGGGCCTTGCAGCCACAGGCTTCCGTCCCGCTTCTTGAAACGAAAAGAACCGCCCGGCATGTTTATATCGACCGCCGTGGCCGATGGTTCAATCATTTTTATAAAAATCAAACCAACGGCGGAGACACCGGTACCACAGGAGAGGGTTTCCTCTTCCACGCCTCTTTCATAGGTGCGCATTTCAATCTTTCCGTCCTCTATGTAAAAAATATCCACATTTACACCCCGGGGCTTAAAATAGGGATGATAGCGCAGATAAGGGCCTGTTGCTGCCAGGTCAAACGCCGCCACCGGCTGATTCAGCCACAAAACCGCATGGGGCACACCGGTATTCAGAAAATAAAGACGCCTTACCTGTGGGGGGAGTTTGAACAATGAGGCCTGCGGTTCTTCAATCTGCGCATCGGATAAAATCTCCACCTCCACCGAGCTATCGTTAACCCGACCCTGATGCCGGCCGTCATCGGCCTCAAAGCTGAGCCAGACATCTTTTTCAATCCACCCCAGTTCGCGGGCCAGCCATAAAGCACAGCGCGCGCCGTTGGCACACATTTCCCCGCGGCTGCCATCGGCATTGTAATAGTGAAACTTAAAAGAGGTCTCCCCTCCCGATTCCAGAACAATCAATCCGTCCGCGCCCACGCCAAAGTGCCGGGCGCACAGGGCGCGTATGCGTGCCGGCGATACGGGAACAGACATCTGCGAAGCCGTAAACAGAATAAAGTCGTTTCCGTTGGCCTGCATCTTGTAAAAAGTCACTTTACTCATAACGTCCGAATATATTATGGTGATTAAAATTAAAAACGGGGATGATGTCACTAAGGGCCTGTTCCTGACGGCCGCCAGGGAAGCCGACAGAGTGGTGCCCCCCTCCCGTCATGGCAGGGGAATAACGATCCCCGACTTCTCCCAGCGCTTACGGATCGATACCGTATCCCGGCTGACATGAAAGATTTCGCTAAACCGGAACGGTTTAATGGAACCGGGAGTGAAAACACTGTTGCTGTCCCTGTCGGCAAAAGCGGAAAGCTTATACTGTCCTTCTTCAAGATAGCGGAATTCAAAATCAGGGCCGTTTATGCGTTGTTGCCGGCGCTGCCTGCGGCCCTGCACCGGTTCGATCGTCACCACATAGGGCGGGGGTATCCGGGTTTTTATACGGCCTTTCAGGGAACCGAAGTCGTTGTCGGATTTTACTTTAAAGACCATATGCGTCGCGCTATCCTTAAGGGCGCGGCCAAAACCGTCCCTGATCAGGGTGGTGTCCATGGAAAAAGTATAGCTGCTGTCGCCGGTCAAAGGTTGCAGCGGCTCCAGTGTCACCCTGTCCGGGGAGTCGGAACGCAGATGATAGCGGATCGTATCCCGGCCTTGTAAAAAGGCCAAGGCGCGCTTTAATCCCATCCGGCTGTTTTGAGACAGAGGCAGACTAAACCGGAGCCTGATTACGTCAAGCGGATGAACAGCCCGCGCGCTGTCGGCCGGGAAGCGTTTTTTTAAACGGAAGGGGATTTGAAAAGGTTTGGCCGAAGCATTAAAGAAAAAGGAACTGTCGGGAACGGTCTGCGCCAGCGAATCCTTAAGTCCGGTAAAGCGGGCCATATACCGGCGCCCGCTGTCCTGAACAGCGGTGAACAAAGCCAATCCGCCGGGATAGTGGTTCCATTGATAGCAGGGTAACGGTTTTCCGCCGGCACTGTCTGTAATTTGTATTTGACTTAGGGAATCGAAAAAAAGAGTACGACTGGTTTTTACGATAAGCTGCCGGTTATTTATGGCACGTATTGAAAATATGGACGGCAGACTGGTATCCTGAACGGCGGGACGCATATTCAGCTTTTCCATCAGCGTGGTTGCGGCCCCGACACGCACATCTTTTGCAGGAAGGGCCACCTTTTCGCGGGGGATATCGGCCAGCAGGTTATTATTGGCATCGGCAACGGCCAGCACGCGATAGAGCCCCGGCTTAAGATTTCTCAGGCGGAAGCGGCCCTGCCGGCCTGTTTTACTGATGTAGAGAGCCGTATCCTTAAAGAACATGGGATTAACCCGCGTGCTATCCATGAGATAGGCCATGACCGTGTAGCTTTCCCGCTCCTTCAGGCCGAAAACCTGTCCCTCAATCTCTCCCCGGTCAATATGACTGCCCGTGGCAAAGGCCAGCGTATAGGCCTGATCCAGTCCGTTGCCGCGCAGGTCTTTCAACCCGGTACCCAGGGTAACCACATAGGTAATATCCGGGGTGAGACTGTCCTTCAGTTGGATGGTCAGTTCATCATAACCGTCCCAGCTCCAGTTAAATGGAATGGGCGGAGAGATAAAAAGATTTTTAGCGATGGAGTTTCTGTCCATCATTTCGGAAAAAGAAAAACGGATGTACTGCAAATGATGTACATCCGTTGAATCCTGTTGCGGAAAGGAAAAAACAACCGACGGAGCGGTTTTATCTTCCGGGCCGCCTTTTAACCCGCCCTTAACGGCGCAGGTCAACAACAAAGCGCTTATCAGCCATGTGCTTATAGCTATAAGTATCCGACGCATGGACATAGCGAAAACGCGCCCCATCTCCTCCGTAAAGAGGTTTATCTTTCTTTAATACGGGCGGCTTTACCGCGCAGTTCACGCAGATAGTAAAGCTTGGCACGCCGTACTTTACCGCGTCTAACCACATCGATTTTGGCAATACGCGGTGAGTTCAGCAAAAAGATACGCTCAACACCCACGCCATGAGAAATTTTGCGAACGGTAAAAGTGCTGTTGATACCGCCGCCACGCATTTTGATAACAACGCCCTGAAAAAGCTGAATACGTTCTTTGTCGCCTTCAACCACGCGTACGTGAACAGCCACCGTATCCCCGGGGCGAAAATCGGGGTTATCGCTTTTCAGTTGATCGGCAGCTACTTGATGTAAAATGTCCATTTTTAAATCCCAGGTTAATATTTCTTGTTACTCATTAATTTTTTTCAATAAATCGGGTCGCAATTTTTTGGTCAATTCCATGCGTTTTTCATTCCGCCAATTCTCTATTCGCTCATGATGTCCGGATGTCAGCACCTCCGGTACCCGTAAATGGCGGTAAGTTTCCGGACGGGTGTAATAGGGAGCGTCCAGCCAGCCTTCCTGAAAGGAGTCACTCCAGGCCGAATCGATATCCTTCAGCACATTGGGCAGCAGACGCACGATACTGTCGGTAATGACCAGCGCCGCTATCTCGCCGGAGCTTAGCACAAAGTCCCCGATGGAGACATCTTCAATCTTATAAAGACTGTAGAGCCGTTCATCCACCCCTTTGTAATGCCCGCATAAAAAAATCAAATGTTCATCCAGGCTCAGCTCGGTCGCTTTTTTCTGATCGAACGTACGGCCGCGGGGAGTCATCATCATAATACGCGCCGCGTTCAGATCGTTTTCCCCGGCAATTTTTTGCAGGCAACGGTCAAAGGGTTTGACCTTTAAAACCATGCCCGGCCCGCCGCCATAGGGATAATCATCTATGGTTTTATGACGGTCATCGGCATAGTCCCGCAGGTTATGAACCGTGATCGAAACCGCGCCGGCCTCCCGGCCTTTTTTTATTATGCTTTGTTGCAGCGGTTCTTCCAGTATGCCCGGAAAACCGGTGATGATATCTATACGCATGTCATAGAACAGATTATTCCAGCAGGCCCTCTATTTCACGGATGATCATCATCCCGCCTGCGGTATCCACCTTTTTTATAAACTCTTTTGTGGCCGGCAACAAATGTTCCCGGCCCTTTTGATCTTCAAGCACATACAGATCCTGGCCCGGATAGTTGTGAACATCCCTGATAACCCCCAGGCTTTCGCCACGGGTATTGACCACCTTCATGCCTATTAGCTGATGGTGATAATAGGAATCACTATCCGGCAAGGGGAACAACTCGCTTTCTTCAACATAAAGGAATGCATTTCGATATTTTTCCGCCTGATCGCGATCGTCGATTCCCTGAATTTTAAGAAAGGCAAAGTCACCTTTCACCCGCGCCTTTTCCACAAAACAAAGCCGCTCTTCCTGTTCTTTCAGGAAGAAAGACTTCAACTGCAAAAAGCGCTCGGGGAAAGAGCTGATAATTTTGACTTTAAGTTCACCATGTATGCCCTGGGGCTTTACAACTTGTCCGATGACAAACATGATGACCGGTACCTATTCCAAAATTTCAAGGACAGCGCGTTTACCCGCTTTTGCAGACGCCGCGGACAGCAGTGTACGAATGGATTTTGCCGTTTGACCTCGTTTTCCGATGACCTTGCCCAGATCGCCGTCTCCGACCCGAAGCTCATAGACGGTGACACGTTCGCCTTCCACTTCAGTAACCTGAACTTCTTCGGGCTTGTCCACCAGATGCTTCGCGATAAATTCAACAAACTCCTTCATAACGAGATGCCTCCTAAATAGTTTGGACCAAATTCGCTGTATCACAAAAGTACGCTTTTTATTCAGCTGAATCTTTAGGTGCGGAGTCTTCGGCCGGAGCATCCTCTACGGCTTCGGCGGGAGCGGCGGCCTCTTCGGCGGCGGCTTCCGGCTCGGCGGTTTTGGCGGCTTTGGCCTTCTCTTTGGCGGCCTGTGCTTTTTTGGCTTCCAGACGTTTCAGGCTTTCTTCCTTTTGACTTTGCCAGGCTTGCAGTTCCGAAGCAATCCGGGCTTCATCGGCGCCTTGCTTTATCAGGGTCCACTTCAACCATAAGCCTTTGCCACGCAGCAGACTTTTTACGGTATCGGTAGGCTGGGCCCCCACGGATAACCAATGCAACACTCTGTCTTCCTTATAGTCCACCGTATGCGGCTGGGCTATAGGATCATAGGTTCCCACATTTTCAATAAAACGACCGTCACGCGGGGCGCGGCTATCGGCAGCAACTATTCTGTAATAAGGCCGCTTCTTACGTCCCATACGCATCAATCTTAACTTAACAGCCAAAATCAACCTCCAATTTTACATAAAATTTAATGGCATTCCCCGAAGACCCTTACCGGATCTTCCCTTCATTTGTTTGATCATCTTTTTCATCTGGTCATATTGTTTGACCAATTGATTTACATCCTGTACCCGTGTACCGCTGCCCCGGGCAATCCGTTTACGACGGCTGCCGTTGAGGATTTGCGGCTTATTACGCTCTTCCCGCGTCATGGAATGAATGATGGCTTCCGTGCGTGAAAAGGCCTTGGGATCTACTTTTACATTTTTCATCTGCGCCCCCATCCCCGGGATCATACCCAACAGGTTTTCCAGGGGGCCCATCTTTTTAATCTGCTGCAACTGCATCAGAAAATCTTCCAGCGTAAACTCATTTTTGCGCAGGCGTTCTTCCAGCTTGGCGGCCTGTTCCTGGTCTATGGTTTCCTGTGCTTTTTCCACCAGGCTGACCACATCGCCCATACCCAATATCCGCGAAGCCATACGATCGGGATAAAAGGCCTCGATCGATTCGGCGTTGGGTTTTTCGCCGATACTCATAAACTTGATCGGCTTACCGGTAACGGCCCGTATGGAAAGTGCCGCGCCACCGCGGGTATCACCGTCCATCTTGGTCAATACCACGCCGTCGTAGTTCAACCGGCTGGCAAATTCACTGGCGGTATTTACCGCATCCTGCCCGGTCATGCCGTCGGCCACAAACAAAATTTCATGCGGACGAACACGGTTTTTAACATTTACCAGTTCGCGCATCATTTCCTGATCCACATGCAGGCGGCCGGCCGTATCCAAAATCACCGTATCACACATCTGTTTGCGGGCGGCGCTTACGGCATTCATGCCAATACGGACGGGATCGCCGATACCTTCGTCATAAACAGGCACATTGAGGCTTTGCCCCAGCACCTTAAGCTGTTGAATGGCCGCGGGCCGGTAAACATCCAAGGCCGCCAACAACGGCTTGCGTCCGCGTTTTTGCAGCCAGGCGGCCAACTTGGCCGTAAAAGTGGTTTTACCGGAACCTTGCAGTCCGGCAACCATGATGATGGTAGGCGGGATTCCCGCGCTCTTGATCTGCGTATTTCTGGTACCTAACAGGGCCACCAGCTTGTCGTTAACTATCTTGACGATCATCTGGCCGGGGGTCACGCTTTTCAGCACTTCTTCCCCGACGGCTTCCTTTTGCACCTCGTCAATAAAGTCTTTTACGACTTTATAATTTACATCGGCCTCCAACAGAGCGCGTCGGATTTCTTTAAGGGCGTCAGCAATATTCTTCTCGGTCAGCTTGCCATATCCGCGTAGTTTGCGTAGCGTCGACTCGAGTTTTCCGCTTAGATCTTCCAGCATCGGTTCCGTATCCAATTCAAACGATTATGACCGGCAAATATACAACAGAATGGGGGGAGGTGCAATTTAATATGATTTCCCATTACGTTTACTTTTGCAGGGTCTGATTCTCGGATATAATTTGCACATTAAAATTGACGTTTCCAAAGAATTATTTTTTTTGAAACATTTTAACTGCCGTCTGCCGTTTCCCCGGCCTTTTTTTCCATCAGTGCGGCAAAGCTGCCGTCCGGCCCCTGTTGCGGAAAGGTGCGTATATATCCTTCGCCGCTATGAAAAAGTTCCGGTATCACCCGCTCCGGGGGTTTTATAAGGCGCGCCTCCTTAAAACCTTCCACAACAGCTTCATTTTCCATGGGATCGATGCTGCATGTGCTGTATACCAGACGCCCGTCATCCTCCAGATGCTCCCAGGCGCTTTGCAATATTTCCCGTTGTAATGTGGCAAAGGCCTCCATCTCGTTCCGGGATCGTCGCCATTTTATATCGGGATGCTTGCGTATGATTCCCTGCGCGCTGCAGGGCACATCGGCCAGAATTTTATTAAAGCTCTTCCTGAAGGGTAAAGCCCGGGCATCCGCGGCCACCAAAAAGCCTTCCACCCCCAAACGCTTCATATTACCACGAACGGTGCGCAGACGGTTCAGGTCATTATCCACGGCCACGGCGATTTTCAAATCCGGCTGTTCTTCCAGGGCCTGTGTAAACTTCCCGCCCGGTGCCGCGCAGACATCCAAAAAACGATCGCCTGCCTTTAAGTCCAGTAAACGTACCGGAACGGAGGCGCTTTCATCCTGTACCGAACAAAAGCCGGCGTCAAAACCTTCCGCCTCTTCTATCTTGCGGATGCTGTCCACCTTGAAGTGCCGGGTTGAAAGCGCCGAACGGCGATAAGGTATGCCCAGGGCTTCCAGTTCCCGCTCAAAATGCTGACGATCCATTTTCCGGGGGTTATGGCGCAATACCGGCTGCGGCGTGCGATTTAGGTTGATGAGAATTTCCTCGGTGAAATCCTCGCCCCAGGTTTCCAGATAATGGCTGACCATCCAGCGGGGAAATGAATAGCTTATGGCCAGACGCTCCACCGTATCCCCGATACGGGCGGGATCGAGCTTGTCCTCTTCCCTTAAATAGCCGCGCAACATGGCATTTACCAGACGTACCGCCCTTTCGCCCAGCACATCGCGCGTATCCTGCACCCAGCCGTTTACGCGGCGCGGCGCTTCGTCACGCTCATCGGACAAGTCAAACAGGGCCAGGCGCAACCATAACTTTGTTTTTTTCTCCATCTGGTGCTTACCCTTGTACAGCCGGCCAATCTGCCAGTCCAGCAACATTCGGTGGCGTATGGCGCCGCGCACCAGGCGGCGCACCTGTCGCGGGCGCGCCGACGGGTCAAACTCCAGCCAGCGCTGTTCCACGCTATCCAGCCGCTCACGGGTTTTCTCAAATTCCAGGACAACCTGAAAAGCCAGGGGGCGCTCACCAAGGGGCGCTGTAACACTTATTTTTTTCCGGGACATGAACCATCCATTCTTTATAATATTTTTAAGCGAACATCCCGGGGACGGGGTATCGCTGCTTTTTTCAGACTAACGGGTTTAAGCCGGACATCCCTCAGGCCGTATTCCGCGCACAGGGCCTGGCCCAGCTCAAGACGGTTGTAACTGTTTTTTCCCGCCAGATGGAAACGGCCTTTTTTCCGGGCCAGAGTGATTTCCCATATCTTACGGGCCGCCGCCATGGTTGGTACAGGTGTACGAACTTCATCATAAAACAGGGGGATATCAAGATTATTTTCCGCCCGCTCCAGAAACCAGTCGACAAAATTCTTTTTATGGGGTGAGCGCCCCAACAACAGCGCCAGCCGCACTACCGCCCCCTCGCGGACGGCCCGTTCACCCGCGTATTTGCTTTTCCCGTAAACATTGATGGGCGCCGGGCTGTCATCCGGCGCGTAGGGCGCGTGTTCGCCGTCGAAGACGATATCGGTGGAAAGATAGACAAGGTGGGCTTTCTTTTCCGCGCACCAGTCCGCCAGTTCGGCGGTGGCTTCTCCGTTGATGCGCATGGCTTTTTGCGGCTCCTGCTCACATTGCGCCAGGGAAGATATGGCGGCGGTATGAATGACCGCATCGACATCAACATCCCGCAATGCCGGGGCCACCTCTTTTTGTAAGTCCAGAGAGATCACGGGGAAACGGTATTGGTTTTTCCGGCCGGGACGCAGGGTTCCCCAAAGTTCCACGCCGGCGGGAAGGGTTTGCAACAGGTGCCAGGCCACATAGCCGTTGACGCCGCTAATCAGAACACGCATTTTAAAAACGGGCCATAAGCCCCAGAGTAACGGCGGGGGCACTACCGGGTGTATCCACAAAAAAACGATACTCCGCTCCCCGGGCCAGACGGTTGTTGTGGCGGCGTGTCAGGCGGATGCTGTTAACGGCGCTGACCAGATGGTTGAGCAGAATGGCCGAGGCATAGATCAGGCGGCGATCTTTAATGGCTGAGGCTT
Source organism: Calditrichales bacterium (assembly GCA_015493745.1). Lineage (GTDB taxonomy): Bacteria > Calditrichota > Calditrichia > Calditrichales > J004 > J004. The sequence continues at coordinate 44,337 of WGCN01000013.1, forward strand.
TCAGACGTTTCAGATCATAGGTCAGCCGGTTGTCCGTGGCGTCCCACTGCCAGACGGTCTGTTCCGGGTCATAGAGGCGCTCCGGACGGCGATCCTGAAGACGTTTTTCATTAAACGCATACACATCATCGAACTTCCCGATATCTATCCAAAACTGATCATCCTTATCCCCGCTGCCCTTCACCCCGGCATGAACGCCGGCATAGGCCTGATAGTCGCTGCGCAGACTGTTATAATAGCTGTTATTAAAAAGCAGCGCTCCCCAGGCGGCAATCTCCACCCCCAGGAAAAATTGGGCTTGTCCCGTTTCTCCCGCATAGTATTCCCCGGCTCCCGGCAAAACCAGGCTTAACAAAAGGGCCACCCCCGTGGACTTGGTCCCTTCCCGGGTGCCCGCCGGCATGGCGGAAGCAAAGCCGGTACCGGAGACATCTTTTTCCAGGCTGTCCGCGCTTATCAGGCTCAGGTTGGAATAGTGCAGGGCCAGCGGCGACTGGGCCGTTCCCATGGTGACAAAAAGGATGAGGGTTAAAACCAGAATGTGTAGTTTCATAAATCGCCTTACCAGTTAAACTGCAATCCATACATGGGCAGCACCTCCCCCGCGTAATAACGGGATTGTCCATAGAGCCGCACATGCAGGTCTTTATTGTAATTATTGGCCGTCAACGCGGCATCGATGGCACTGCCCAGGTGATTAATCAAAACAACCCAGCTCAACGTGGCGGCCGTATGGTAAAAATCATTACTCTGATTGCGAATGGTTTTATAGCGGGCCACATCTTCCGTCAGATTGTTCAGGCTGGCCGGGTTATCATAATAATTCCAGTTATTGCCCAGTTCCTGCCACCCCACGCCAAACTGAATCAGATATTTATAGATCATTTCATAATACTGCTGTGTTTTGGTCCTTGGCAGTTCATGGGTAAATCCATAGTAATTGCCATGGGTTTCCCAATAGCGTAAACGCTCGATATTGGCGTCGACGTCGGCCTGGTTTAAAATGCCGTTGGCATCGGTTTGCAGGGGCGGGCCGTCCCAGTCATTGTTTTCGGTGGCCAGTTTATAAACCTTGCTCCAGTAGCGTTTTTCATCCCAGCGGTTATCGGCCAGGGTACGCATCTCACGATCCTTCGCATCGCCACGGCCCTGGTAACTGATGTATCCGGATATCAACAGCACTTCGGCCAGGGCAAAGGCGGCCGCTTTCCAATATGACTCGGCATAGGCTTCACCGGCGCCGGGCACCACCGCCGAGAAAAGGGCCGCCAACGCCGGAGACTTTCTTTCCCCGGCCTTTTCCCCGGTTTGAAAATGCGTTTCCATATCATTGAGCAAAATGCTCTTTTCATCACCTGTATACCATAGTGAGGCAGGCAGACTGCCAGCGGGAGCCGGCACTTCCCTGACTTCATCCCCGGTGAGCATGGCCACCCGGAATGCCGTTCCCGGCCCGCCGGCAAATAAAGGCAGGGCCACCACGCCCAGCCACAGGCACACGGATTTAAATCTATTCATTTTTCCCCCGTCGGTTAAGTGTCAATAAAAGAAAGAGATCGCTTTCCCCTAATTAACACCTTATCAATATATCTTACAGTCCCATTCTTCAACTCTACCCGTTTTTTCGCCATATTGCAAAAGGAAGAGTCGCTTGTTTCCGCCCATACAGCAGCCTATCTCAGACGTGCCCGCACCGCCGTGTTGTCACGCATGCCCGCCGCCCGTTCACGCAGATCGAAATCGAACAGGACCCCCATATAATAGCGCCACTCGCGCGGATAAGTGACCGGGCCGTTACGGGCCACATCCAGGGGCCAGGCGGCCTGAACAAAAATACGTGTCGGAAACATGTTATAGGAATAGGTATCCAGCCTCAGCTCCATACCCACATCTCTTTTAAAATCCCTAAAGTCCACCCGCGTTTCATTAAAGGCGTTGCCCGCCTCAAAAAAGAGCCCGGCAAAAAGCTTGTCAAAACGTAAATGCCCCAAACGCCAGTTTAGCCCGCGGCTGATGGGAAAGCGGTAATTCAACGCCCCGATCAGTTTCTGCCGCCCTTCGATACTGTAAAAAGGATACCCTTTTAAACCGATCAGACCACCGGCAAAATAGTTAAAAAAACTGGCCACCGGACGATCGATATAGCCGCTTTTTAAACTGATTCCCAGGGCATGCTGTTCCAGCCAGGGATTGGCCAGGTACAACTCCCCGTTAAATTCCAGACTGTTAAAGCTATACCGCTTGAATTCCTCCAGACCCAGTTGCCGGTTGGTGGAAAATCCCTGCAGGAAATCATTATCCTCATAACCGTACTTAAAAAAGAGATAGTAACCCGATGACGGGTTAACCGCGGCATAGCGGTCTTCTCCCAACCGATCCAGAATAAGTTTAAAGTGCAGCGCCTGACCGCGTAAATAATCATAGCGAATGGTCGGCACATAGAGAAGACCATCCGTGGGCGTGTTCAGCGTTAACGGATCCAACTGTGCCGAATAGCGGCTGCCGGTATAGGTCAGGCTGAGATGCATCTTTTCCAGGGGAATATAGCTGACGCCGAAACTGTATTGCAACAGGTTAAAACCGACATTGCGCACACCGCGCACCACATAGCCGCGATCCAGTTCCAGGGTATCCTTGATATTGGCGGAAGAGTTGTAAAACTCGGCAAAAAAGGTGGGCGCCAGTTTTTTATACTCGGCATAGGCATACAGGTCATAATCCAGGTCTTTGTTTGCCGATACTCCGGCCACCAGGCTGAGCTGATCGAGCACATCGGAACTGGTTACATAAAATCCGGGCTTAATGGTACCGTAGTCAATGAACAGACGCGGTAGAATTTGTGTGCGGGTAAAGGTGGTTTTATAGGGACGCGTCTGATACACCGGTATGACATCATCATTAAAATTCTTTTCCGGCACGGAAGCCGGATAGTTTTCATCATAGCGGGCCAGGGTTTTATCCAACGGATGGGGATTTTCCATGAAGGCCAGCTTATAGCCGATACTGTCGTAACAGGCATAAACCAGCTCTCCGGCGGGGTTTACCGAGGGCATAAAGGCTCCGCCGGTTACATTGGTCAATAACTCCGGTTTTCCATTATTATGGCGCAGGCGATAGATGTTATAGATCCCCGTGGTACTGGCGGCATAATAGAGCCACTGACCGTCGGGGCTGTAAACGGGATAACGCAACTCCTCCTCGGCCTGCAGCAACAGGCTGAACTCCCCGGAATCCATATCATACCGGCCGATGTTGCGGCCATATTCCACGGCGGTGCCAAACACAATCCGCCGGCCGTCGGGACGCCAGCGGGGATGATAGATCTGACGGCCATCCTCAAAAGCCAGCAGTTGTTTCAGCTCATCGGCCCGGACACGCACATCGCGCTGATAGATCGTTTTTGCCTTATGCTTTAACAGCTTACCCGTGGTAACATCAAAAGCGACCTCTAGCCAGGCGTTTCCTTCCATGTCCCCCGGCAGATGCAGCACGTTCAGGGCATGCAACCCATCGGTTGAGCTGACAAAGGCGATCGAGCGTCCGTCCGGCCCAAAGGATGGATTCGATCCCCGCAGACCGTAACTTAGCCGTATCTCCCGTTCCTTTTCCGTATCCCACAGATAGAGATCGTTGAGGGAAGACATATGCCGGTTACGATCCTGCCGGGCATAAACCAGGTAGCGGCCATCGGGCGACCAGGAAAGCGAGGATGAAACGCCGCGTACGGGTAACTCTTTCTTATCGCCTGTTTTCCTGTCCCAGAGGAGGATGCGGTTTTGAGAAAAATAATCGCGGCCCTTGTTGCTCACCCAGGCCACACGCCCGCCGGCGGGATCGAAAACCGGGTAGAGGTTGGCAAAACCCTCTTTTTCAATCAGGCGGCCCTTAACCTCATGGGCACGGATGCTTTCGGTCTGCCGGGTATAGCGTTGCCAAAGTTGCCGTTTCCAGCGTTGATACAGGCTGTCCACCGGGGTTCCGGTGGCTTCCTCTATGGCCCCGTCAAAGGTATAGCTGCTCCAGTGACTATCGATTTCCGTAATATCCGAAAGCACCTTTTCCCCATACTGCTCTACCAAAAAATTAACAAAGGAAAAACCCTGATTATAACTGGATTCGTTACCATGGCTGGTTTTACCAAAAATGGACATCTCGTTAAGCGTCAGTAAGCGGTTATACAACACACGGTCGCGCAAAATCATCTCCCGGTGCGGATCGCGATAGTCATAACGGGCCTTATCGTTTTGATGCTGGGCGGTCCCCTCGGCAAACCAGACCGGCATGTTCACCGAGCTGACCGGATAGGAAACCAAAACATTGGGGAAACCGCGCACCACATCTTTTCGCCGTTCCTTTTCATAGCCAAACCACTGAATAAAGCCGTAGGGAAAGGTCATGCTGGATTTTATTATCTTTTGAATGTTGACCATATGCGTAAACTCATGGGTCAGCACATCGCGCAGCCAGTTCTTGGTTCCGCGCATCACATAATCCAGATTGGTGGCCCAAATCTCGACTTTATTGTTAAAAAAGAAAGCGCCGCCGTTGGAATAGTCGTCCGTATCCCGCAGAATCAGGTGCAGCTTGTCCTTGGGCTTAAAATCATAGGCATCGGTAACGGCGGGGTAAATCTCCTCGATGATCCTGGCCGCTTTAAAAGCCGTTCGTTCCGTGCCCTGATGATAATGCACCGTAAAGTGTTCCGTATCAAAGGAGCGCCATTCCAGCTCGGGGTGATTATATTGGTCATAAAGCTGGGCCCGGGCGGTTCCGCCTAAAAAGGCGAGTAACAGAAGAAGAGGAAGAAGGCGTTTTATCATCAGTGTACCACAAGAATCTTAATAATTTTACTTTCTGTTTTACCACCGGCCTCGGCCCTTACTTCGCAAAGATAAACTCCGGAAGCCACATTGCCCACCTGCCACTCCACCTCGTTATAGCCGTTCAGACTGCCGGGCGCGACAAACTCATCCACCATAAATCCGGAACCGTCAAAAATACGTATGGTTACAATGGCTCCCTGCGTCAGGTAGTATCGGATGCGGGTTTTGTTGTTTTTGGCCGGATTGGGGTAATTGTAGACACGTTTCGCATCCAGGATAAAACGGGGCGAACTGTTGATGGCGCCGGGGCGGAGTGGAAGGGCGCTGTGTGCGGCGTCTCCCCTAACTCCGTTCCACAGTACTTTAAAATCATCGCTTGCGGGCAGTTCCCAGCCATAAACAAAACCGCTGTCGGTAACAACAACAAGTTCGGCCGCCGCATCGTCATCCCATTGCACGATACGGGCATTTTGCGAAACCTGCCCCCCGGCAACCAAAGGGAATCCCTCCAGGGGAAGCGCCGAGGCATCATAGCCGTACACAACGCCTTTATTGCTGACCGCGAATATACGCACGGCCTTTTCCTTATCCTGCAACAACAGAGGTACTCCCGCAAAGTTCTCATCCGTATCCGGGGCCAGGCTTACGGGAAAACCGCTCAGTAAAACCCCGTTCAGTTGAAAGGCATACAGTTCTTTATCCCGCGCAAATACAAAATCAACAATACCATTGCCGTCTACATCGGCAGTGGCAAAACCGTGATCCAGTGAGTCGGCAATATCAAAAGAGACCCTGCCGCTTTCCACGGAGGAGAAACGACGCTCCCTGTTATCAAAACGCACTTCGCGCAGGGCGCCGTCGGCATCGTAAAAAAGGCGGCTGAAGTCAAAGGCGTCGCTGCTGTTCTCCGGCAGGGTAAAGCCGGGCGTGGCATCCCTGAGGGCAATATTGTAATCGATGACCTCTTTCTGTCCGTCCCAGGCAATTTTCAACAGCTGGCGCCCGGCGGGGATAAATAGCCCCTCCGTGCCGGCAACGGGAAGACCGCTGACGCCTGAGAGAGCCAGCGGAGAGAACAAAGGTTGTGCCGGGGACGTCAGCGGAGCCGCCAGTGGATAGGCAAAAAGAGAATCCCCGGATACAATGATCAGGGCATCATAAAAGCCGTTTTCATTCCTGTCGGCCAGGGTAAGCGAAACCGGAGGGGAAACCGGTAGCGGCCAGCTTACGGAATCGGTTTCGGAAAGGACGGTCAGCCGACCATTGTCCGTCAACACAAAAAGGTGGTCCCCGGCGGCATTTTCGATGGCGCCGGCGGTAAAGGCCAGGGGCCCGGACGGCAGTGTCCGGGGAAAACCGGTTTCAAAATATTCCCGTTCAAAGGAAAAGGTCATGCGGTCGCCAAAGGCTTCACCGAAGTCGAAGATTTTAACTCCCGTAGGCGCGCGCCGGCGGTAGGAATTGCTGTTGGGGGTGCTGCCGGCCGAAAACTCATTTTTATACACCGGAGAGGGATTGGATTTATACCAAAAGTCGATGGGCGTACCCAGCTCCGATTGAAATCCGGCGTCGAGGATGGAATAGGCCTGGCCGATATCCTGGCTGCCGTCGGCCTCTTCCAGATCCACGGCCCGGTGGGCGGGATCGTCATTGATAAACCCCTCGGCCTGTTCGCGGATAACGGAGCGATCGATATGCCAGATAAGCATGCCCGCGCCGCCAAGACCCCAGTCGTAATTTTCCACAGCCAGCAAAACCCCGCTGGAATCGGAAACGGTGATGCGATCGGCCAGATAGGTTTGCAACACCTCCATATAATTGGCCGTTGTTTCCCGGTCTCGGGAGAGCTCGAACTGCAAACTGTCCAGATAAACCGAACGGTCGCCCCGGTATTCCAACAGGAAGGACTCGTCCTCATTAAGCGGTATTTCATATATGGAGGGTTCCGAGCCATTTTGCAGATAGCGCGGCAATTGCAGGGAGGAGGCGGAAGTTGTTATTTTCCGGGCCTGCTCCCAGTTTACAGCTAAACGGTTAAAGGCGCTTGGCGGGGCCGGAATCAGTCCGGCGGCATTAAGCAGCCCGACATCCATCAGGCCAAAACGGCCCACGCCGGATCGTCCTTCGCGCACGCTGACCAGGTCTTTCATCCCCAGATAAGAGCCGATATTGGAAACCACAAAACCGGTCAGCGCCAGATCGTAACCGGCCTGGTTTTGTGTTTCGGGCAGGAGAACTCCCCGGGTTACGGTAAAACGGCCGTCATCCACGGAGATACCGTTAAAATCCGCCCCCAGGTTATCCTTAAGAAATTTTGGGGTCAAAAAGAGCGAGGGAATATCCTGGGGGGTCTCATCAAACCCCAGATCCACATCGCGCCCTACCCCGGCGTGAAAAATCATTACCAGGTCGTAGTCGGCAAAGGTCAGGGCGGAATCTTCATCGGCCAGAAGGATTGCGTCCCGGAACAGGCGGGCCACTCCTTCATCAATGGCGGCGTTGCTGGTATTGGGATTGTAAAAGGCCATCTCATTGGGCAGCGTATAGGCCGCATTCAAGCCCCGGGGGAAGATCGTCCCCTTAATGCGTACCTGCCCGCTGGAGACCGCGTTAAAATAGTTGTCGGCGGCAATAATCTGATCGTTAAAATAGGTACGGTTATGGGGCGCCGGGTCAATGGCAAAGGGACGGGTGGTAACCGTATCGATCATAAACCGGCCATTGCCCGTGGTCAGGCTGTTATTGTCCTCCTGGAACTGGACACGCAAAACAGCGATACGCACCGTCGTGGCGGAATGCGCCCACAGGGATAAAGTAAGCAGAAGCAGTATTATGCGTTTCATGCGGTTTTCGGTATTTCGGTAATATGTGTAAAAAAAGCCCCGTTTACACGGGGCCGGGTATTTTTTTAGAAATGAACAGCCAGCGAATATCGAATGGTATCGGAGAGGGGGCTGTCTTTGTCGTCGGAGATATATCCAAAGTCAAAGTTGAATATATTGTATTTCAGACCGGCGCCAAAAGTCAGGAACTGACGGCCGCCAAAGTTTTTATTTTCATAAAAATAGCCCGTTCTGAGAGCGATCAAGTCGCCATACCAGTATTCCAGACCCAGGGAGTGGGTGATGGCGTTCAGACGATCGGAAAAACGGCCCTTAAACCAGCTGGAATAAAAAGCGGCGGTGATAAAATTCTCCGCTTTATCCCCATCGCGCCGGTAAAGCGGTTTGTTGGCGTCGTAGGTGACGGTCATCTTGTTAAACTCATCATCGATCAGCTTATAGGCGATTCCGATGCGCAGGTTGGTGGGCAGGGGATCGGACTGGGCCTCGTCATTATAAAAAATGGCCGGCCCGAAGTTGGACATATTGGCGCCAAAGGTCAGTCGGTTTTCAAAAATCTCATAATCCGGCATCCACATAACGCCTACATCTACCGCCACGCCGGTGGCCCGGCCGTTGGTGCTTTCGTTACCCACGTTTATACTTTCGGGGGCCAGCTCGCTGCGGATAATCTTCAGATTAACCCCGATACCCAGGTTGGACTTTAGCTGGGTGGCATAGGATAAGGTAAAAGCATATTCCTGCGAACGGAAACGGTCATATTCCTGACCGGTGGTGCTGGTGGCTACGTTTTCGCCTAGATTAAGAAAGGTGATGCCCGCGCCCAGCATGCCGATGCCATCCACATAGTAACGGGCAGCCAGGAAATCATAGAACAGATCGCTAAAGTTAAATTGCGGCAACCACTTGGCATGCATCAGGGAAACCTCACCCCGGGAATCTATCTCGGGATCAACATACTGAAACGCCAGTCCGGCCGGGTTCCAGTAAACGGCCGTGGCATCATCGGCCAGGGCCACGCCGGATTCACCCATACCGCCGGAACGGGCGCCGGGATTAATCAATAAAAACGGAACCGCCGCTTCACCGGGGCCCTGCGCATAAAGCAGGGACGAGAAGCTCATCAGCAGGGTAAACATCAAGAATAAGCGTTTAAACATTGGAAATCCTCCTTAAAATAAAAAAACCGGTTAAATGGAAAGCCTACCTGTTCCACTTAACCGGTTTAATGAGTGCCGGGATATAAGCTGCCTGTTAAAGGTAGTACTTTCCTAATATTCTTCAAAACAAGTACAATTAAAAATCAAGTTCCTTTAACAAACGACTTATATGCTTTTCTCCAAAATTTGTTTAGGTCAAAATATAAAGTGACCACTCTCATAAGTCAAGTACAATTATGCCCGCCGGAGTTGGCAGGCTTACTCTACAAAGGCACCCATACTACTGTACTTTTCCAACCTTTGTTCAATAAGTTTATCCGTCGGTAGTTTTAACAATTCCTTTAGATGGGAAACGATGGCTTTTTTTACCGCCTGTGCGGCCAAATCGGGATCATTGTGGGCTCCGCCCTCGGGCTCCGCGATAACCTCATCCACGATTTTCAGTTTGACCAGATCGGGAGCGGTAACCTTCATCGCTTCGGCGGCCTGCGGCGCCTTGGCCGCATCCCGCCACAGGATGGCGGCGCAGCCTTCCGGGCTGATAACCGAATACCATGCATTTTCCAGCATGAGGATCCGGTCTCCCACGCCAATGCCCAGGGCACCGCCGGAAGCTCCCTCGCCAATCACCACGGTGATGATCGGCACCGGCAAACGGGCCATCTCGAACAGGTTGCGGGCAATGGCCTCGGCCTGTCCCCGTTCCTCGGCCCCCAGGCCGGGATAGGCGCCCGGGGTATCGATCAGAGTGATGACCGGCTTGTTAAACTTGGCGGCCAGCTCCATCACACGCAGGGCCTTGCGGTAACCCTCGGGATTGGGCATGCCAAAATTACGGTGAAGATTGCTTTTGGTATCACGCCCTTTCTGCTGCCCGATGATAACCACAGAGTATTTATCCAAACGCGCCATGCCGGAAACGATGGCATGGTCATCGGCAAAACGGCGGTCCCCAAACAGCTCATCAAAGTAACTGGTCATGCGTGAAATATAATCGAGAGAATAGGGGCGCTTGGGATGACGGGCCAGTTGCACCCGCTGCCAGCGGCTGAGGTTGTTGTATATTTCCTTGCGCAACTCGGCGGCTTTTTCCTCAAGGCGTTTTATATCATCGCTAAGATCCATCCCGGTTTTTTCGGCGTAGGCATGCATCTCTTTTATTTTTTCTTCCAGCTCATGTACCGGCTTTTCAAACTCCAGTACCACTTTGGCATCTGAGGACATAATATTTCCCGCGTTTATAGTTTATTAAACATACTGGCAAACCGCAGTTTCCATACCAGAAAGATGGCTTCCCACATAATTGACTTGGACAGTTTGGATACACCTGCCACCCGGTCGATGAAGATAATAGGAATCTCTTTAATACGAAAACCTTTTTTCCAGGCCCGGAAGGTCAGCTCGATCTGAAAAGCGTAGCCGTTGGATTTAATTTCCTTGAAATTAATACTTTCCAAAACTTCACGGCGGAAGCACTTAAAACCGCCCGTGGCGTCCTGCACGGGTAAACCGGTGGCGATGCGTGAATACATATTGGCAAAGTAACTGAGCAACAGACGGCGCAAGGGCCAGTTGACCACATTAACCCCCTTGATATAGCGCGAGCCCAGAACCAGGTCATAATTTTCAATATTCTTCAGAAAAGCGGGGATTTCCTTGGGGTCATGGGAAAAGTCGGCATCCATTTCAAAAAGAAAATCATAGCCTTTGGACAATCCATACTTAAACCCGGCGATGTAGGCACTGCCCAGGCCCATTTTCCCCGGGCGGCTTAACAGATGAACCCGGCTATTATTTTGCTGTATCTCTTTCACCAAATCGGCCGTGCCATCGGGTGAGTTATCGTCCACGAATAGTATGTGCGCTTCGGGCTGATAGCGGTGAATGGCCTCCACAAGTTGCCGGACATTTTCACTTTCATTATAGGTGGGAACAATTATCAGCGCTTTGGAGGCATCAACCATGGCTATCCACCAATCTTATTTTTAATCGTTGCAGGCCGGAAGGAACATCCCCCGGTTCCCAATCGATACGGTTCACCAGCTTATCGATAACAAAGGAAGAGTTCATGGGCCTCGGCGCCAGTTGCTGCAGTTGATCGCTGGTGATCTGTTCAATCAGACCGGCATCAAAACCAAAAACATCGGCAATTTTCAAGGCAAAATCGTACCTGCTGACAGTCTCGGAACCACTCACATGGAACAGACCGTACTCCCGTCTTTCCAGCAGGCGGTATATACTTTCACTCAGATCATCCACATAGGTCGGGTTGCCGGTTTGATCGGTAACCACCCTAATATTTTTGGCCGATGACAAACGGCTGATAACCCAGGTGGCAAAGTTGTGTTTAAGGTCTTTGCCATAGCCGTACAACACCTGCGTGCGGGCTATGATATGCTGAAAAGGACATTGCTCAACGATTTTTTCCGCGGCCAGTTTGCTGCGGGCGTAATTACCGGACGGACGGGGTTCATCTTTTTCCGTATAGTTGCCCTCATGGCCGTCAAAAACATAGTCCGTGGATACTTGTACCAGTACCGGCTCAAACCCTACACAGCTATCAATAATATTTTCAACGGCGCGCACATTGCTGGCCCAGCACCCTTCCGGGTCTTTCTCGCAACCATCGACATCGGTATAGGCGGCGGCATTGACAATAATATCCGGACGGTGCCGATCCAGAAAATCCTTCATGCCGGCCCGGTTGCTCATATCGACCGATGTGTATCTTTCATCGGCCAGGCTGCTTTTGTTTTCAGCCCCCCGGCTGGCGGCATACAGGTCATATCTGTTTTTGAAACGTTCAACTATGCTTTGTCCCAGAAGACCGTTCGAACCAAAAACTACAAGTTTATTCATCCATTATCCATTGGCGTTAAAAAGAGAAAGGAAATTTAGCAAATTGAACCATTTACTGCAATCTTATGAAAGCCTGCTTCCGCTTTCCTTAAAGGTCTTCAGACGACGGGCCATGGATTCATCGGTTAAACTGAAAAGCTGCGCGGCAAAAACCACGGCATTGCGCATTCCGGCTTTACCGACGGCAAAGGTGGCCACCGGCACACCCGCGGGCATTTGCACCGTGGAGAGCAAGGCATCCACGCCATCCAACACACCGCCGGGCAGGGGCACCCCCAAAACGGGTAATGTGCTGTGGGCGGCTACCGCTCCGGCCAGATGAGCGGCCATGCCGGCCGCGGCAATGATGGCGCTATATCCTTTTTCCCGGGCTTCCCGGCAGAAGGCGCTCACCTTGTCCGGATTGCGGTGGGCGGAGCTTACCTGTACGTCATACTCCAGATTAAAATATTCCAAATAGCTTTTTGCCGCATCCACAAAGGGCAAATCGCTTTTGCTACCTAATAAAATGGCTATCCTGGGCATCTTGTTTCCTGTGGTTTGTTGATTTTCGTTTACTTGAATTCCGCGGCTTTCACGGCCCGTCCTGTTTCAGGCTGTCCTTTGGGGCGGCGAATGAAAAGGTGTGGGCGATCACTTCCAGTTGATCCAGAAACGGTGTTTTCTTTTTACTGGGGGCCATCACCGAAAGATCCAGTGCATAGTACGGCCCCTGCCCTTCCTTTTTAAAATAATAGGTACGGAACGGACCGCCCACAAGCAGCCCGGGGTTGACCCATGATCCGCTTATTTTAATGGCTTCTTCCCCGTTGAAGGTCACCGTATCCATAATGACATCCTCGGTAACCACCGTATCTCCGCTATAGTATTTTTTAGCCATGCGGTCCCGCTCGGCGATAAAATCCAGGCGCCCGGGCTGCGCGGGCAGGCTGTCGGCCCGCCACACGGAAAGGGAACGATCCGGGGAGATGCGCCGCAGCCAGATATATTGTGTGGCCGGATCGCTGGTGGCTAAAAAGTAGTCGTGCTGCACCCGGATACGATAGCCAAAGGTCTCGGCAATAATATCTTCCACCTCAAACTGCTCAGCCGTATCGAACATGGTTCTTTCAAGACGGGCAAAGTATTTTTTCCGGAAGCGTTCCAGCATTTCCCGGCGCAGACGCTTGAACTGGAGTTTGAAGGTGGGTACATCCCGGGCCATCATAAACAGGCTTATCTGATGCCGGGCAAAGAGGTCATCCTTAAAAAAGTAAAAGTTTTTATCTTCGTTGACGTTCTTTATAAACTCCGCCGGTATCACCTTTAACAGATAGTCATTCACCTCGGAACCGGGCCGGGTGGTGCCGATAAAAAAGAGGTTCATGCGCATATTATAGGCCTCCAGTTCCCGCAAAGGTTTCCAGGTAACTATAAAACTGCGCTCGGCCTTGGGGGTGGCCACAAAATCATTAAAGTAAAGTTCGACATCCCTGCCGACTTCATTCCACAACAAAGAATCGGCGAAGACAAAAACACGGTGTTGCAGGCCCAGGCTTTCGGGACGCATGTCCAGATTGCATTGCCACGTCAGCATAGCACTTACCAGAACCGTCAGGGCGGTAAATGTCTTATAAACTTTCTTCAATGGCTTCAATCTCCTTCTGTTTGGATTTTTTACGCTGAACCATAAACAAAAATCCACCAAAAATGGATATGAACATGGGAATGATAACGTTCATGAAAGATAGAGAAATCGCACCGGCATTAGCAACACCTACTTTGCTTAAAAAGAAAATATAGCCCCCGTCACGAAAACCGACGCCGTTGATCGAGGGCAACATGGTTAAAAGAAAGGTAACCGGAACCACAAGGAAAAGGTAGACCAGTCCCACCTTAAGCTGAAAGGCCCATACCAGGGCCCAATTCATTAAAACGATTGACGCCTGCGAAAGTACCGAAAGAACAAAAACGGACAAAAGAACGCCGCGTCGGTCTTTTAACATATGTATGGCGCCGATCATTTTATTAAACCGCTCCCCGATACGCAGCAGGGTAAAACGGTCGAACAGGCGTAAAAGGAATTTAAAGGGCCGGTCCCGGAACATGAGAACAAAAAAGATGATTATGGCCACGAAAAGCACTATGGTCATGATCATCAGCCGGCTGTCCCGGTAAAAACGGCTGACATAAAAAAGGGCCAGGATGGACAGGAACAGGGTGGCCGCAATACCCAGCAACCGTTCGATAATCACCGAGGAAAAGGCCAGGGTTCGGTCATCGGACTCATCCGCCACCCGGTAAATACGCACGATATCCCCGCCGATACTGGTTGGCAGAAAGTTGTTAAAAAACATACCGATCAGGTAGATACCGTAAAGACGGGACAGGCCGTATTCCAAGTGAAAGGCTTGCAAAACGATCTGCCAGCGCCAGGCCAGAAAGCCAACGCTGACAAACCCGGCGATCAGGGCATAGAACAGATAGACCAGGCGATCCTGACTATAGACATTACCCAATACCTGCAATACCTGCCGCGGATCGGAAATCCAAACCAGATAAGAGAACAGACCCAGCGAAATCCCCACTTTAAGGAGATTCTTGAGTAAACGCATCCCTTAGTTCTTTAATCGCGATTCCAGTTGGCGTTTCATTTGCAGCGCCGCCCGATCGCCCGGATGGGTTTCCAGCCATTTATCCAAAGCGCCAATGGCTTTATCCAATTGATTGGAAAGCTCGTAGGCATTTACCAGTAAACCGACGGTTTCCGCGCTGTTGGGGTTGGCTTCGTAGGCTTTTTCCGCCAAACGCGCCGCCTGAGCGGGTTCCTGAACATTCATCATCAAAACACGGGCAATACTTAAAATCTTGCGCGGTCGACTTTCCCGGGCCAACACCGTATCCACATAGGAAGAATCCAGCATGATCCTGAAAGCATCCCGGTAGTCCGTCAACAATGAGCGTCCCCAGGGAATTACCGTCTCGGGTATCTGTTCATCCATATAGTCCAGTAACCGGGCCATTTTTGTTTTGTCCTGTTCCACACGGGCATAATACTCGGCCAGTTGGATGAATGCCGTACGGTAGTTCTGCAACAGGCTTATGATACTGGGATTGTAATAAACATCCGGGTCCTGAAAGCGGTAACGGTAAGCCTGCGTCAGGTTGCGTTCGATTCTTTGCGGGTCTATGGCCCAATCCTTGAAAGGAACCACCTTTAAAACCAAACCTTCCATGCGCATATATTCCGAAAGGCCGCCCACCAGATTGTCCCGGGGGACGGTGGTGGCAAAATATACCGGTTTTTTCCAGCGATTGGCTGTCAAAATATTCAGAATCATAAAATCCTGAACACGCAGAAAATTGTAAGGCCCGCTGGTAAAAGTGGGCTTGACGCGGAATTTAATTTCCTTGGGCGGAGCCACCGGTATTCGGCGGAAGGAGGACGCATACTCCTTAAGGGTGCTGTCCGCCACATAGGGAGGTACCTTAAGGGTTACATCCTGTGTTTTCCAGGGCATCAGCGTGATATTCTTTATCATATCGTCGCTCATGTTCATCGGCACGCGCGGTTTCAGATCGCGCAGCTGCTCGATGTACCAATCCGTGTTTAACAGACTGAGGTTTACAATCCGCACATCGGTGCGCACACCTTCCACCTCCTGCAAATACCACAGGGGAAAGGTGTCATTATCCCCGTTGGTGAACAGGATGGCGTTGGGCTCGCAGGACATTAGCATATTGTAGGAATAGTCCGCCGCCACATAATTGCCGCTGCGGTTATGTGTTTTATAATTCTTGGCCAGCATTTGTATGGGAGAAGCCAACATAAGAACCACAAAGGTGGCCAGCATGATACCGGAACCGATTTTTTGGGTTTTATCCTTGAACGATTCCCGTATCATCTCCATGATACCGGCAAAGCCCAGCCCGACCCAAATACTAAAGGCAAAAAAACTGCCCACGTAACTATAGTCCCTCTCCCGCGGTTGCGGATCCGGCTGATTGAGATAGAGAATGATGGCCAGACCGGTGGCAAAGAACAAGGCCAGTACCGCCAGGGCATGCTTCGGGTCCCCCCGGAAGTGAAAGATCATCCCCAACAGGCCTATCAACAGGGGCAGACCCAGGAACTGCCAGTTCCACCGACCGCTTACGGGGTCCATGCCCACAAACTGCCACAGAAAATAGCGGCTATACATTTTATTAACCTGATACTTCCAAAAGAACTCATTGACACTGGCATACTGCCTGCCATTGGGGGAAGATTTCCAAATCTGGGTACGGTTAAAGGGACTGCTTTCGCCATACTGTTCGCGGTTGATGTAGCTTAAAAATTTCTCCGCCGTTTCGGGATTGTTTTCATCAATATTGGGATTCAGGCTGGAACGGATTACAATCATGGCATAGCTGGAGTAACCGATCATGATCAGCGTCAGGGATAGCATGATAAAACTGAGCAGGTGGCGTTTTTGGGTGACGGCATAATAGGCGCCGGCCAATACCGCGGCAAAAACAATAAACAGCCAGTAAAAACCGCCACGGGCCACCAGCGGGAGATACTTAACCACCCCCGGATAGATAACGGCCATGATAACCACCGTTATCACGGTCATAATAATAAAGTTTTTGGTGTTGAACTCATAGCGCTTATAAAAATAGATCATGGCCACAAAGGGGATGGCCAGCACATTCAGCAAATGCACCGAAATGGCCAGACCCACCAGATAGGCTATCATCAACAGATATTTCTCGTTGTTTTCTTCTTCGGATTTTTCCGCCCATAACAGGGAGAGCCACACCAGCAGGGCCGTGAAAAGCATCGAGGCGGCATAGACTTCCGCTTCCGCGGAATTAAACCAGAAACTGTGGGTAAAAGCAAACGTGAGCGAACCGATTATACCGGAAAAAATGGCGGTTTGCCAATCCTCGGTGGATTCCAGCTTGCCGCCTTTCCACTCACGCACCAGTTGCACGATGGAAAGATAAAGGAACATAATGGTCAGGGCGCTGGAGATCACGGAAATCATATTAACACGGAAAGCCACATCACCGGGGATGGGCAGCATACTGAAGACCCGTCCCACCAGCAGAAAAAGAGGCGATCCCGGCGGGTGGGGCACGGCCATCCTGAAGGCGGTGGCGATAAACTCTCCACAATCCCAAAAGGAAACGGTCGGCGCCACGGTCATGGTATAAATCACCAGCGTAAAAAGCAGGATCAGACCCGCTACAATTCGGTTCGTTTTAATCCAGTCCATAAAGAATGTATTCCCAATTAACGTTTAAAAGTAAGCAAGCACGGAAAGTAGTAAATCCATAGAACCATATCAAGCTAAAAACAGTTCCGTAAATATTTGAAAATCCGGGGATGTCAATACAAAAAACCGCTGCCTGATATATTCTGTCCGGGGCTATTATCCCTTTCCCTTTTCTATTTTGTATTTAGTTTTTTTCCCGGCGAAAGCTTTTGATACAGCGGTAGGGCATCATTTTGCGCACAAAGTGATCGATAACCACGCTGCCGGGATACATGTTGCGGATAATGGCGCTATCGCTGACCCTGCGCCCGGACTGTACCGCCCTTCTCTTCCGCCAGATAAAAACCGGATGGGTAAACACAAACAGCAGGGCATCGAGCACCGCGCGGGAACGTTTACCGTCCCACATCAGGATATCGGCCAAAACCGTGGCCATTTCAAAAAGGACACGAACGGGAAAAAAGAGTATCAGAGACCGCAGGGCATAGTTTTTCAGCATCATTATCAGATTGTTACGGTGGTTCAGATACATTTTACGCTGGTTATCGCTGCGCAGGGTGTATCCGGAGTAGTGATAGATATGGGTGTCGTAACACACCACATTGCGGTAACCGGCCAGCTGGGCCCGCCAATTCCAGTCGATTTCTTCCTGGTGGGCAAAAAAATCTTCATCCAGCAGGCCGATTTCATCAGCGACCGTTTTGCGCAACAACAATGCGCAACCGGAAGTCCAGAACACCTGTCCTTCCATGTTGTCATACTGCCGCCGGTCTTTTTCCACCGTGTCAAATATGCGTCCGCGGGCAAAGGGATAGCCAAACCAGTCCATTTCCCCCCCGGCGCCGCCGGAATAATCAAAGTAGTCATGATCCTGTATGGAAATGATTTTGGGTTGCACGGCACCAATCGTCTTATCGGCATGAATGGTGTTATACATCTCCCGCAAAAAATTCTCCGGCATGACCGTATCGTTGTTTAACAACAAAACAAAAGGAGAGGCGGCCATTTCCAGGCCCTGATTACAGGCCCCGGCATAGCCCTTATTCTCGCTGTTTTCAATCAACCGCACCTGCGGATAATTGCGGCGCACAAAGTCCGGGCTGCCGTCGGTGGAGCCGTTATCGATTAACAGAGTCTCAAAATCCTTAAAACTGTTCCGGTACAGGGAATCCAGACAGTCTTTTAGAATGTCGATGCCGTTATAATGGGGAATTACAATGGTTATACTTGCCACGGATTTTCCATCAGCTAATGTTAAAAATTTTAATTTTTTCCTTATATTCCGCCGCCACCTTTTTTCTCAACGCCTTATGCTGTTCGTGACGCAGGTGGGGATCATTTTTCACCAAGCGGAAGGCATCCCGCCGGGCATTTTCCAGCACCTCCCGGTCGCGGATGGGATTGGCCACATTAAAAGCGGGCATCCCGCTTTGCCGGGTACCGAAAAAATCCCCCCAGCCGCGCAACTCCAGATCTTTTTCGGCAATAACAAAACCGTCGTTGGTCTCGGTCATAATGCGTATGCGCTCACGGGCAATCTCTCCGATATTGTAGGGGGTCTTCAGGATGCAATAGGATTGCAGACCGCTGCGCCCCACTCTTCCGCGCAGTTGATGCAGTTGCGCCAGGCCGAAGCGCTCGGCATGCTCGATCACCATGATCGTGGCCTGCGGCACATCCACCCCCACCTCGATAACCGTGGTGGCCACCAGCACATCCGTTTCCCCGGCGTTAAACTTTCGCATCACCTCTTCCTTTTCGGCGCTCTTCATCCGGCCATGCAACAAGCCGACCCGCGCGCTTTTCAGGGGGCCTTCCCGCAAGAACTCAAAGGCCTCCGCCGCCGCCTTTAAATCCAGCTTTTCACTTTCCTCCACCAGCGGATAAACGATATAGGCCTGTTCACCGGCCCGCACCCGCTCCAGAATGAACTGATATAACTTCCCGGCCTGATTGTCATAACGCCAAACGGTGCGTATGGGTTTGCGGCTTTTGGGCAACTCATCCATAATGGAAACATCCAGCGAGCCATAGGCCGTCATGGCCAGGGTACGGGGAATGGGCGTGGCGGTCATGACCAGGGTATCCACTTCCCGCCCCTTATACATCAAAGCGCCACGCTGCATCACCCCAAAGCGATGCTGCTCATCGATGATCACCAAACCAAGGCGGGCAAACTCAACGGTCTCCTGAGATACGGCATGGGTCCCCACCACAAAAAGAGGTTGCTCCGTCCGGATTTGCGCCAGAATCTCATTACGCACCCGGCTGCCTTGTCCGCCCACGAGCAACAGCACGTTTACGTCAAAGGGCTCCAGCATACGGCGGATGCTCAGATAGTGCTGTTCGGCCAGTATCTCCGTCGGGGCCATCATGGCCACCTGAAAGCCGTTATCCAGCGCCGTCAGGGCCGCCATCAGAGCCACCAGGGTTTTACCGGCCCCCACATCGCCCTGCAACAGGCGGTTCATGCTTTTTTCCCGGCGCATGTCCTCCCGTATTTCGCGGATGACACGCTTTTGGGCGCCGGTCAACTCGAAGGGCAGGGCCTCATACAGTTGTTTTAGTTTCCGGCTGGGCCGGACAAAGGCGATGCCTTTCGGTTTTTCACCGGCATGCTTTTTATGCAGGGCAAACAAAATCTGCAGGAAGAAAAATTCTTCATAAATAAAACGGTCGCGGGCGGCATCCAGCGTGCGGGCATCCTGCGGAAGATGCATATTTTTATAAGCGGCATCGAGATCCGGGAACCCGTAGTGTGTCCTTATCTCCTCCGGCAGATGCTCGTCAAAGCTCAACAGCTTTTTTTCAAAGATTTGTTTAAACAAACGGCGAAAGGTATGGGTATTGATACCCGCCTTTTTAAAATCCTCGCTGCCGGGATAGAGCGGAATGATGACCCCCGTCTTCTGAATGGCATCCAGATCCAGCTCCCCCAGCCGGTCATAGTCGGGATGGCTCATGGAGTAACCCCGGAAAAAGGAGACCTTGCCGGACAGGGAGACCCACTCGCCGATGGTAAACAGGTTCTTGAAAAAATTGATGGAATTAAACCACACCGCCTCGACAAACCCAAAACCATCGCTGACGGTAATACTGAAAAAGGGTCTACGCCCGCGCCGGATACCGGCCGATTCCACCTTGCCGATAACCGTCGCCTCCTGGTTTTCCTGCAGGGCATCCATGCGTACAATATTCCGGCGGTCGATATAGCGTCGGGGGAAAAAGTGGAGCAGTTGCCTCAGATCGTCCAGGCCGTGTTTGGCCAGCACCTCCGCCCGGCGCGGGCCGATTCCTTTAAAATAGGTTATATCAAAGGGTTCATAGGAAATACTCATCAGGACTTAGGGCGGCCCGCCAACTGCTGGCCGGAAATGATGCCATCATCCATGGTAATCAACCGATGGGCGTTTTCGGCCATATGTTCATTGTGCGTTACAATTAACAAGGTTTGGCCCAATTCACGGTTCAGCTCCAGCAACAGGTGATACAGCGCCTCTCCGCTTAACTTATCCAGATTGCCGGTGGGCTCATCCGCCAGCACGATCTGCGGTTTGTTGATCAGGGCCCGGGCCACGGCCACCCGCTGGCGTTCCCCGCCGGAAAGCTCGCGCGGTTTGTGGCTCATTCTGTCTTTAAGGCCAACCCGTTCCAGCAACTCCAGGGCATACGCTTTATCGGCATTTTTTTCATCCCGGATCATGGAAGGGATAAGAACGTTTTCCAGGGCCGAAAATTCCGGCAATAAATGATGGAACTGAAAAACAAAACCGATGGTGTCATTACGCATGTGCGCCATACCCGGTTTGTCCAGTTCCGAGACATCCTGTCCGCGGATCCATAAACGGCCGCTATCGCTGCGATCCAGCATACCCACGATATGCAGCAAAGTGCTTTTGCCCACACCCGAGGGGCCCATGATCACCGCCACTTCACCGCTACGCACTTCCAGGTTGACGCCTTTAAGCACCTCCACCTTTTGCGGACCGCTTTGGTAGCTTTTATACACATTCTCGGTTTTTACAGCAAATTCAGACATAAACTACTCATATCGTATGGCCTCTACCGGCTCCAGTTGCGAAGCTTTATAGGCGGGGTAAACGGATGACAGAAGACTCAGTATCAGGGCAATCGATGCGATGTAGACAAAATCCGGCCACTCCAATTCCACGGGAAAGGCATTGATCAGGTAAACATCCGACGGCAGGGTGAACACTTCGAACTTGATTTGAATGATGGCGATCAGATAACCGACAAAGCTGCCGATGGCCGTACCGGTCAATCCCACATAAATGCCTTCATACATAAAAATGCGCATTATCTGTTTGGAAGTGGCCCCCATCGCTTTCAGAATACCGATCTCCCGGGTTTTATCCATCACCAGCATCACCAGTGAGCTGACGATATTAAAAGCCGCCACCATGATGATCAGGCTCAGGATAACCATGGCGATCCATTTCTCGATTTCCATCCAGGAGAAGAGGGATTTATGCATTTCGAACCAGGTCATCGACACATAGGGATAACCGAGGGTTTCCGTAATCTCCTTGCCGACCGCCGCCGCTTTTTTATAATCATCCAGCTTTATCTCCAGCCAGGTGGCCCCCGGCATGTTAAACAGCTCCTGCCCATCCTTTAGCGAGATAAAGGAGAATACTTTGTCATACTCGTAATAACCGAACTCCACCAGTCCGGCCACATAAAACTGCATCACGCGCGGTTGGGCAAAAAAGCCCCCCTGTTCCGGCATGTAGCCGATGGAGACAATGTCACCGATATTCAGCGCCAACAGTTCATCGGCCAAAAATTTGCCCAGGATGATACCCGGCATTTCATGGCCGTTTATTATCCGCGGCGAGAAATCCAGCTCGCCGTAGATGATTTTATTCCTTATCTCCGTTACATCATCGGCGGTATTGATATCGATGGCTTTGATGGCCGTGGGACGTTGTTTTGTTTTGGATTTGATCACCCCTTCCGAATAGATGGTCGGCGTAACCGCCAGCACATGTTTATTCTTACGGATGATGTTCATCACCGAATCGGGCCTGGCGATATTTTCGGTAAAGTATTTCCGCACCCGCAGATGGGCATCGGCGCCGATAAGCCGGGTACGTACCTCTTTTTCAAAACCGTTTTCCACGGACAGGGTTAACACCAGCGCCATCACCCCAATGGCGATGCCGGCTATGGAAACATAGGTGATGATGGATATAAAACCCGTTTTACGCTTGGCCCGCAGATAGCGTCGGGCTATAAATGATTCTATGGACATATTATTTGCTTTCCGGTCGCATTTGCGGGAAGAAGAGTACATCCCGGATGCTGGATTGATTGGTCATCAGCATGGTCAGGCGATCTATGCCGATCCCCAGGCCCGCCGTCGGGGGCATGCCGTATTCAATGGCCCGCAGAAAATCCTCATCGAGAACCTGCGCCTCTTCATCCCCGCGGTCACGTAATTTCATCTGATCTTCAAAGCGCCGGCGCTGATCGATCGGATCATTGAGCTCACTAAAGGAGTTCCCGATCTCCTTGCCGCCGATAATCGGTTCAAACCGCTCCACCAAACCGGGTTTGGAACGGTGTTTTTTTGCCAAAGGCGACATCTCCACCGGATGATCGATGATGAAGACGGGCTGGATCAGTTTTGGTTCCACATATTCACCGAAGATTTCATCAACGATTTTGGCGGCTCCCATATCGGGGGAAAGCTCGACATTAAGCTCTTCGGCGATCTTTCTCAACTTCGCCTCATCCAGGGAAGAAACATCCTTGCCGGTATATTTTTCTATGGCTTCCAGAATGGGCAGGCGCGTCCAGGGTGGCGCCAGGTCGATCTGATGACCGGCAAACTCTATTTTAGACGTACCATGCACCTCCATGGCGATGTGATTGAACATCTGCTCCACAAACTCCATCATCCAGTTATAATCCTTATAGGCCACATACAGCTCCACCTGGGTAAATTCCGGGTTATGAAAGCGGTCGATGCCTTCATTGCGGAAATCCTTGGCAAATTCATAAACCCGGTCAAAGCCGCCCACGATCAGCCGTTTCAGATAAAGCTCATTGGCGATCCGCAGATAGAGCGTCATATCCAATGTGTTGTGATGGGTTTTAAACGGACGCGCCGCCGCCCCGCCATAGATGGGCTGCAAAACCGGCGTTTCCACCTCCAGGAAGTCATGCTTGTTTAAAAAATCACGCATGGCGGTTATAATTTTGGAACGCTTCACAAAAACATCCTTGACATGCGGATTGACCACCAGATCCACATAACGCTGGCGATAGCGCAGTTCCTTATCCGCAAACTGATCATAAATGATTTTTTTACCATCCTCGATCTTTTCCTTGGCAATGGGCAGGGGACGAATGGACTTGGATAGCAGTTCCAGAGAAGAAGCAAACACGGACACTTCACCGGTTTTTGTTTTCTTTACCGTACCCTTTACGCCGATAAAGTCGCCGATATCCAGGCTTTTAAACAAGGCATAGCGGTCGGTCCCCACAACGTCCCGGGCGATATAGAGCTGAATGCGCCCCTGCATATCCTGAATATGGCAAAAACTGGCCTTACCCATTTTACGCACGGCCATGATGCGTCCGCTTACGGCAACTTCCTTACCCTCCAGTTGCTCAAAGTTCGCCACAACTTCAGCCGACTGATGGCTGCGATCGAAGGAATAGGGATAGGGATTGATTCCCTCGTCATAAAGCTGTTGCAGTTTTTCTTTTCTTACTTTTACAAGTTGATTGACATCTTCCACTTTTTACTCCACTTAACTGTTTCCAAAATTGACCAGGTATGATTTTATAAAGGCATCGATATCACCGTCCATTACCGCCTGGGTATTGCTGGTTTCTTCATTGGTGCGGTGATCCTTAACCATGTTGTAGGGATGAAAAACATAGCTGCGAATCTGGCTGCCCCAGGCAATATCCTTTTTCGCGCTCTCCATCTCCTTATATTTTTCCTTTTGCTCCTCCAACTGTTTTTGATAGAGCTTGGCCGCCAGAATTTTCATGGCATTGGCCCGGTTTTGATGTTGCGACCGTTCGTTTTGGCATTGCACGACAATGCCCGTGGGTAAATGGGTTATGCGAATGGCCGAGTCGGTCTTGTTCACATGCTGACCGCCGGCGCCGCTGGCCCGGTAGGTATCCACGCGCAAATCGGCCGGATTAATCTCGATATCTATGCTCTCATCAATCTCCGGCAACACAAACACCGAGGCAAACGACGTGTGTCTTCTTTTGTTCGAATCAAAGGGTGAAATACGCACCAGGCGGTGCACACCGGCCTCGGCCTTCAGATAGCCATAGGCGTAGGTGCCCTGTATTTCGATGGTTACACTTTTTATACCCGCTTCATCCCCGGATTGCAGATCCATTATTTCCGTTTTAAAGCCTTTTCTTTCCGAATAGCGCAGATACATGCGCATAAGCATTTCCGCCCAGTCCTGGCTTTCCGTTCCGCCCGCGCCGGGATGGATGGTTAATATGGCATTGTTTTTATCATGCTCGCCGCCCAGCATGCGTTTAAATTCAAGCTCCGAAACCGCTTTTTTCAGATCGGACAGCGCTTTTTCAAAATCCTTTTCTATTTCGGGATCGGGGGATTCTTCATTCATCTCCAGTAAAATCTGGGCATCTTCCGCATGGCTTTTGGCCTGATTCCAGGCCTCTATCCAATCCTTACGGCTGTTTATCTCCGCATATATCTGTTTTACCGCTTTTTTATCATCCCAAAAACCGTCGGCCGTGGTTCGGGCTTCCAGCCCGGCAAGTTCTTTTTCTTTTGTATCCAGGTCAAAGATGCCTCCGCAGATCGGAAAGCTTCACGGAAAGGGATTTAAATAACTGGACAAGGTCATTATTCATGGTTTATGTTCTTTATAATTACTGGTAAAAGATGGGTAATTTAGGGGATATAAAAAATGCAGGCAAGAAAAGAGGCATATAAATAAAAAAAGCTGCCCGAAACCGGACAGCTTTATAAAAATTTTGGCACTTATTAGAAGTCACCGCCTTCATCTTCAAGAATTTGTTTCAACTCTTCCAGTTCCTGTTCGGCGGCTTCGCGCTCTTCCTGGAGCTTATCGAGTTCTTCCTTGATATTTTCGGATTTTTCACGTTCCTCGATAATTTCCTGGAAAAACTCCACGCGCTTGTTAAACTGTTTTTGCTGAACAGCGGCCGGACTGTTTCCAACGGCATCGGTGAGAGGAAGCAGGGTCAGTTCAAAACCCAGGTGTGCTTTCCAGGCCGTATAGTTCGGCAGACCGACGCTTTCATACTTGTTAACACCCACACTTTCATCCACATCGGAACTGACACGGATATCAACGCCCAGGTTAAAATTGAACCAGCTAAACGGCTTATACTTTATGCTGGGGGTCAGGTATGTCCAGTTTTCACGGGCATATACAAACTCATCGGGCTGGGTAAGATAGCTTAAGCCAAAGACTTCCAGTTGAAAATCAAACATATCGGTCGGGTATACAAAGCCGATGGCATAATTCAAGGCATTGGAGTTAACCGTGGCAAATTTATCCTTATACACTTCGGTACCGGCCTCATTGTAGTTCCACCATCCCACGGTAAGGTGAGCGCTCAGGCTGCGATCGGGAAGATAGGGATCGGCGTAGTAGGACAAAATACCGCTGACGCCATACTCAACCGCGCCACTGGCATAGTAGGTAAAAGGGTAGTTATGATCTTCACCCAGGGGGAAGCGTGTGCCCACCGTAAAACCGGCGTACATGCTTCTGTCGGCAAAGTCAAAGGAGCCGACTTTGGCAAAAACGCGGATATCATCCGGGAGATTGTATTCATTCGGAGTGTGGGTATCCTGGTAAAGACCGGGAATAACGGTAATATCAAAATGATCGACAACTCCGTAGGTCAGAGACAGGGCGCTGTTGACCAGCCAATAGTTGGCCGCTTTGAAATTCGCCGGCTTCAAAGTCTGATTACCGACAAACTCGGCAAGCTTGGTAAAAAAGTTCATATCCGTCCGCACTTCAAACCGTCCCGGCTCAAAAGTACGTGCCGTTTGAGTATTTAATAAACTTTTACTGCCTGTCGGCGCTTGTGCAAAAGTTAGTGAAAAAAGTGCGCTTATCAGCAGATAGTAGCTGATTCTTTTCATTGCGACCTCCTAAACATGATAGAGACGTTTTTATTCATCATCTAATAATTTTTTAAGTTCTTCAATTTCCTTCTCGGCATTCTTACGAATACTCCTGAGGTTTTCAATTTCGTCCTGGACGGCTTCGGCTTTTTCCTTCTCTTCAATGACGGTTTCAAACAGTTCTACCTGTTTTTTGGCCTTGGCCTGCTGATAATTTATAACACTTGTTTTTTCCGAGGAAAGAACATTCAGATTGACATTAAAACCCATGTGTACCCGCCAGTCGGGAAAGTTGGGCGGCAGATCGACGGTGGAGCTGATATCGGGAATACCGCTGGTATTATTTCGGTCAGCGGGTGAAACACGAAAATCCATACCAAAATCGGTGGAGAGCCATTTAAAAGGCTTATAACGGATGCTGGGCGAGATAAAAGCCCACTCTTCCGCGCTATAGACATAGGGGTCTGGCTGCTGAATAAACAGTATACCGGTCAATTCCATCCTGAAATCAAACAATCCGGTGGGATAGCTGAAAGCCAGGGCCATGCGAAAATCACTGGAATTTACGGTGGCCTTCAAGGTATTGCCATTGGGATAGGTATACAGGGTGGTTCCCAACTCATTATAATTCCACCAACCGGCGTTAAAGTGTGCGTTAAACCCGCGCTCGGGCAGATAGGGATCGGCATAGTATGAAACGGCATACATAAAGGCATACTGAAAAGAAGCCGGAGCAAACTCGGTAAAAGGATAGTTATGCACCTCACCCGTCGGGAAACGGAAACTGGTTAAAAAACCCTGGGAAAAGTGATTACGTCCGAATTTAAATCCGCCGGCCTTGACGGTCAGAAAGATATCATCTGGGAAATTAAATTCATTGGGGTAATGGGTATCCTGATAGGCGCGCACGGCCAGGGTTGCATCCAGATGTTCCATTATGCCATAGGTAAAAACGGCGTTACCGGCCACCAGCCAGTAGTTCACCGCCTGAAAATTGGCCGGTGTCAGGCCCTGTCCGATAAAATCGCCAACCTTAGAGTAAAAGTTCATTTCACTGTAAATACTCAACTGTCCGGGCTCATAGGTACGCCCTGTTTGAGTATAGTAAAATGTCCTTTCACCATTGGGCAATTGCGCAAAGGACAACTGAACTAATATGAAAAAACTGAGAATTGTAACAATGTTCTTTTTCATTCAAGACTCCTACAGTCTTTTTTAAGCATAAAGGTGAAAAATTTAAACAAAAACCTCGTAATAAGAAACTATTTCACACGTGATGCTAAAACAAACACGTTTGCAATAATAGCTAAATCTCGCATTAAACCGACAAATCTTGAAAAAATATCCTGAATACTTCCGGCGACGATTATGGTATCCCCCGGTTGTAGCTGAGGTAACAAACTGTTATCACCGGTTTTCAGGAATTGTTCGATGTCAACTTTAATAACTTCCTGGTTCTTCCGTACGATCCGAACGTCATTCATCCGCGCCGTACTCAGAGGGCCCCCGGCTGATGATATTAAATCGATCAGGGTGTAGAAACTGGGAATACTGTAAATGCCCGGTCGACCCACATGCCCCCATAAATTGACATTTACTAAAAGTATATCGCCACTTCCGAGGATATATTGAGCAGGTTTATCAGAAAATTGTGAAGATGCCGCATTAAATTGCGGTACCTGGTCAAAAGATTGTGCAAAAGAGAAATTAAATGCGCCTATAACAAAAAAAATGAGTAGCGTTTTTTTCATTTAGTTACCCCAATCAATAGAAAAAGTAGCCCAGTCCGATTCAGATCCATTGTGAAGCGGGTCCCCCGCCAGCAAGTCGACACGCCACCTGTACTCAACATCATCTTGAAAAACCTGTAGCTCCCGGTTATTCATTGTATATGTAAATTGTGTTTGTCCAAAGCCACCTTGCAGGGGATTTTCCATGTACAGATAGACCAATTCCCTGAAATTGGCACCAATCAGGCGTTCAATGCGGAATATATAGCCGTTTGGAAAAGCATCAGAAGGAACGTTAAAGGTAAATCCTAAACTATCCGGTTTAACTACCCGCCCTTTTGGAAAACCCGGTGTCGCTTTGGGCAATAAATTATACCAAACCGTATCCGAAGGCAAGCTCTCTTTTCCCTCATCATTCACGGCGGTTATAAAATAGTAATACTTTGTAAAAATAGACAGGGAATCCAGATCCACAAAAGTGGTGTCATCGTTATTTTCCGCTTCCTGCTGCCCGATAAAGCGATAGTTGGCCAGCCCTTGCGGATCCTGGGAACGGTATATTTTATATCGGGCCACCCCTTGCGTTGAGGGCTGGCGGTACCACATGATACGTATGGCATTTTCACGACGCGCCACGGCGTCAATACCGCGCTCATTTAAGGTTGTATCCGCCCCGGCTTCTTTTTGCACCATCCGCGGCGCATCCGGCGCCTTGGAGGTATCGGATCCCGTGGGCGTACACGCCCACATCAGCCCGGCAAGCACTAAGATGTAAAAAACTTTTTTCATAATTGAAATAATAATGATATCCTATAGGTATTTCCCAGATCATGGCTCTGATAGGCTATGTCTGTACGTAATTTCCAAATATATAACCCCATGCCGGCCGTAAAGTTACTTTCATTAAGCCCGACACGCAGGGCAAGAAGTTGGTCATATAATAATTCGGCCCCAAAATGGCTGGCCCCTTCGTAGCGGCTGTCCAGATCAAAGGCAAAGGTAAACTGACTGCTTACAAAATCCAGCGGTTGAATTATGGCAAAACCATATTTGAAATTACGTGAAATAACATCCGTCCGTTTGGAGGCGGTATCCCAGGTAAGCTTGGTTTCAAACAGATCCTGAGCATTTATTCCAAAAACCAATTTACCATAATTTTCATCATTAAACACATCATTCAGGCCTAATTTTATAATCATGCCCAAATCCACACCGATGCCGTTTCCGGAATTGGTATCGATGCTTTCCCGAATCACCTTGATGTTACCGCCGAAGCCAAAATCTATGGGCAGTTCAAAATATTGCCAGCCTAAATCCACCAATACCTGTTTATATTTGGCAAAGCTGAAGACAAAAGCATCGCTGGCTGCGGAGAAATAACCGGTCGGCTCACCGATCAACTGATCAAACTGGTCACCGTTAACACGGTCGTCATCGGGATTAAAGCCGGGATAGCGTGGAATATCATCCACGCTCAGGCGCATCCAGGAAGCGGAAATGGTTACGCCGCCAAAAATGGGCATGGCCGCGCTTACAAAACTTTGGTTCTGCTGCTGATCAAACATATTGGCATACATGGAGGCTGCCTGAAAACTTTCAATAAAAGCCAGACCACTGGGATTCCAGTACCAGCCATAGGCGTCATCGGCAATGGCCACCGAAGCGCTGCCCATGCCCAGGGCCTTGGCGCCAACCCCTAATTCCAGAAATGAGCCGGCATATTCGCCGGCATTTATGCTGCTTGCATATATAATCAGAAGTGTTAATATTTTTCTCATTGAAGCCGCGCTATTTTAAGTTTCTTGGTCACATTAAATTTCTTACCGGTAAACTGGTCTTCAAACTCTGCCTTGATAAGCGCAAAATAAACGCCGTTGGCAACGTCATTGCCGTTATCATCGGAGCCATCCCATTCCAATTCATGATATCCGGTGTCCAGCAGCTTATCATCACTCTCCACATTGTTAGGCGCATGCAGCTGCTTGGAACGTATCAGATGCCCCGATACCGTATAAATTCGCACACTCAAGCGGGAGAGGGGCCCGGTAAAACTGTTGGTATAGGATATGATGGTACTCTCGGCAAAAGGATTGGGATAGTTACCATGTACTATAAGGTCATTTGATGCCGAGACGCTAAAAACACGCTCCACCTGCTGAACATTGCCATTGATATCCGATATGGAAATACTCAGGGAGTGATTACCCCGTTCAAATTCCGGGGCCAGCAGCACGGCAATACTGTTGGCGCTTTCGATGGTGTCGGGTAAAACGATATCCGCATTGTCCAACACCACGTTATCCAGCTTGATTTCCAGACTTCCGTTCAGATCCACGCCGTTTTCATCCTGTAATAAAAAGGCCAGGGCCGGACGTGAACGCACCAGCATGTTATTGCGCAAGGGACGACCGTTGGCGGTAATTTCAATTTGTGGCGCCTTACTGTCTTTAAAGCTAAACACACCATACAAGCCGTTTTGTGTTATCAAGGCCGTTAACCGGCTATTGTCCCTCTCCGTGGCCACCTTTACCCATAAACCTAAATCGGGATTAAACCTGAAAAAGGAGATGGCTTCCCGTTCCGGCGGAGAATAGAGGGTTGCATCCCATTTCGAAATAAGCTCAACGGGTTTGCTTACGGATGCGATGGAGTTCTTTATTTTTATCTCAAAAAACAGGGAATCCGATACGTTGCCCGTATGCACAAACTTCAGGTCTTTTTGATCATTGTACTGCAAAAAGGAAGCTATCCCCTTCTGCTTAATACTAACCACACTCGAGGCCGTAAAAGAGTTTGGCGCGATATAGATATCCCAGCCATCCAACAGGCTCAAACTGTCGTTCACCACGCCGTCCGGAGAGGTACCCAGACGGTAGTCGATCCAAATATTATCGGTCTGAATATTCTTTTCAACGATATTATTGTACTCGTTACGTTCCTCAAACTGATTTTGCGGATCAATGACTACGCGAAACTTTTGCTGATCATTGTAAATGGTAGACGTCAAATCGGCCTTGACTTCCACCGTTGCTTTCCGGGGCAGATTAACCGTACCAACATAGAAGGGCGTGGCCGTCTGCATTCCGGCTTCGTCAAAAGCCTGAACCGTGACATTATTCAAATCTATTTCCGAATCATTTTGCACTTTAAAATTCAGGGAAAGACGATCTTCACCACCCAATTTTATGGATGCGGCATCCAAAACCAGATCCGGCCGGTTATCCACAACCGTGATTTTTTGCAGATCATAGCGTATGACATTGCCATATTCATCCCGGATCAGCACCTCATAATACTTGAGACCGGCGTCATTAAAACCGGGGTACGGTGTCACAGATTTCCAGATGGAGTCCGATTCGGCTTCCATGACGACCGATACGCCGAAATTACCACTGGAGTTGGCGTTCCTGAAATTACGCAACTGCATGTAATCAATTTGCATATCCGCGGCCACCTTTAATCTGAAAGATATTCCTTCACGGATTTTCGGAGTTTGCGGAAGAATGGTTATTTCTTTTAATACCGGGCGATGGATATAACGGCTCCAGGCCCCGGCGGCATCCTCGCTGCCGCTGTTGGCATAAACCTTGAACACCAGGCGCTCACCCTGTCGTCCCCAGGGGATGGTATATTCGTATTCCGCTTTCCCGTCGGAAAAGACCAGGGATTTTTTATCGAGGATAAAATTGTTTTTATCATTGACCTCAATGCGGCCGACCGCGCTGGCAAAAGGGGCCTTAATGGTAAGCTTTACCGTTTGCCCCGCCTCCGGCGTTTCATCCGTGGAAGTAATCTCCAGGGCTTTTAGCGGTTTC
Organism: Calditrichales bacterium; assembly: GCA_015493745.1. Classification (GTDB taxonomy): domain Bacteria; phylum Calditrichota; class Calditrichia; order Calditrichales; family J004; genus J004. The sequence continues at coordinate 75,943 of WGCN01000013.1, forward strand.
TTGATGGTCAGAGTCGGGTCGCCCAAAAGATTATACTGATGGATCATCGATTCTCGCAGCTGGCCGTGGGAAGGCGTGCTTGTGTATCCGGCTTCCGTGTAATAGACATTATTGACATAATAATCGATCTTCATCTGATCGACCGCCTGCCCAAAAGTGATCCCCTCACCCCACAGGTAGTCATGCAAGGCCCATTTAACGGAAAAATCATTATACTTCCAGCCGACGCTGGAGCTGGCCAGCACGGCAATGGCCCCTTTCTTCTCCGCGAAGATAAGCTTCTCAGCCAGACCTTCGCGGTATTGATTTTCAAAGGCGCCGGTAAAACAGGTCATGCTGGCCACGAAGGGATACATATCTTCATTGTTAAGATTGTCAACACCGGCCAGGTCCAGAATATTTTTATCGGCCCAGATGGCGCCGCCGCCATGACCAAAGAAGTTTATAAAGGTCAGGCCTTCGTCAAAATAATCCAACAATTCCTGACGCCCGCCCAGGTGGGGGTCAAATCCTTCGATGGTGTCATTCTTGGCTACGTTTATTTTCCGCACAAACACATTCTCCGGCAATTTCAGATTAGCGATGCGATTATTCTGAGCGCGGAATATGGGATCGCCGGACAGGAATTCCAGATCGGTCCGGGCTTCGTCGTTACCACTGATGAACAGCGAACGGTTATGCCACTCCCCCGGACTGTTCTGATGCTGGTAGGTTCTTATTTTATCGATATAGTTTTGCAGGTCCGCGGCGGAATGTGCCGGAATTCGACCGATGTGCAGGTCGGGAATAAAATCATCTCCGGAAACAAAGGCATATTCGATATCCGCCGGAGCCGCGCCGAACGATTCGGTTGTAAACATCGGAGCCGGAATAAGATCCGTGCCCGCGGCACTTAAATCCTTTGTGCGATAGGAGGCATCACCCACCAAAATGACATATTCCAGAGGTATGGACTGATCCCAGTTATCATAGGCGTACTTTAGGAAGTCCTTTATGGCAAACGGGGATTTTATACCGGCATTAAACACATCATAGATTTGTTCCACGTCCACTACTTCCACCGTATAGCCCTGTTCCTTTTTAAGCTCAACAAGCGGGGCGATTTCATCATCAAAAATATTGGCGGTGATGATAATCAAATCGGCGATATTGGCCGGACTCAGAATATTGGCGAAATCATCATCCTTCTTCCATGATCTGTAAGGCTCAATGGCGTAGGGTTTCAGTTTTGCCCCTTCCTCAACAGCAATATAGCGCTGATCCGGCTGATATATTTTATCCTGAAAGGTTACCCGGTAGGAAGAAAAGCGTTGATTATCTTCATAATAGTCGATTCTTCCATTTAAGATTTTACTTACACCCAGCTTATAGACGTCAATATTTTTGTCGGTAAATCCATCTACCTGAAACTGAATGGTTCTATCCGGATCGAATAAGCCGGACTGCAAGATAAAAGAGATATAATCTTTATGGGCCCGATACAAACGATCGTAGGTAATATCAAACCAATTGAACAGAATAATATCCGTTAAGCCGGCCTGTTCCATATCCACGCGTAAAACATTGGTTCCGTTTTTCAGATTTGATTGCGCCAGGCCGGATGTACCATAGTTGTTGATTTTGGCCATGGTCTGCCCCCGCCATCTTTGCTCGGGGGTAATTTCGCCCACCTTCTGGTCGTTCAGCCAAACCGCGGCCTGGTGCCCCTGAATGGGATTGGTTACGGCATTGTATATGGACACGCCACGAAACATGGCGTTGACAAAAACCGACGAGCCGGTCTCAAAGGGGGCGGGCAATTCAAATTCAAAATTTCTGCTTTCCACGGAACTGATAACATTTCCCCAGAACCAATGGTCGTATTTATCAGCCGAGTCACTCATATATTCGGGGTCTTTTCCAAAAATCTCCCGGTGAGTGTCTTTTTCAAAATGTATGGTGTCTTTAAATTTGAACGGTACCACATAATTATTGTTGACAACGGCGCCGCTTTCATCCACCATGCGCAATCCCGCCGTGCCCTTTTCAACCAACCAGTAGACATTCAGATCGGTAAAGGGATCGGCATACATATCTTCATATTGTGCCAGAAAGGTCTTTTCATTCTTTTCGGCGTAAAACTCTATAAAATCCGTGGCGTCAAAACGGCCGTCCTCCGCCCCTTTAACATAGATGGGTATTTCCCGGCCCTTATTATAGATGGCGATTTTTTGCGGATCAAAGTCGCTGATGGGAACCTCGGCCTCTTCAAAATCCTGAAAGGTCAGTTTATAAATTCCCGTTTTCAATATCTTCAGCTTAAAAGCCTTAGTGGATATGTACGAAGCCAGTGTGCGGGAAGCACTAACACCTCTGGAAGCGTCGGTCGTCTGCTCGCTGAAGACGGGCCCCTGCACATCAAAGGTCCTGGTCTTGAGTTCATGACTGCTCACCGTTCTGAATTCCCTGGATTTATCGCTCTTATAGTCCAGGTCAACGATCAACTCCCGTGTCCATTCAACCGTACCGGCGTCAATGAGTCGTACGGGAAGGACCGTCAAGAGGAAAAGAGGCTGTCTGCGGTATTTACCCTTATAGGAAATCGCAAGCTCCTCCGGAACGGGAACCTGAGCCGTGGCCTTGCGGATAAACTTATATTCGGGGATATCCAGCTTTTCTGTTCTTTTGGAAACAACACGGGCGCTGGCCGAAAGCGCTGGCAGATTTACTTTTATACTGACAACCGGAATCCAGGCTCCGGATTCGGAAACAGTATAATTGGCCTTGCGGTAAAAAGCATAATGGCCTTTGGCGTCACCGGCAATTTGCGGCGCGTCAAAAGTCAGCTTTAGGCGGGTTGTTGTCTCATTTTGCGAAATAACTTCCGTCGTCACATGTTGAGCGGAAACGGCTGTGGTCAAGACCACTAAAAACAGCACGGCTGTTTTACTTAAAAAATGCAGAGCCCTTTGAGAAAGAGCTCTGCATGAAAAAGATTGCGTCATAGTCCCATTAAATTAAGTATGAGTAGTTCCAAGCCGCAAAAGTAAACAATTTGCTATATCACCATTGTGATATAAAACCGTGTTACTTAAGCAACACCATTCTACCCATCTTGGTAAAATTGTTTGCCGTAAAGCGATAGAAATAGACTCCGCTGGCTACTTTCTGGCTAAACCGGTCCGTAGCATCCCAGGAGATTTCGTAGCGCCCGGCGGCGTACTCTTTTTTATCCAAGAGGGTTTTTACCTGACGGCCACTTACATCGTAAATGACAACCGTGACCCTGGCCTGATCCTTCACCTGGAACTTGATATGCGTTACAGGATTGAAAGGATTCGGATAGTTGTTAAACAGTGCATATTCATCCGGAACAGGCACCTCAACCTTGACAACCTTCTCGACATTCACGGCTCCGTTATAGCTTACCGATTCCAATTTGTAAGTATAACTTCTGCCGGAAATCACATCGAGATCGGTAAAGCTGTAATTGCTTTCACCGGAGAAGGTTCCCTGCCCTTCGATGATATCATCATTTACAAGGCTCCACTCAGGCTGATCCACGGATTTTTTATAAATATTGAATCCATAGTTTTCCAATTCCGATGACGTTTGCCAGTTAAGCACAACCCGGTCCACATCGGTCAGCGCTTCGAAAGCGGAAAGCTCGACCGGCAGGGAGTTGTCCTTACCGTTGGCGGCGTCATCACCCAGGGCGTAATAGTCGCCACCGGAGGTGAATGTCCCGGACTGAATCGTACCGGTAGTCAAAGCGGTTCCATCGCCGCCGATACTTTGCCATACCCCTATGGTACCGGCGGAACCGTTGGTATCGGTGGAGAGCTGGGCCACATCGAGAGCCGTGGTACTACCATCCACGCCGTCATTGGCATTGTAGGATAACGTTACCTGAACACTTCCATTGATGCCGCCACCGGTCCCCACACGGGATATTTCATAGTAGCGTACAATGGAAACAGCGGATAAGGACGTAGCGTCAATATCCGGATCCAGACTATTGGCATCAGAATTAATCATCTCAACCACCCGGGTATAGCCGGAAGTTAAGGAACCGAAGCTCAAAGTAACAGGCAAATATTCGCCCCCTTTACCCACGGGATAGGTAAAGCTGGACGCGCCGTCACCATATATCTTGGCCAAACGTCCGCTAAAATAGAGGGATGAACTGGCGCCGCTGATTGAACCCGAGATGCCAATATAAAAGTTATTATTACCCGTGGTCACCAAACCGTTGCTGAAGGTAAAAACACCTTCAACCGTCGGACTGGTGGAAATGGCCAGACCGTTGGCGTTATTCAGGGTAAGGTTATTAAATGTCAGACCCGTGGAACCGCTGATGGTCTGCTGCGAGCTGCCGTTCAGGGTAACCGTGCCGGAAGAGCTGCTAAACTGGCCGCCGTTGCCCACGATATCACCGGAGAGGGTCATGCCCCCGCTGGGATCAATAGTTCCCGCGCTAAGAGTTGTTGTACCCGCCACGCTAAAGGTTCCGCCGGCGGTAAACGTACCCCCGCCGCTCTTGGTAAAGGCGCCGGCCACGGTTATGGCCGCCGAAGAAGAAACCGAACCGGCATTATTGACGATAAGCGCGTCATAATCGTCGCCCTGTACCGTTCCGGTTTGGAATTCCACGGTGGAACCGCTGGAATAGGTGGTATTGCTTGCCGTGTAGTTGTTCACCGTGGCTCCGGCAAAGACAACCTTATCACCGCTGCCCACCGTAAGTGAGGTGGAAGCGAAATCGATAATCGCGGCATTAAAATTAAGCGTATTGCCCGAGCCGGAAAGGGTGATGCTGGCATAGGACGAAGTCGTTACGCCGGCGTCATAATCCACGGTAAAGTTACCGGGTATGGAAATCACATCGCCGTTGCCGGGAACCGTATCACTGCTCCAATTGAGAGCCGTGCTCCAGTTATTGTCGGCGCCGCCGCCATCCCAGGTAAAGGTCGTCGTCAGGTTACCCACGGCAAAATCACTAAAACCGTCGGCAAAAGTGGCCGTCACCTGATCGGTGCCGGAGCTTTCACTGGTGCCCTGGGTGTCAAAGTTTGGCGTCGTACCTTTAACAACCGTTACATTGGAACTGGAAGAAATAGACGGCGAAAAGTTTGTTGTCGTCAGGGTTATCGTATATGTCGGAGGAGTTACTTCCGTGGAGGTAACCGTCCAGTATCCGTCATCTTCTACCGATTTCACATCGGGGTCGGCCGATGTGGCCCCCGTGGCCGTTCCTTTGGCCTCGGCCGTAATCGTATTGCTGTTGGCCGGGGCGGAATTAAAGCTGAGACTGACACTTCTCAGGCTTGTGCTGTACCCGGTGGGGAAACTAAAGGAAGTCGCCGTGCCATCGGTTTGACGGGCCACCGGACCGGTAACAAAACTGGTAGAGGTCGGGTTAGCCGTGGCGCTTACCCCTAAAGTCAGCGTATTGGTGGAAGTGGATGCAATGGTACCGTTGGTAAAGGTCAGCGTTCCCGTAACCGTTACCTGACCGCCCAGGGCCAAACCGGCGCTGTTGTTCACGGTCAAATTGCCATAGGTGCCCGAGGGAGCGGTTTCCTGGGAAGAACCATTAAAAACGACTGTACCCGCCAGGCTGCTATATGTGCTAAAACCCGTTATATCCGTTCCATCGGTGTACAGAGTACCGCCGGAGGCCACCGTCAAATCATCGGAACTGGTTCCGGGATGGGTGATGGTTTGCCCGGCCATGTTCAGGCGGCTGGACGCGGCAACCGTAATGGTTGAATTGGTAAGCAGGGTAACGCCGCCGGTAAAGGAAGCGCCATTGCTATGGGTTGTGGAAACGGTGATATTGCCAAAGGTCGCGGCGGGAATATCCTGGGCCGCCGTACCGGAAAATTCCACCGTACTGCCATCGGCCAGGGTAAAGACGTTAAAACCTGTAATGGGTACATCGGCTGTCTTTAAAGTACCGTTGGCGTCAATCTTTAAAGTCACATTATCAGCGGAAGAGAGGTTAACACCGCTGGTATTCAAAAATTGTGAACTGGCCGTCAGTTCAAGTATACCCTGCTGTATGTATAGCGTACCGTTGGTGTTAAACCTGAACTCCACGCTGGAGGTCGGGATGACCAGGGTGGAAGAACCGCCGGTTTTATTTACCGTAAAATCAAACACGGTCAACGAACCGTCTATGTTCACCGTACTGGTGGACGAACCGCCCATGACCAGCGTTCCCGCGGTAGCTTGCCCCACGGTGGCGCCACCGCTGACACTAAGGTTGCCATCCAGGGTTGCCGTTCCGCTGGTATTGATGGAAGATTGAAAGCTCATGGTAACATCGCCGGAAAGGTTTACCGCGCCCGCCGATGACGATATGGTTGATGACGTGTTAAAGTTGGATGTTCCGGTTACGGAAACCGTACCGCCACCCGTGGTCAGCGCGGCGCTGGAACCCAGGTCAAGATTGCCGCCGGCGGAGAAGTTACCGCCACCGGTATCCAGGCTGGCCGATCCGCCGAAGGTGGTATTGCCCGAAGAGGAAACAGCCACATTGGTGGTGGTTACCGCACCATTATTATTAAAGGTGCCCGTGCTCAGGGCATTGTCATTGGCTGTAAGCGTGCTATTCACGGTTAAGGTACCGGTGATGGTACGGTTACCGCTGGCGGCGGCCAGGACTACCGTACCCGTCTGAACCGTCACATTGGGAACCGAGCTCAACCATTCCGGACCCGCAGTCTGCGAAGCGTCATAACGCAGCAAGCCGGAGGAGCCGTAGGCCAGCGAGCCGCCGTTCAGGGTAAAGGAACCGGAGCCTTTGGCAAAGGTGCCGTCTATCTGAAAGGTACCGCCGGTCACATCAAAAACACCGCCGCCGGTGTGGGTAAAGGTGCCGGTCACCGTTCTGCTGCTGCCCAGGGTAAACGTGGCCGCTGAGTTTATAGTAATGTTTGTCGGCGAATTTGTAGAGGGCCATTCGTTGCCGATAGTAATATCGTTTCCCGTTGTGTAATTAAGTGTTGTTGTACCAGAGTAAGCCATGGAAGCGTTTGCACTAAAAGCGACACCATTAGAATTCGGGTCTATATTCAATGCATTTGTTATTGTATACACCGTAGCTGCATTTAACGCATCGAAAGTAAGCGCGCGGGCGCCTGTCGGTGGCGCATGAGTTATGGCATAAAAGCTGGTGTTGGCATCTATTCTCATTTGAATATTTACACTGCTGGCGATTTTCAGCGTACTTGTTTCAGCGGTAA
>WGCN01000014.1 GCA_015493745.1 Calditrichales bacterium
GAAAAAAGCCGGCATTCATAATCTGAACATCAGCCTGGACGCCCTGGACAGGGAACTGTTCCATAGCATCACCCGGCGCGATCAATTTGTCCCTGTGCTGGAGACGGTGCGTTCCGCCCTGGAGATGGACTTTCACGTAAAAATCAATGTGGTACTGATGCGCGGGGTGAACGAAAATCAGATACCCGCTTTTGTCGATTGGGCCCGTCGCGAAAAGCTGATCATCCGCTTTATCGAACAGATGCCTTTTAATGCTTCCGGGGAGAACGACACCTTTATACCGGCCCGGGAGATACTGCAACAACTGCGCCGGGAGGAACCGGCCCTGTCGGCCATTCCGGGCAGCGCCACCGCCGCCCTTTACTCCGCGCCCGGCTTTTCCGGAGCCCTGGGTATCATTGCCGCCTACACGCGTACTTTTTGCGGCAGTTGCGACCGCTTGCGGCTGACCCCCACCGGCGGGCTGCAAACCTGCCTTTATGCCGCGCCGCAACTTAATGTGCGTGATATGATGCGCGCCGGAGCGACAGACGGGGAAATCCTGGCCGCTGTGAAAAAGCTGATCGCCCGCCGCGGCCGTGACGGGTTCGAGGCGGAAAAGAAGAATAACGGCGCCTTGCCTTCCATGGCGCAAATCGGAGGCTGAGGCGATGAAGAACAGTTTCCGTCTTCCGGAGTGGAACGCCTCCATTGCCGATCTGGGCACCCTGCTGCCGCTGAGTTTTGCCCTGGCCGCTTTCAACGGCTTTCAACCCGCCGTTCTCTTCTTCCTCTGGGGTATCGTTTTTATGCTGGGGGGCTGGTGGTACAAAGTGCCCGTTTCGGTTCAGCCCTTAAAGGCCATGACCGTTATTGCCATCAGCGCCGGTCTGCCGGCGGAATGGCTGACCACGGCGGCGGTGTTTTACGGTCTGCTTTTATTGCTGCTTTCCCTGGGCGGCATTGTGGATTGGTTGCAACAATGGTTTTCCGACGCCATAGTGCGCGGCATCCAACTGGGCGTGGGGCTGATACTGGCCCGCAAGGCAGTTGAGCTCGTTCTTTCACGCGGGTGGTTTTTGAACGCCGAAAGCAGCTCCTCCCTTTTAGGGGGGGGAGTGATGGTTGCCCTGGCTCTTTTACTAACCCTGGCGCGGCGCAAAAGCAAGCTGCCGTTGGGCTTGTTGCTGGCCCTGGCTTTTATGCTCTTTGCCGTGTTCAGCGGCCGGGTTATGCCCGCCTTGCCGGCGGCGGACTCTTTGTTGCGCCCGGGCCTGCCCGATCTCTCCTTGCTGCCCGATGTAATGCTGTTGCTGATTATCCCGCAGCTTCCGCTGACCCTGGGCAACGCCATGTATGCCGCCTCCGACGCCTGTCACCGCTTCTGGCCGGAACGTAGTCAAAAGGTCTCTCCCAAAAAACTGGGTGTTTCCATCGGTCTTTTTGATCTCTTTATCGGCTTCTTCGGCGGTTTTCCCATGTGTCACGGTTCCGGCGGCATCGGCGCCTATAAACAGTTTGGCGGCAAAACCGGCGGTACGGTGATTATCATGGGGGCGATTTTAGTGCTTGCGGCACTTGGCGGCGTAAGCGAGGCCCTGTTCTGGATACCGGTTCCCCTGTTGGCGGCGCTGTTGTTGCTGGACAGCATGCGCATGATGGCCCTGACCCTGGGGCTGGATAGGGGCTATCAGTGGCTGGTGGCCGTTATGGTGGGGATGATCTCCCTGTTCAGCGGCAACCTGACCCTGGCCCTGGCGGCGGGTCTGTTGCTGGAAAGGGTTTTCTTTGGCGCCTGGCTGCGTAAAAGGATGAATCGCTATAAATGGTATAAAAACTTTTTTAAGCCGCTGTTCGGCGGCGGGAGGATAGTATGAAAGTCCGTGTTTTTGGCGCTTTAACGCAGGTGTTGCAGGAGCGGGAACAGCCCCTGGAGCATCCGCTGACGGTGGGGGAGTTTATGAAGCGGCTGCGGGAAGAACACCCGCGGTTGAACGCCTATACCTTCCGCGTGGCCCTCAACCAGAAAATGGCCGCGGATGACGACATACTCCATGAGGAGGATGAACTGGCGCTGTTGCCGCCCTTTGCCGGAGGTTGACGATGGAACGCTATGCCCGGCAGATGATATTGCCGGAAATAGGGAGCGCGGGACAGGAGAAGCTTGCGGCCGCGCGCGTGGCCGTCGTCGGCGCGGGGGGACTGGGCTGCCCGGTTCTGCAATATTTGGCCGCCGCCGGGGTGGGGGAACTGACCATCATCGATGGCGACCGCGTGCAAAAAAGCAACCTGCACCGGCAGATTCTGTTTGGCACATCTTCCCTCGGGCAAAATAAGGCCCGGGCCGCCGCCGCCAGACTGAAAGACCTGAACGGGGAAATCCAATGCCGCGCCGTAGACGGCTTTTTATTGCCCGGCATGGCGGTGGAAACGCTGCGCGGCCATGATCTGGTGATCGACGCCACCGATAACTTCGCTACCCGCTATCTGATAAACGACGTATGCGTGGGGCTGGGCCTGCCCTTTATCATTGGCGCGTTGGATCGCTTTCAGGGACAGATGGCCCTGTGCAATCACAACGGCGGAGCCAGCTATCGTTGCCTCTTCCCCGACAGGCCCACGGCGGAAACGGCCCCGTCCTGCGGGGAGCAGGGCATTTTGGGCAGCGTGGCCGGCATGGTGGGGCTGGCGCAGGCCAATGAAGCCCTGAAATATCTTTTGGGATTGAACTGCTCCACGGACGGCCGCCTGTGGTTTATTGACGCGCTGACTTTACAAAGCCAGACGATACGTTTTAAGGCGGATGAGAAACAGCTTGCCCTGGCGCGGGAAAACTTTAAACGGCTGCCCGATGTGGATTACAGCCTGGAATGCGGAGGTTCCCTGGAATGGACCGCCGGGATGTTTTTGCAAAGGGAGAAGGAGACCGTGCTGGTGGACGTGCGCGAATCCGCAACAACGCCGCCGCCGTTTCCCTGCCGCCATATACCGGGCAGCAGACTGCGGGCGGATATGCTGCCGCCGGAAAGCGACGTGCTGCTGGTGTGCGCCCATGGCCTGAGCAGCCTGCGCCTGGCCGCTATGTTGCGCGAGCAGGGCCTGGAACGGGTCTACAGCCTTAAGGGCGGTTGGACAAAGCTAAGCGGGGAGGCCGCTTCCGGGAGGAATATGCGGGAAGCGGATGCCGCCAATAAGTAACAATGGAAAGAAAAGGATTGACCATGAGTGAGAAAAACTATTTTATGGACGGGCCCATCACCCCGGATTTTATCGCCGGGCAGATTGCCGGTCATGCCGCTAAAAAAAATATTGGCGCCCATGCTATTTTTCTGGGCCAGGTGCGGGCCGACGAAGCGCGCGGGGCAAAAGTGGAGGCCATCGAATATTCCGCCTACGCCGGGATGGCCAATGGCGAGATAAGCCGCCTTCGTGAAGAGGCCTTTACAAAATTCCCCCTCAATTGCCTGCATGTATATCACAGCACCGGCCGGGTGGCGGCGGGAGAGATATCCCTGTTTGTTTTTGTATCCGCCGCCCATCGCAAGGAGAGTATGCGGGCCATGGAATGGATCGTGGAAGAGATTAAACATAACGTACCCGTCTGGAAGAAGGAATGCCTGAGCGACGGGCAAACCCGTTGGATAGACGGACAACCGGAGTAAAAGATTATGATTGATGTAAGCCCCAAATTCAACACCCTGCGATATGCCATGGCCGAGGGGGTTTTGCATGGCACGCCGGAGATCATGGAAAAAATAAAAAACAACGAGGTGCCCAAGGGCGATGTGCGCCAGGTGAGCCGGGCCGCGGGCATACAGGCGGCCAAGCGCACGGCGGAGTGGATCGTTTTTTGCCACAGCCTGCCGGTGGATTGGGTGGAGATCGGTTTTGAACTTGGAGAATCCACCATGACCGTGCGCGCCGAGGTGCGCGCCGTTTGGAAGACGGGGGTGGAAATGGAAGCGATGACCGCCGTCAGCGCGGCACTACTTAACGCCTACGACATGCTCAAGCCTTTTGATGAGGAACTGAGTTTTGGCCATATACGTCTGGTTAAAAAGAAGGGCGGCAAAAGCGACTTCAAGGACAGCTTTGCCCGCCCCCCGCGCGCGGCCGTGCTGGTTATCTCCGATTCCACTTTTGCCGGAACGCGCAAGGATAAATCGGGAAAAATCATCGAGGGCTTTTTACGGGAGAAGGGTTTGGATGTTGTGGTATATGACATTCTGCCCGATGAGGCGGCGCGTATACGTGACCGCGTTCAAGGCCTGGCGGATGAGGACGATGTAGATTTAATCCTCACCACCGGCGGCACCGGTTTTGGGCCCAGGGATCATACGCCGGAAGCGGTAAAACCCCTGCTGGAAAAAGAGAGTCCCGGCATAACCGAGGCCATGCGCAGGCATGGCAAGGAACGGACGCCCTATGCCATGCTCTCGCGGGAGGTGGCCGGCATTCGCGGCCGCTCGGTGATCATAACCCTGCCCGGCAGCTCGCGCGGGGCGCTGGAGAGCCTGCAGGCGCTTTTTCCGGGTCTGCCGCACGCCTTTCCCATGTTGTGGGGCGGCGGTCATGACGAAGAGAAACGCTGGCTGAAACCGGAGCGGAAGTGAAACCGGGCCCTTTTCAGGAATGTGCATCCATGTGTACCCGCGTGTGATATACGGAAATTATATTCCCTTTGGGAATGAGGATGAATACGGAGAAAGACGATGATTACCATTGAACAGGCCACTGAGATTTTAAAGAAAAACGCCGCCCTTAAAGAAGCCGTGGAGATCGACCTGATGGCCTCGGCGGATCATATTTTGGCCGGGGATATCGAAGCCCCCTTTGATTTGCCCGCCTTTAACAACAGCGCCATGGACGGCTATGCCGTGCGCTGGGGGGATATTGAAGCCGCCGCCGGGGGCTTACCCGTTGAGGTGGTGTTAACAGGAGAAAGCCAGGCTGGCTTTCCCTTTGCGGGGCGTCTGCAACGGGGACAGGCCATCCGTATCAGCACCGGGGCCGCGGTGCCGGACAGCGCCGACGCGGTGGTGCCCGTGGAAGACTGCGCTCCGGCGGATGGGGAACGGGTGACCATTTTGCAGGCTAAAAAGCGTCATCAGCATATTCGTTTTAAGGGAGAGGAATTTTCAAAAGGTATGATCGTCGCCAAAAAAGGGGTGCGTATCACGCCCGCTTATGTGGCCCTGCTGGCTTCCATCGGCATCGACCGGGTACGGGTGGCCGAACGGCCGGCGATTAGTCTGTGCATTACCGGCAGCGAGCTGGTGGATCATAACAACGCCACCGCTTTCGGTCAGGTGCGCAACTCCAACGGCCCCATGCTGGAAAGCGCCCTGAAGCGGGATGGCGCCCGGCTCTTGAACAGCCATCACCTTGGCGATGATCCGGAAAAGATAAAGAACGCCCTGGCCTCTGCCGCCCTGCTCTCCGATCTGATTATCAGCACCGGCGGGGTGTCGGTGGGTCATCATGACCATGTGCGTTCCGCGGCGGAGGCGGCGGGATTTGAAACCCTGTTCTGGAAAATCCGCCAACGTCCGGGTAAGCCGATGTTTGCCGCCCGAAGGGGGAACTGCCTGCTGATCGGCCTGCCGGGAAATCCGGTTTCCGCCTTTATGGGCTACACCCATTATATCAAACCGCTTCTGGGCTATATGCAGGGGCGGCCCTTTAAACGGCAAACAATTGTGGCGCGGATGGCCGGGGGGCTGATAAACCGCAGCGAACGCGTTCAGTTGAACCGTGTTGTTCTTGAGCAAAAGGAAGGTGAACTGTTGCCCACGGCCCGTCTGTTGAGCCGGCAGGGATCGCACATGCCCACGACGGTGGCCCATGCCGACGGTTACATCCGCATCAAAATCAATCAGCAAATTGAAGCGGGAGAGCAGGTGGCGGTCTTTTTATTCTGACCGGAATGTGAACTTTTTGCGAACAATGGCTCTTATTTTGGGCCGGAAGAAAGCAGAAAGGAATTATGATGCGCTTTACAGGATTTTTGTTGTTGATAACATTTGTGTATTTTGGTTGCACAAAGGCCGGAGATAAAACAAGCGGAGAGATGATGGGGACAGATCTGGATATAAAGGTACAAAAGGGTGAACTGGAAGTAGCTACCTTTGCCGGCGGGTGCTTCTGGTGTGTGGAAGCCATTTTTGAAGATATCGAAGGGGTGGTGGAAGCGGTGTCCGGTTACGCGGGCGGTCATGTAAAAAACCCTACTTATGAACAGGTGTGTACTACGGACACGGGCCATGCCGAGGCGGTCAATATCTATTTTGATCCGAAAATTATCTCATTTGAGGATCTGGTGTACATCTTTTGGCGCACGCATGATCCGACCACCCTGAACCGCCAGGGCGCGGACGTGGGGCCCCAGTACCGTTCGGCCATCTTTTACCATAACCAGCGGCAGAAGGACATCGCCGAAAAATCCAAGGCGGAAACGGACAGGCTGCATATTTACGCCGATCCCATCGTAACCGAGATTACGCCCTTCAGTAATTTTTATGTGGCGGAAATCAGTCACCAGGAATACTACCGCCGCAATCCCAATCAGGGTTATTGCCGTCTGGTCATCGATCCCAAGGTTAAAAAGTTCCGTAAGCAGTTTAAGGATAAACTGAAAAAGAAATAGGGCGCTAAACTCAGGGCTTTGTGGCTAAGGTTATCCACCGAAGGCGGACAGACGGGTCGGTCGTCCGTGATCAGGAGTACCTACCAAAGCCGTGTAACTGAATATTTATCGAAAGAGCTGTCCCGGCTGATAATGTTAAGATTTTCGTCTATTGCCTGGCAAATAATCAAACGGTCAAAAGGATCCCGATGGTGAAAGGGCAGGTTCTCTAAGCGGTAGATATGACTCAGTCGAATGTTCAAAATACCTATGTCATTCCCCATAACATGATTCTTTACAAAGGCGTTTAAATCAAGTCCGATCTTTAACTTCCCCAGACTTATCTTGATGGCCATTTCCCATATGCTTGCGCTGCTGATAAAAATTTCATTCCCGGAATCAAGAAAACAGCGCTTAACACTTTCCGGCAGCTTTTTATCATCACTGACAATCCAAAGAAAGGCATGGGTATCGAGCAGCAATCTCATGGCATGTAGTCCGCGAAATCTTCAAGGGGCTCGTCAAATGAGGAATCCATGGTTATAAGTCCGCGAGCGGATCCAATCTTTCTTTGCGCGTGGATTTCATCAAATAATACTAATTTTGCAACCGGCTTATTGCCCCGGGCGATTACAATTTCCTCACCCTGGCTTAATTGCTCGATAAGTTTTGATAAATTTGTTTTGGCTTCATGCATGTTAACCTGAATCATTGGGCCGCTCCTTAGTCTGTTTACTTAGCTAAGGTAATATACAAGCAAGCGGGTGTCAATGATTCACTCTTCCAAAGTTAAAAAGGGCCATGATTGTGCGTAGCGATTTAAAGAAACCGCTGCAGCCACGCCGGGCAAATATTTCCGGTTATAAAAATCGGGGAAATAGCTGCATAGCGCTTCAAAAAATCCCTTTCCAGAAAAAAAAGCCACCATGTTTTCACGGTGGCTTTTATAAAGTTTACAGTTCTATTTTTGTTCCCAGCACCTTGAGGAACTTGGCCAGCCAGTCGGGATGGGCCGGCCAGGCGGGGGAGGTGACAAAGTTGCCGTCAACCACGGCCTGATCCACGGGGATGTCGGCATATTCGGCCCCGGCCAGGGTTACCTCCGGCCCCACGGCGGGATAGGCGGAAATACGCTTGCCTTTGATGACGTTGGCGGCGGCCAGTACCTGCGCGCCATGGCAGATGGCGGCAATGGGCTTGCCCGCTTCGGCAAAATGGCGGGTAATATCGATCACCTTGCCGTTCAGGCGGATATACTCCGGGCCGCGCCCGCCGGCGATCAGCAGGGCGTCGTAGTCTTCCGCTTTCACATCGTCAAAGGTAGCGTTCAGGGTAAAATTGTGCCCCGGCTTTTCGCTGTATGTCTGGTCGCCTTCAAAATCATGAATGGCGGTGCGAATCTGCTGCCCCTTTTTCTTGTCCGGGCAAACGGCGTCCACCTGATGGCCGACCATGCTCAGCGCCTGAAAGGGCACCATGATCTCATAATCCTCGCCATAGTCGCCCACCAGCATTAAAATTTTCTTTGTTGCCATATCGTCCTCCTTTGTTTGGGTTGATATAATTGCCGTTGATAACAAATTGCACTACTTTTTGTTTCTCGCGGATCGCAATAAAAGATAAATATAACTGAAATAAGATAAGATTCAACAGATACGGGCGGCTATGGATTTTTTTTATGTTTTGGATATGCTGGGCACCCTGGCCTTTGCCATCAGCGGGGCGCTGACCGCCCGTTACAAAAAATTCGATCTTTTTGGCGCGGCGGTGATTGCCTTTGTTACGGCCATCGGCGGCGGCACCCTGCGCGACGTGTTGATCGGCGAGCTGCCGGTGGGCTGGCTGAAACAGGGGGACTACCTGTGGGTGATCGTGACCGGTATTACGCTGACATTCTTTTGGGGCAGGTATCTGGAGAAGATGCGCCATACCCTGCATCTTTTTGATACCATCGGTATCGCCGTGTTTACACTGATCGGTCTGGAAAAGACGCTGGCGGCGGGCTTGTCCGCGCCGGTGGCCATCATCATGGGCACGGTATCGGCGGTGTTTGGCGGGGTTATCCGTGATACGCTGAGCAACGAAACGCCGCTGATTTTTCAACGGGATATCTATGCCACGGCCTGCCTGGCCGGAGGGGCCTTATATGCCGTACTGATTTATTTGGCTTTTACGCCGCTTACGGCCGCTGTGGCGATGGTGGCGACCATTATGGCGATTCGTATCCTGGCCATCCGTTACCGCTGGCGTTTACCCCAGGCCTGAGCGCCGGGAACTTTAGCTTTGGATGATACGATAGGTCAGGATGTGATAGCTGCGGTCAAACTGCGGGGAGTTTCCGGGAATAAGATGTTGCGACTCCTCCTTAAGGTGCCAACTGCTCATCTTCCTGTTTTTAAGGATGATCTTTTTAACCGTTTCGCTCCAGGGCACCTCGAGGCGCAAATCGTTGTTTTTTACATAGCTTTGACGTATAAACAGTATAAGCTGTTTTTCCGTACTCCTGCTCAGATGTTCAAAAAGGCGGTTATATTGTTTAAGCAGTTGGTAGTATCGCGGGATGTCCTCCTGCCGGCCCATCAGTTCCAGCCGCGTAAAAAACTCATGCATCTGGCGGGGCAGCCAGCGCATCAGCCCGCCTTTTTCGGCGATATCCTCACGGTTTTCATCCATTTCCGCGGCGGGGATTTCCTTATAGCCCCAAAGAAGCTTTTCCTCTTTCTCCACAACGGGCAGGAGCTTGAGCATTTCCATGATGCTGCGCTCTTCCTTGTTAAAACCGGCCCTTTTCAGCTGCGTGGGTAAAAAGAGAATCGCTGTTTCGCTTCTATTTTCCGTTTTAAACACATCGCCGTGGAAACAGTCCAGCTTTCCGTACCGGACGGGCATCCAGGCGTCAAACTTGTTCAGCAGATAGCGTTTCAGATAGAAACGGCGCAGGATATCGATCAGACTTGTGACAAAAGAGGGTGTTTCCTTTTTTCGCAAACTGGCCTGGATGGTCAAAACCAGCGCGGCCGTTACAATGGCGTTCAGCCGCTTATCCTGGCTCAGGGCACGGGTTTCGATAAGGAAACGGGTACAGGCGATATATTTCAAATAGGCTTCCGGAAGGTTAAGGGTGTAGGTTTTCAACCGCCTTCTTTCATCCTGCCAATAGGAGATAAACTGTCCCTCGGCGCTGTACATAAACAGATCGGTTTGCGCGGCGGCGGTGGCGCTCATCAGCATATTGATTTTCGATTGCAACTCATTGATCATGGTGCTCAAATCGGCCGCTTTAATTTCCGTCAGGGCGCTGTTGGCTTCGCGGATGATGTTTTTGACCGGATTGATATCGACGGTGGAGATGTTCAGTCCCAGGGTAATGGCGTGGGCATAGACATTTTCGAGGGAGTCGAAAAAACACTGTATGGTATTCTCCTCGCGCGGGGCTATGCTGTTTAGTAAAGCCTGTATCCAGCGCCGGCCGGAAACGCGTTGCTGGCGTTTTTGGAAATCAAGGAAAAAAGAACCGGACCGGGGCGGGCGGGCATAGCTGATCATTTCATAGGGATTGAGGTTGCTCTCTTCTCCGGGGGAAAGCAGCAACTCCTCTTTCAACGTCTTTATCTGGTTGTCCACTTCCGATTCATTGCGGGACACCTGCTCGATGTATAACATGCGGTCCCATAAAAAAGAACGGGTTGTGATGCGAAAAACCCGCCAAAGATAGATATTGTATTCACGGTAGGGCATGGAGGCGAGGGCTTCCTTTAGCCAGGCCGGGTCCGGTTCCAGAGCTTGCTGGAACAAGAATATCTCTTTTATGTAGGTCAGCCGTTTAAGCAGCGGAACCACATCGGGCGGGGTGTCGCCGCTCCACAGATAGCCGTGGCGCCCGCGGCCGGGCAGGCCGTCGGTCAGGGCATTTTGCAGGGGAAGGTCCTTTTCGATAACGCGCTTGATCTCCGGTTGACGGGAAAGCTGAAAAATATTTTCGATGGGTGTCACCGCGCCCAAAAGACCGGATATCTCCAGTTCGGAATAGTGCCGTATCTCTTCCACGGGCTGCTGCAGATCAAAAAGTTTAAAATAAAGATATTTATTGCGCATATCAGATGATGGTGTTATCCGGAATGACAGTACCCTTAGCGATGATGATGATGCCGTCACGTATGGTATAAAGCTTTTCCCGCACTTCCTGCTGGTTGTCCTTATTGATCAGTTGCACGTTGTTGCCGATACGGCAATCCATATCCACAATGGCATTGCGAATGATACAGTTTTTACCGATGCCGAGGTTGGGGGTGTTGGTTGAATAGTTTTTGTCCCGCTCCACGATATGTTCATAACGGGCATTGCCCATGACGATCGAGCGTTGAACCAGAGTACCTTCGTCGATAAAGGAGCGTATGCCGATAATGGCATGTTCGATGATGGACCCCAGCAAAATGGAACCCTCGGAAATGACGGAGTGGTTGATTTGGCACTGGTTGATTTTTGAGGCCGGCAAATAGCGCGGATGGGTGAAAAAGGGATACTTTTCATCATAAAAGTTAAACTTGGGAATGGGTGTCGTAAAATCCATGTGCGCGTCGAAGAAGGCCCGTATGGTACCGATATCTTCCCAGTAACCGTCAAAAAAATAGGCGAAAACATTTTGGGTTTTCAGGCTGTCGGGGATGATTTCCTTACCGAAATCTTCTTTTTTGTTGTTTTCCAGAAGCTTAAAGAGAACATTTTTTTTAAAGATATAAATACCCATGGAGGCCACATGGCGCCTGTCGCCGGGATCGATATTAAACTCATTGAAAAGCGGGCGTTCAATACGGAAATGGTCCAGAACCTTCTTTTCCCGGGGTTTTTCCACAAACTCGGTGATCCGGCCCTCCCCATCCGTCTTAAGTATCCCGAATTCACCGGTCTCTTTTTCAAACACCGGCTTGACGGCGATGGAGATATCGGCATCCTTTTCGATATGGTACCGTAGAAAGGAACGGTAATCCATACGGTAGAGATGGTCGCCGGAGAGGATGATGATATGTTCATGGGCATTTTTAAAAAAAGTAATATTCTTACGCACGGCGTCTGCCGTTCCCTGATACCAGTCATTGTTATCCGTCGTTTGCTGGGCGGCTAAAATACGGATGGATCCGCGGGAAAAATTATCAAAACGATAAGAGTCGTAAATATGGCGATGCAGGGATTCCGTGTTGAACTGGGTCAGGATAAAAATATCACGTACCCCGGCATGCAGACAGTTGCTCATGGGAATATCGATAAGACGGAACTTTCCGCCGATGGGTACGGCAGGCTTGGAACGTACCTGTGTCAATGGATCGAGTCTGGAACCGCGTCCGCCGCCTAAAATAACGGCTGTCATCTGATTCATATCACCCCCGGGTCGGCGAGTCGGGCAAACTCCAACAGTCCCTGCTCGTCATAACCAATAAAATAGTTGTTCTTGTTTTTTAGTAAAGGCCGTTTAATCATGGCTTGTTCTTCAACAAGCAGATTAAATAGCTGATCGTCGCCGGGCTGTTTTTCTTTAATGCCCAGCTTACGATAGGTCTGCCCGCGGCTGTTGACCACTTTCGTCAATCCCAGCCGGTCGCATATCTCCTTTAACTGCTCCGCGGGAAGGGGTGTTTTACGTACATCAACGAAATGATACGGGATCGTGTGCTTCTCCAGGAATTTTTTGGTTTTTCTGATGGTATCACAATTGGGGATGCCGTAAAGCGTCAACATGTTCTGTCTCCTTAAGAGTAGCTAAATATACCGTGATTTGGCATAAAAATCTAACTTTATACAGCTTGTGCTTTTCCCGGCCGTCCCGGGATAAAAACGTGTTTTAATTTATGAGCGGAAGATGAAAAGCCGATGAAGCTTTTGGTCGCCCGTCTTTCGTCAGGCGGCCGGCCGCAACCGGAAGTGCCGGGAGAATTCCGCCAGGCTTGTCAGGGGTCTAAGGCGCCGTCGCATCGTTCGTTCTCCATACAAACTATGAAGGGGCTGTTTCCGGCTTCTTTTCGGTAAAATATTTTAAAAATATGAGTCAATTATTAGAATTTATTTCCGAAACTATTTGATTCACATTTTTTAGTAACTATATTTAGTGTTACTAATTGATAGCGACATCTCACTCAAAACATTTTTGTCTATGACCCGACTCTTTTTTCTGCTGACATTGCTATTGCTTTCTTGTCAAAAGAAGCCTGCGGTTTCCGGACCGGACTGGGTGGAGTCGGCCGTGTTTTATCAGATTTTCCCCGAGCGTTTTTCCAACGGCGACACAAGCAACGATCCGACCCTGGCCAGCATCGCCGGCAGTTACCCCCATGATACCACCAGTGCCTGGCACATCAGCCCCTGGACAGCGGACTGGTACAAGTTGCAACCCTGGGAAAAGGCCAATGGCAAGGGCTTCGCCTACAATGCCCAGCGCCGAAGGTATGGCGGAGATATTCAGGGGATCATCAACCGGCTCGACTATCTTAAAAAACTGGGAATAAATGCCATCTATCTCAATCCTGTTTTTTACGCGCCCTCCCTGCACAAATACGATGCCGCCGCCTTTCACCACATTGATCCCTTCTTCGGCCCCGACCCCCAGGCAGACCTGCAACTGTTTAAGGATGAAAATCCCGCCGATCCCGCCACCTGGCAATGGAGCAGTGCCGATAAGCTTTTTCTGGAAATGCTGGATCAGGCGCACCGCCGTGGTATACGCATCATCATCGACGGGGTGTTTAACCATACCGGCATTAATTTTTGGGCTTTCCGCGATGTGCGGGAAAAGGGTGCCGCCTCGCCATATGCCTCCTGGTACACCATAAAGCGTTTTGATGATCCCGCCACCCCGGAAGATGAATTTGACTACACGGGCTGGATGAACGTGCGCGAATTGCCCGAGCTGAAAGAAGATGATAAGGGCTTGATTCCGCCGGTGGCCGAACACATTTTTGCCGTTGTCCGCCGTTGGATGGATCCCAACGGTGACGGCGATCCCTCGGACGGCATAGACGGCTGGCGTCTGGATGTGGCCGAAATGATTAAGCATCCCTTTTGGCGGGAGTTCAGAAAACGGGTTAAGGCCATAAACCCGCAGGCCTATATCACCGGAGAGGTTTTTTGGGAGGACTGGGCCAATAACAAGCTGATGGATCCCGAACCCTGGCTGCGGGGAGATCAGTTCGACGGAGTGATGAACTACCGCTGGGCGGCGGCTATGACCCGCTTCTTTATCGATGACAGTACCCGTTACACTGCCGATGAATTTGCCCGGGAAATCATGCGTCTCGATCGCAGCTACGCTCCGCAAACACGTTACCAGCTTCTGAATCTCATGGACAGCCATGATACGGACCGCCTGGCCTCCAATATCGTAAACCCGGATCTCTTTTATGACAAGGGAATCGGTCTGGGAGACAATCCCTATTACGATGTACGCAAGCCCCGGGCGGAAGAGTGGCAAAAATTGCGCCTGATCGCCATGGTGCAAATGACCTTCCCCGGCCCTCCGATGATCTACTACGGCACCGAGGCCGGTATGTGGGGCGCCGACGACCCCGATGAGCGCAAACCCATGGTTTGGCCGCGGATGCAATATGAAACCGAAACCGCAAACATCAGTCTTACCCCCCGTCCCGCGGATCCTGTCGTTTTTGACAGCTCTCTTTTTAATTTTTACGCTCAACTCATCCGCTTACGCTTGTCACAACCTGCTCTGACCAGGGGCCGCATGAAATTTGTTTATTCCGATCGGGAAAAAGATATACTGGCCTATAAACGTGTTTGGAATTCCGATGAAATAATGATTGTGGTTAACAATTCCGGCCGGGAACAAACCGTCTATCTGCCGGAAAGGGATTCGGAGTGGCAACATCTGATGTTTGGCAGGACGCTTGTCTACCTGAACCGGGACGGGGTGATTGTTCCGGCGAAAACAGCCTTTATACTCAAAAAGGTGGGTGAAGATGCGTAGGATGTTATTGGTCCTGGCGGCCATGGCGCTTCTTTTCTCCTGCCGGGAAGAGACCGTCCCGGTAGTGGCGACCGTCGGCGAATATCACGTGCGTTTTGATGATTATGTAAAACGGTACCGTGAATATCTGTTTACATCGGCCATGAAGGACAACCTGGTAACCCGCAGACAGGTGGCGCAAAACATGGCACATGAGCTGTTGTTGAAATACTACGACGATAACAGCGCGATTGAGAATAATCCGGAATATGAAAAAGAGCTGGAATGGGCAAGAAATCAAATGATTCTCGGCTACCTGAAAGATCAGGAGGTTTATGCCCGTATCACCGCCGATGAGCGGGAAGTGCGTCTGGCCTTTGCCCGTAGCAAGGAAAAGATCGCCGCCCGGCATTTGTTTGCCCCCACCCTGGCAGAGGCGGAAAGCCTGTATGCCGCCCTGATGAAGGGTGCCAGCTTTAACGAACTGGCCCGCCGTACCTTTACCGACTCCACTTTGAAGAGCAATGGCGGCTATCTCGGTTATTTCAGTTGGGGAGATATGGACCCCGTGTTTGAAGACAGTGCCTACAGCATGCAACCGGGGCAGATTTCCCGTCCCGTTAAAACGGCCCGGGGTTACAGCATCATAAAGGTGGAAGATCGCAAGCCGGCTCCCGTGCTTACGGAGAATCAATATTTAAATGCCAGGCGCGGCATCGAACGTATTTTGCGCATCAATAAAAAAAGACCCGCCGAACAGGCCTTCCTGAAACAGCATTTTGATGAGGGAAAATTGAATTTTTATGAGCAGGGCCTTTCCCGGCTCGTCGGCCCGCTTTCGGCCAAAGAAGCGGAAGAACAGGGACGGGATGTAAAGGTGGTGTCCTATGGCGACCGGGTTTTTACCCTGGCGGATATCAAAAACGAGCTGGAGCGTATTCCGCGGAATGTACAGGCCGCCATCGTCGATATCCCTTCGCTTAAGGCGGCGATTAAGGGTTTGCTTATACAGAAGGCCTTGTTGGATGAAGCCCGGGAAAAGGGATATGCCGATGCCCCCATCGTGCGGGAAAAGGTACAGACCGCCTATAATAACCTGTTCTTAAAATTTAAATTTAACCAGGTGGTGCAGGCTTACACCGTGGCTGACAGCACCTTGCGCGCCTATTATAATGAGCATGAGGATGAATTTCGTTCGCCGCGCCGGCTGGAGGTTTCCGAAATACTGGTGGCCAGCGAAGATAAAGCGCTGGATTTAAAAGGACGCCTGCTGCAGGGTGAGGATTTTGGCCGTCTGGCCCGTCAGCACTCCTTGAGAAAGTGGTCGGCGGAACGAGGCGGGGCCATGGGCCTTTCCGATTGGCAGCGGTTTGGCCTGTTGCGCGGAAAATTATGGAAGGCGCCCCTGAATAAAGTGGTCGGTCCCTGGCAGGTGCGGGGCATGTATGGCCTGTTCAAGGTTACCCGGCGGTTAGAGCCGCAACAACAGCCTTTCGAGGCGGTCCGGGATGAACTTGTGCAAAAGTATAAAAAAGATTATGAGTGGAAGATAATGTTCATCTATTTAAACAATCTTTATAAAAAGACAAAGATCAGCTATAATAATGACCTGATAAAATCCTTTGTTTTGGATGAAACAAACGATCGGATCAGTAAGGAGCAATAAATGAGACTAAGGTTCTTTACACTGCTAATGATGTTCGGCTTTCAGGCGGCAATGGCCGGTACCACGGGTAAAATAGCCGGTCATGTTCAGGATAAATCGAGCGGAGAGCCCCTGGTGGGCGTAAATATTTATCTTGAAAATACCGTATTGGGGGCCACTACCGATGTCAACGGCGATTATGTTATTTTGAACATACCGCCGGGAAAATATACGGTGATCGCACAGTATATCGGCTACCATGAAGTGAGGATGGAGGGCGTGCAGATCAGTATCGACCGTACCACGACCCTGGATTTTGATCTTTCCGAGGAGACCATGGAGCTGGAATCGGCCATCGTGGTACAGGCGCAACGTGATCTGATCCAGAAGGATCTGACCTCCAGCAAGGCGGTGGTTTCCTCCGAGCAGATCGAATCCCTGCCGGTGGTGGAAATGAGCGACGTACTGCAGTTGCAACCCGGTGTCAGCCGGGGGGCCAATGGCGAGTTTCATATCCGCGGCGGCCGCAGTTCGGAAATTGCCTATCAGGTGAACGGTGTTTCCATCAGCGACGCCTATGACGGCAGCCAGGCGGTGGATATCGACAACAACAGTATTCAGGAGATCGAGGTTATTTCCGGTACCTTTCCCGCGGAATACGGTAATGCCATGTCCGGCGTGGTCAACGCCGTCACCAAGGAAGGGTCTCAAACCTTTGAAGGCAATATGCAGGTGTTTACCGGTGACTATCTTAGTAATTTTACCGACTACTTTTTCAATATCGATAATTTCAATCCGGTGCAGGATTACAGTCTGCGCGGTTCCCTGAGCGGCCCGATCGCCCGCAATTTGACCTTTTTTCTGACCACGCGTTATAACTACACCGACGGATATCTGTACGGCACACGGAAATTCTCGGTGACCGGTGATACCCTGGTGGCCCGCCGTCCGGACGGCACTTTTGAAAACGGCGCCATCGTGCCCATGAACTGGAGTAAAAACTGGACGGGGCAGGGCAAGCTTACCTTTACACCGACGGGGACGCTCAAGCTTACTTCCGAGTTCCTGTTTTCCCGTCGTAATTTTCAGGACTATGACCATAATCTGAAATATGCACCCGATGGCAATCTGAATAAGTTTCTCGACAGCTACAACGGATGGCTGTCCATGACCCATACGCTTTCGGCGACGACCTTTTATGAAGTTAAAACGGCCCTGCTTATAAAGCGTTTCGAGGAATATTTATATAAAAGCCCCACCGATCCGCGTTATTTGGATCCCTCGGGCCATGTGGTCGGGGAAAATGTTGTTCCCTGGCGCGCGGACGGCAATGCCTTTGCCACCGGCGGTACCAACAACAGCCGTTTCTCCCGGGAAACACAAACTTTTCAGATACGGGCCGATCTGGTTTCCCAGTTGAATAAAAACCATATGGTTAAAATGGGACTGGAAACACGCCTGCACCGCCTCTCCCTGGACGAATACTCCGTGCAGGACGGCGCCCTGAATGACAAAGACCTCTTTCTGCCCACCGTTCCCGATAAAAACAGCGCCCAGCGTTCGGCCTATGTACGCCGGCCGCGCGAGTTTGCCGGCTATATTCAGGATAAGATTGAGTTTAAAGACCTGACCATGAACATTGGCGTGCGGGTGGATTACTTTGATCCCAACGCCAAGGTGCCGGCCATACAAAGTGATCCCGATATCAATGATCCCATCAATGCCGCCTATGATTCGGTATCCTACGCCGAAAGGGAAAAGGTTTACTTAAAGGATGCTACCGCCAAGTGGCAGATCAGTCCCCGCCTGGGTATTTCCTATCCCATCAACAGCGAAGGCACCATTCACTTTTCGTACGGCCATTTTCTGCAGGTACCCTCTTTCGAGTATTTGTATAACCGCAGCGACTACCGATTGCCGGATAACCCCAACAATGAAGGGGTTTTTGGTAATGCCGATCTGGACGCCCAGCGCACCATTATGTATGAAATGGGTATGCAACAGGGTTTTGCCACCGACTTCCGGGTGGACATGACCGGTTTTTACCGTGATGTACGTGACTGGATCAGTACCAGCGCTCCCATACGCACCCTCAATAACGGTACCTATATAAAATATATCAATAAAGATTACTCAAACATCAAAGGTTTAACCCTGAGCTTTAACAAACGCTACAGCGACAACTACTCCTTTGATCTGAGCTATACCTTTCAAATCGCGGAAGGCAGTAACTCTTCCCCCGAGGATGAGTTTAACGCCATCAACTCCGGCGCCGCGCCCACTATTTTTATCCTGCCGCTGGATTGGGATCAGCGCCACCTGTTAAATTTCTCTTTTTATTATGGCCAGGAAAATTGGGGTAGCAGCGTTATCGCCCGTTATGGTTCCGGCCTGCCTTATACGCCCAGCATCACCCAGGTTACATCCGACCGGGGCATCAGTGCCGGCTTGCAGCGCAACAGCCGGGAAAGACCGGGACAGTTTACCATCGACTTGCGCCTGCACTACACTTTTGAAGTGGCCAGGGCCCGGATGACCGCCTTCCTGCGTGTCTTTAACCTTTTGGATAACCGCGTGGTTGTAAACGTTTTCGGTGATACGGGTAAGGCGGATTTTACCACCAACTATATCAATGTGACAACGAACGGTCCCAATACCGTTCAGGAGTATACCCGCTTTCCATGGCATTATGCCCCGCCAAGAAGGGTGCAGTTCGGTTTGGAAATGGCTCTGTAACCGCTTTAGCAGGAGATTATTTTGATGAACGGAATGAAAATTAATGTTTACCGGCTTATGGTTTTGGTACTTGCCATGACCATGACCCTCTCCGCGCAATATACGCCCAGTAAGGAGCGCGGCAACCCCGACTACAGGCGGAAGGCACAGCTCGAGGGCAACAATGTGCGTACCACGATTTTTAACTGGGGACAAACAGGACGTCAGGGCGCCGTGCCCATATCGGTGGAAACGCCCTATGAATGGCCGAAAAACACCGGCAAGGTATATCTGGCTCTTACCGGTCTTTTTGTCGGTGGGGAAGTGATAGACGAAGACGGCAATAAGCTGCGAATCGTCGATGTGATGAACTACCGGGAAAACCCCACTACCCGCGATACCTGGAACATGGAGCCGGTGCCGGGCTATTTTAACACGGCCCGTCCTTCCAGCGAGCAGACCATCGCCAATTCGGTCGATCCGGAATCGTGGCCGCCCTTTTGGCCGGATAAAGAGGGTGATGCAAATGACCCCGGTTGGGCCGGCAGCTGGAACGGCTATTTTGGCAAAAACATATTTAACGCCGATCAGGAAATCTATTACCGTGCTTCGGACGACCTTTACGACCGTTACAATTACTTTCCCGATACCACCGACCTGACCCGCAAGGGCATGGGTATTATTCTGGATGTACGCAACATGGCCTGGTCGCAAATCCTGGTCAGTGATGTGGTCTACCTGCTGCATTCCTTTAAAAATGACGGCACCAAGGATATCGAAAAGTTTGCCGTAACCATTTGGGATGCCGATTTCGTGGGTGGCGACGGCGACTCCCAGGATGATATTTCCGAGTTTGATCTGCTGGAAGATATTATCTGGAGCCGGGACAGCGACCATAAAGCGCCGACCTTCGGCAACGATCCCGTGGGTATCGTCGGGGTCTCTCTGTTGGAAACACCGGGGATCGCCATCGACCGCGTGGATAACGATGGTGACGGTGAGTTAAACAGCCCCATCGTCAGTGAGGAGATGCTGGTCGGTGAGGACCCTACCAATCTGCTGGATGATAACGGCAACGGTCTGATCGATGAGAATGAGACCCATGTTCCCTTTGGCGACCAAAAAGGGGTGGGTTATGCCGACCGCATTGATAATGACGGCAACGGCGAGGCCAACAGCCCGCTGGTAACACAGGCCATGGCCGATCTGGTTGCGTCCGATACCTGGAAAAGATGGCCGCCCAATCCCGAGGCCGATGACCTGCAAAACGGCGCGGTTCATCTGCTGATGGTGGAGTCCGATGATGTCGGCGCGGCCTTTGCCGATTTTATCGACAATGATGATAACGCCGAGGCCGGCAGTCCCGTCATCACACAGGAGATGATCGATCAGGCCTCCGGTGACAGCCCTTATTTTCGCTATAAGGTTCCGGGTACTGATATTATTCTATACGATGTAAAGGCCGAGGACCTGGGCAAGGCCTATGCCGACGGTGTTGATAATGACGGTAACGGCGCCGTTGACGAGGGCATCGACGAAGGTATTGACGAGATGATCGAGGAACGTCGCAACGATTTCGTCGATAATGACGGCGACTGGAATCCTCTGCTTGATGACGTGGGGCTGGACGGTGTGCCCGATACCGGCGACCCCGGAGAAAACGACGGCCTGCCCACCTCGGGAGCGGGAACCAACTTCCCCGGCGAACCCAATATTGACGTAACCGATGTTTCGGAAACGGATCAGATCGGTATAACCAACGCCCAAAGGCTGAGCGCCGGCGCCCTCGACCTGAGCAGTGACGCCGTGCTGTGGTTTAACTATATGATTCCCGGTAAGTTTTATGATCCGCAAAGCGTGGTCTCCGGTGAATTCGACGTGTTGGTCAGCGCCGCCTACTTCCCCTTAAAGGCCGGTCAGTCCGAGCCGATCTCCATGGCCGTCATACTGGCCAACGGACCGGTTCCCGATCCCAACGGCGAAATACGCAAGCAGGCCGTACTGAAAAAACGGGTGCGCGCTCAGGAAACCTATAATAACGATTATCAGTTTGCCAATGCCCCGGCCACGCCGACCCTGACCGCCGTGCCCGGTGATAACAAGGTAACCCTGTACTGGGATGACGCCGCCGAGAAGAGCTTTGATCAGTATATCGCCAACATTGGCGGTAACGGCAACGACTTTGAAGGCTACCGCATCTACCGCAGTACCGACCCCGCCCTGCAGGATGTTACCAATATTACCAACGGCTATGGTGAGTTGATCTTCAGATCCCCGCTGGTTCAGTTCGATCTGATAGACAATTATTATGGCTTTGACTCGGTGGGCATCGACGGCGTGCATTTTAACCTGGGCAGCAATACCGGAATTAAGCATACCTTTGTGGATGAAAGCGCCAAGAACGGTTTTACCTATTATTATGTGCTGACCTCCTATGACTTCGGCTATCCCGAGGGCAATATTTTGCCCACGGAGTCCCCTTTCCGTATCAATGTGCGTGGAGACGGGACCATTCAGCTTAGTAAGAACGTGGCCCGGGTTTCACCGGCGCCGCCGGCATCCGGATATGTGGAAGCCACCTTGGGTAATGTGCAGCACGCCACGGGTACCTCTTCCGGTAAAATCAGTTATGAAATTATCGATCCCGATAAGATACGCGACGGCCATGTTTATCATGTCACCTTCCGCGATACCCTGCGACCGGGGATCGGCGCCGAGTCCGATACGCTGACCACCCTTTCCTATACCCTGGTGGATTCCACCTCGGGAGATACGCTGGTGGCAGATAACCGTAATCTCGAGGCCGGTTATGAACAGCCGCTGACCGACGGCTTCCGGCTTACCTTTATCAACGAGGAACAGGTGGAACTGAATACGGCTCTTTCGGGATGGAACAGTCCCGATATCCCCGATTTTGAATTTGCCAAGCTCACCCAGCCCAACGGGGATAACGGACGCCAGGCCCCCTTTGATTATGAAATCATCTTTGGCGATCGCGGCTTTGGCCAGTCCACGGAGATTCAGTTCGAAGGCGAAACCTGGCCGGCGCGGGATGTAAATTTTAAAGTGTATAATAAAAGCACCGGTAAATTTATAAACTTCGGCTTTGTGGATGTGGATACAAAAAACGGCCGCGACGGGATTTTCTCGGCATCGGTTGATACCCTGTTTGGCGTTGTCTTTATAAAACGCAATGATCTGATTGCCTTTCTCGAGGAAAATCAAAACGGGGATGAGGAATTTACCTGGCAATTTAAACTGAGGAATGCTCCGGTGGATTCTCTCAATCAGCGTATCCCCGCCGCCGGTGATACGGCCAAACTGTTGCTAAAAAAACCCTTCCTCGCCGGTGATACCTATCGTTTTGTTGCCAGTGGGGCCTATATCGATAAGAATACGGCCAAGGTTGAATTGAGTGATATTAAGGTGGTACCCAATCCTTACCGGGGTTATGCTGCTTTTGAGAGCAGAAATATTTATACCCAGGGCCGGGCGCCGCGTATGTTGCAATTCACGCATCTGCCCGCGCGCTGTACCATTCGCATATACACCATCAATGGTGAGTTGGTCAAAGTGATCGAACATGATTCGGATATCGCCAACGGCACGGCACGCTGGGATATGCTGACCAAGGATAAGCTGGCCATAAGTTACGGTGTCTATATCTATCATGTGCAAGCCGACGGTATCGGCGAAAAAATCGGTAAATTCGCGGTTATTAAATAGCCCTCTGGAGAATATGAAATGAAAACAAAAGCATTTATTTTAACGATCCTGATCCTGGCCGCGACCCTGTGGGCGGATGTTTCCAAAACCGGCACCACCGCCGGTAAGTTCCTGAATATCGGCGTCGGACCGCGCACCGTGGCCATGGGCGGGGCTTTCGCCTTTTCCATGGATGATCCGGGGGCGGTCTACTGGAATCCCGCCGGGATCGGGCGCATCAGCAGGCCCATGGGTCTGTTCAG
The DNA here is from genome assembly GCA_015493745.1 of Calditrichales bacterium. Lineage (GTDB taxonomy): Bacteria > Calditrichota > Calditrichia > Calditrichales > J004 > J004. The sequence continues at coordinate 22,881 of WGCN01000014.1, forward strand.
CCAAACCAACTGGATCGCCGACGTGAATCTTAACTTTATAACCATGGCCATGCCCCTGGGTGATGCCGGTGTTTTCAGTGCCTCGGTGACGGCGGTAACCATGCCCGATATGCTGGAAACCACCGAATACCAGCCGGAGGGAACCGGTAATACTTTTAACGCGGGCATGTATGCCATTGGCCTGACCTATGCCCGGCCTTTGACGGAAAATTTTGTAATTGGCGCCACTTTGAAATATGTTAGGGAAAATATCGCCACCTCATCGGCCCAAGGCCTTGCTCTGGATATCGGGACGGTTTTTACCACACCGTTCAGCGGCATCCGTTTTGCCACGTCGATTACCAATTTCGGTACCAAGATGCGGATCAACGGCGATGACCTCTTGTTTCAGAATACGCCCAACCCGGAGCAGTCGGGAACGGTGGATCGTTTGAATTCGAACTATGAAACCGACGCATTTGATATGCCCCTGCGCTTGCAGTTGGGGGTATCCCGCGATTTTGAAATCAGCGAAGGGCAAAACCTTGTCCTGGCCGTGGATGCCGGTTTGCCCAGTGACAATACGCAGTATATGAATATCGGCGCCGAGTGGTCTTTTTTAAACAACATGGTTTTTTTGCGCGGTGGATTTAAAACGCTGTTCATGCGTGACCGCGAGGAAGGACTGACCCTGGGGGCCGCCGTGCGCTATAACAGTGTCGGATATATGTCTTTTGCCATAGACTATGCCTTTCAAAGCTTTCAGTTCCTTGGCGATGTACATACCTTTGGCATAAAAGTCGGGTTTTAAAAAAAGGAGGTGTTTGATTTTAAGTCACGGAAATAAAAACTTTACATGTTCCACTAACCAAAGAGGAGGTTTCTCAATGAGAAAACTTTCGATACTTTTCACCCTTGGCCTGTTTCTGCTCGGTTTTACCGGCCTGCAGGCTGCTGAAGTGAATGTCACCTTTCAGGTAGACATGAACGTTCAGATGCTTAAGGGCAATTTTGATCCCGGTACCCAGGTGGTGCGCCTGGCCGGTTCCATGCAGGACTGGAATCCTTCCCTGGCGCCCGACATGGAAGATCCGGACGGCGACGGTATTTTTGAAATCACTTATACCATGTCCAGCGGGGATCACCAGTATAAATATGTAATCGGCACGGATTGGGGAAACAACGAAGGCGACCCGAACCGTTCCATCACCATTGGGGATAAGGATACCACCATCGCTCCCGTATTTTATAACGGGGAAACAGCGGTTACCTTTCCCGCCTCATCGGATACAACGGTTATCCTGCATCTGGCCGTCAATATGACCCGCCAGATTCAAGTGGGAAATTTTGATCCGGATGTGGATACCGTAAGAGCAGCAGGAGCTTTTCAGGGGTGGGATCCGGCCGGTGCTCCTAATATGGAAGACCCGGATGGAAATGCCACTTATGTGGTTACCTATGAAGTAAAGCCCAATGAACGTTATGAATATAAGTTCCTTATTGGAAGCGCCTGGGGTAAGGATGAGCTTCAGGGTCAATCTAACAGGGCTGTTCAAATGGGCGTCAATGATACCGCGCTTGCTCCGGTATATTTTGACAATGATCCTTATGTGGCGCCTGTGGGTGGTGGGGACTCAATTAACGTGACCCTGCAGGTGGATATGAGCGTGAAGATACTGGAAGGTGTATTTGATCCTTCTTCCGATGTGGTACGCGCCGCCGGTAGCTATCAGGAATGGGACCCTGCTTCCGCGCCCGATATGGAAGACGGCGATGGTGACAGCGTTTATGTAGGCACCTATAAGATGCCAGCCAACAGTACGCAGGACTACAAATTTGTCATTGGTACTAGTTGGGGTAATGATGAGGCTAATAACCGTAGAGTTGAACTCGGCGCCAATGATACAATCATCGCGGTCGTATATTTTGATAATGACTCTGTTGTTACCGTAAGAGCAGACGGCAGCATCAACTTTAACGTGCGCATGGATGTTATGGCCGAGGTGCTGATTTTTGATCCGGCCAACGACTCCCTGCAGGTTCGCGGCGGTTTTAACGGCTGGGGCGATAGCGATCCCACGCGTTCGAAAATGTCCAGTAAAACCACCGACCCGTTGGAGTGGTTCCTGAATGTGCCTTTTGTGCAGCAGGGCGTGGGCGATAACCAGTCCTATAAATACTATGTTGTTAAGGCAGATGAAAGTACAACCTGGGTCGATGGCTGGGAGCGTCCCGCTTCCCAGGGCGGCGGTAACCGCGATGTTGAATTTGCCGGCGTGGAAAATCAGGACGCCAGCGAAGAGACCACCTATTATGACGACGTTCATCCCGATTGGGTAATTGAGAGCGGCAAGGATGTTTCCGTGGTCTTTTCCGTGGATATGGCTCCGGCCATGGACGGTGATCTGCAGGCCGTGCCCTTTAATCCTGCTACCGATACCCTGTACTGGATCGGCGAAATGCCTTCCTTTGTCAATACGCAGGGATGGGAAGATGTTGATGAAATGCGCGTTCTCA